>CANQND010000009.1 GCA_947625115.1 uncultured Clostridia bacterium | reverse complement strand
CAACTACCATTATACCAGAGATTTATATGAACTTCTTTTTTTTCTTCGGGTGTTGCACTTGATAGTATAATTCACCCACAAAAAAAAGTCGGTCTTGCTTAAAGACCGACTCCGTTGCGTTTTCTTATTCCAAACCGTCAAGAAGTTTTCTTATTTCCTCGATATAGTCGTCGTCGCCGCCCTGACTTTTGGCGCGAATTTCTTCGATACGCCGCACCAGATCGCTGTCGTTGGAGGCGTGTTCGCCGTTGGCGCGAGGACGTTGCGGTTGCTGTTCTTCCTCTTGGCGAGGTTGCTCTTCGGCAGGTTGCTCGGCAGGTTGTTGCTCCGCCTGTTCGGGAGCTTGCTCCTGTTCTTCAACGGGTTCTTTGGGCTGTTCTTCGGGTTGTTCGGGTTGTTCCGCAGGTTGCGCTTCGGGCTGCTCTTCGGCTGCTTGCTCGGCGGGTTGTTGCTCCGCTTGATTTTGTTGATCGCCGCGGATTTCCGCAATGCGATTGAGCAACGATTGCGTTTCGTCTACGATACTCGCCGCATTTTCGGGCTGTTCGGCAGGCTTTTCTTCCGATTGCGCTTGGGGCTGCTCTTCGGCGGGTTGTTGCTCCGCCTGTTGCTCTGCGGGTTGTTCAGCCTGCTCGGGAGCCGCTTGTTCGGCAGGTTGTTCCTGCTTGGGCTGTTCGCCGATGGAGGCGCGCAAACGCTCGATTTCGAGAAGCAGTCGGTCGGTTTGGTCCAAACCGTTGTCCTGTTGAGCGGCGGCTTGCGGTTGCTCGGGTTGAGGAGCGGGTTGCGGCTTGCGCTGTTGCGAATTTTGAGGAAGTTTGAGTTCCAGAACTATGCCGAGATCCACCACCTCGTCGATAAACGCGCAACTTGCGTCGTCGGCGTTGTCCAAGGCGATGACCTTTATGCCCCGACCGCGCAAAAAGCTGTACAGGTACACCAAATCGGCGGGTTGGGCGACAATACAAACCGCGTCTATTGCGGGGGTACGCACAACTGCGTCCACAACGTCTACGTAAATGCGCGGATCGAATTCCTTTCTTCCGCGGCGTTTTACGCGCATAGGACGTTCGATACGGTAACCGTGCAACTCCGCGTCGGCGTAGATCTCCTTGTGCTTGCGCTCGCCCGCGCCGTAGATCTTGCCCGAGAGTATGCTGCCCATTCCGTTGAGCTGTTCGATAACGTTAGCGTAGTTTTCGCTTTTAAGCCCTACGTTGTCCACATCGATGAAAAATGCAATATTTCTGTTTTGAAGCATTGTGATACCTCCGTTTATACCTTTCTATTGTACAGTATTTGCGAGCTTTTGTCCATAGTTTCTTTGAAAATAAAACAAATATTGTTGGCAAAGTCCCGCGTCCTCGCCGAACAAATTGCAGAAAAATGACGAAATTTCACTATCTCGGTGTCCCTGCTCGAAGTAGGCGTGGTACACTTTTTTGAGCCAAGTGTCCACGGGGAACACGTCGCCTCGGTGCATACCGAACAACAAAATGCAGTCCGCCACCTTTGGACCCACTCCCAAAAAGGTAAGCAGTTCTTTCCGAGCGGAAACGCTGTCCATCTGCAACAGCGCGTTCAAGTCGTAGTTCAGCAATTTTTGAGCGGTAGCCGCAATGTATTTGTCGCGATAACCCGCCCCCATATCCGCAAAACGCTCCGCAGGACAGGCGGCAAGCCGCTCCAACGCGGGGAACGCTTTGCCGCAGTACGCGTCCTCGCCCAGCTCGGAACAAATTCGCTCTATTATTTTTTGTATGCGCTTTATGTTGTTGTTGGCGGAGATGATAAAACTGAATATCATTTCCGTCAAATCCTGATTGAGTATGCGTATGCCCTTGCCGTAAGCTACGGCTTGGCGCATAACGGGAGATATGGCGGATACGCGCTCCGCCTTGACGGAGTAGTCCGTTTCCAAATCGAAAAAGCGTCTGAAATATTCTTTATCCTCGGAGTACGCTTTGACAACGCCCTTTTCGGTAACCAATTCGGCGTATTTGTCCAGCGAACGGACGGCATATATGTTTTCGTCCAAACGTTGATAGCGAAAAATCTGTCCGCACTCCAAAGTGTCGCGAACATTGAAATACTCGGATTTGTAGGTAAACGCCAACGGCAATATCATATAGTCCCCCGCTCCGTTTTACGCCCGCCGCGCGGCGGACAACTTTCTTTTGAAAAAAAACGAGGTCGCTCTGAACCTCGTTTTTGAAATTTACTATTACTCCGCAACGGGATAGACGGAAACCTGTCTTCTTGTTTTGGTCTGCTCGAACTTGACTACACCGTCGATCAAAGCAAACAGGGTGTCGTCCTTGCCGATACCCACGTTGTTGCCGGGGTGAAAGTGTGTTCCGCGCTGTCTTACAAGAATGTTTCCGGCGTAGGCAAACTGACCGTCGGCACGTTTTGCGCCAAGACGTTTGCTTTCGCTGTCACGTCCGTTTTTGGTGCTGCCCATTCCTTTTTTGTGGGCAAACAACTGTAACTTTATGAACATCATTTCAAATTACCTCCAAATTGATAAAGTCGGAATACTCCGTGTAGAAATCTTTCAAACCGCAAAGCATTGTGTTAAGAATAACGTCGGCGTCGTGCCGTTCCTGCGGAGAAAGGTTTTCGGGAAGAGTAAACCTCAAAGAGCCTTCCGCTTCGTTGACGCGGTACTTGACGTTTATCTGAGCCACCTGCAACAAGCCGAGCAATGCCGACTGTATCAGGGTGGAAACGCCCGCGCACACGATGTCCTCGCCGCTTTCGCCGTAACCCGTGTGACCGCTTGCCGCCACTTCAACTATGCTGTCGTTTTTGCGTGTGATCGTTATATCCGTCATTAGCCCAACGTGATTGCGGTAACTTTCAGCTTGGTGTAGGGCTGTCTGTGACCTTGACGATGACGAATGTTCTTCTTGGCTTTGTAGGTGAAGATGTTGATCTTCTTTCCCTTGCCGTGTTCCACCACCGTTGCCGTAACCTTGCAATTTGCTGCCTGTTCTCCCGTTACGACGGTTTCGCCGTCGGTCGCAAGGACAACTTCGAGTTCCACCGTGGAATTTACGTCGGCGCGGAGAAGTTCCGTTTCAAAAACGTCGCCTTCCTGCACTTTGTACTGCTTTCCGCCGGTTTTTACGATTGCGTACATTTAACTTTTACCTCCTGTCAAGACTCGCTATCGGGGTGGTCTTTCGCGAAATATTCCGAAAAACGCTTGACAAAAAAACCCTTTTTATGCGGCTGACATATATATTACAGTAAAAATATAGTTTTGTCAAACGAATACGCCGCTTTTTTGCAAAGTTTTGTTTTTGCGCCAAACCGCCGCTCTAACAGAGTTGCGCATAGCGGCGTTGACTATGCAAAAAAATCAACCCCGCACCGCAAAACGCGATATGGGGTTGAAAATAATCGGTTCACGCGGAACGCTTGCGCCATTCGTTGGAACGATAGGTATCCGTCAGCAACGCTACATTGTCCGACGAATCGTCTACCGAAACGGGAACGTCAACGGGGTGATAGTCCGTTGTGCTGTCAGATTTGACGATGTTCCAATTCGTCCTGTCCTCAAAGCGGACGCTTTGCAATGCCGTACAGCCGTCAAAGGCGTATCTTTCGATAACGGTTATTGTCGCGGGTATCGTTACGCTTGTGATCTTTTTGCCGAAAGGCGTAAAAGCGTAGGAGGACAACCCCGTTACTCCCGAGGGTATTTGCCCCGATTGGTCGGACAGGTACAGGTATCTGCCGTCGTAGCCCACTATGCAGTTGTTGACGGACTTGACGTAGGTGTTGGAACTGCTCACCGTAACGCTTGTTACCGATTCGGGCAAGTAACGCCCGATACCATCAATATATCTCGTGTTCAAGCCTGCGCCTATGTGCAGTTTTCGCAAAGATTGACAGTTGAAGCACAGCGCAAAGTAACCGTTGTGCAAGCCCGTTTCCGTTACAGAGTCGGGTATCGTCAACTCCGATATGCCCGTGGAGTTAAAGGCGTAATTGCCTATCTTTTGCAGACCGCTCGGCAAATTTATTGCCGTAACTCCACTTGCCCAAGCAAACGCGCCGTCGGATATTTCCACCGTGTCGGAAAGCACCGTCACTTCTCCCGAGAGTTTGCGCGGCGCAAACAGCAACGTCTTGGTCTGCTTGTTGTACAGTACGCCGTATTCGTCCGACGCGTACTTGGGGTTATCGGGCGAAACTTCGTACCGCTCGAACATAAACGTAGGGTGAATTTCGACGGCAACGGGAGGGGAACCGAAAGTAGACGTCAAAGAATATCCGCCGAACAACGCTATCTGTAAACTGCTCACAGTGGAACCTAAGTAGACGCTTTCTATCTTTTCGGAGTTGTAAAAGGGTTCGTCGGGGTAGTCCCAATAATCGTGGTCTACTTCGAGTATCTTTTGCACTCCCTCTTCAAAACGCACCTCCGTCAAGCTGTGACAATGCGAAAAACACGCTTTATCGAAGTAGATCGTCCCGTAAAACGTTACCTTGCGCAGTTGCTTACTGCCGTAAAACGCCTTTACGCCCACCGTCGTTACGTCTGCGCCCTCGTGCGTGGCGGGTATCTCCGCATAGGTGGCTACGCTAAGGTTTGTTGCGCCCGTAACCGCCCAATTGCCGTCGTCGAGTTCTTCAAAAATCAAGTCGGCGGCGACTTCTGCGTTTTCGTCGTAATTGCAAACGCCGCATTTGCCGTTTGTAAAGCTGTGATTGCCTACCTCCACCGATTTGCCGCACCGCGAACACTGCTTCCAATGCTGTAAGTTATCAAACTGCCACGCACCCGTTTGGTGTCCGAGCGCGGGAATTTGCTCGGTTACGGTCAGTCCGCACACGTCGCATTTGCCGAATTTTTCTCCCTTTTCGGTGCAGTCGGCTTCTTTGGTTACTTTGTAGTCGCTTATGCTTTGACCCTTGGCGGCAATTTCGGGAACGGAATAAATTTCTGTATTGCCGTTTTTATCCGAAAACATCTTGCCGCAACTTTCGCACTTCCAATACGCCTCGTTGCCCTTTTCAGTGCAGGTGGCGTCTTTTTTTGCCACAGCCGTAAGCGAATGGACGTGGGACGGATTGTCGGGCGAGGGGTCGTCGCCCTTGGGAATACACAACACCAAGATGACTATCAACAAAATCACCGCTACCGCCGCCGCTACGACGGATATGATTATCTTATTTTTCTTGGACAAGCCTTTTTGCTCATCGCTCATTGCATTTCTCCTTTGCTAAACGCTTATTTCTTACGCGATTTTACCGTAAATTTACGGCAGAAATTATCTAAATTTTATATTGATTTGTTATATATTTGTAGTATAACATATTCCGATTTGTTTTACAACAAATTTTTGCAAAAATTTTACGTTGCGGTTCGACTGCACCGAACGGGTTGCGGCGGAATATTTTACAACGGTCACGCTTTTAGAGGGAGGGGGAGGTCCCCCTATCATTTCATATTTGTTTGTAAAAACTACAACGTAAGCCACAACGCAGGGACAACGCCCACATCGAGATAATACAGGTTGTAACTGCCAACCATACCGTCGGAATAAACAATGTGCGCGCACATACGCGAATAATCATACGGAGAACGCAACCACCAAATACCATATCCATCTTCCTGTAAAGCTCCTTGGCATAGCGCGTAATCGCTGTTTTTTCTCATTCTTGCTTCGCACGCTCCCGAACCGCTGTCAAAACCGTAGGAAACGTCTTTTACGTCTTTGTAACTAAGCAAAAACACATTGTCGTTGGTATTTTCGCATACGTATTGATTTGTGCTTTTTGCCGTTGTTTCCGCGCTGTTATCCACCTCCGAACATACGACGTATTCTTTGCACAGGTTGTCAAACGCCGTATTATAGAAGTTGTCGTTTAGCCAAGCGCGAATTTCGCTTTCCTTGTAGTTGTTGGGTTGAATAAAATAAGGCTCCACTTCGATAAAACGATCTTCGTCATTGCTATGATAATATTGTTGACTGTCAAGTATCATATCGGACATTATCAACGCTTTGCCGCCGTCGTTGGAGAGAATACGCCAAGTTATGGGTTCCCACTTGAACCAATAAACAATGTTAATATCGTAACCGTTTTCGGGTTGAATACTCCAATCGCGATCGCCCTCGTCGGAAGCACGGTCGGGACGATATTCGTCAAAATACACACCACGATACTTTGCGTTTTTGTAATTTACATCAATATACCACATAAAACTTTTGATTGAACCTGCCCAATAATACTCGTAGTCCGTCCAACCGTTAAACTCGTCGGCTGTGGGAGTTTTGTTTTGAATTGTCGCGTTGAGCATAGATTGCAACGCAGGGTCCTCTACCTTGCTTTGAGGATAACTGCCGAATGTCAGCGTTGTGCCGTCCTCGGAAAGAACGTAGGGTTTGCTTGAACGTTGCGCGCCGCAATCAACGCATTGCCCGTCGTCGTTGTAGACGTGTTGCTCGGCTTCGCCCTCCGTCACGCCGCAACGGGTGCATTTTTTGACGTGAGTTTCGCCCTCCGCGCTCCACTGCATATCGTGTCCCGTTGCGGGGATCTGCTCGGTTACGGTCAGTCCGCACACGTCGCATTTGCCGAATTTTTCTCCCTTTTCGGTGCAGTCGGCTTCTTTGGTTACTTTGTAGTCGCTTACGTTGTGTCCTTTGGCGGCAATTTCGGGGACGGAATATATTTCTTTGTTGCCGTCTTTATCCGAAAACATCTTGCCGCAACTTTCGCACTTCCAATACGCCTCGTTGCCCTTTTCAGTACAGGTGGCGTCTTTTTTTGCCACAGCCGTAAGCGAATGGACGTGTGCGGGCGGATCGTTTTGTTGCACGTCGGGGTTACAAGCCGAAAGGCAAAGTGCTATCGCCGCAATCAACAAAAACAGAACCGCGCCAAAAATCGCAATTGCTTTACTCTTTTGTTTTATCATTTTTGTATTCTCCTTTTTTTAATATTGTTAGGTATTGCCTAACTATGTTATATTATAATTAGGCAATGCTTAATTGTCAAGCATAAAATTTAGGTAATGCCTAATATAATTACTATGAAAACGTTGGACGAGCAGATAAGCGAAAATCTGAAACGGGAAATTGAAACATCGGGCAAAAGCAAAACGGAGATCGCCAAGGCGATAGGCGTTTCCAAGCCCACCGTGTCGCAATATGTTTCGGGGAGAATACAACCCACCCTCGCAACGCTTGCCAGACTGTGCAAGTTTCTCGATTGCTCGGCTGACGACATTTTGAATTTGAACAAGTAACGCTTTTTATTTACAAAAAATTGGTTTGTGAGAAATACCGAAGTACGAAAGTAAATAAAGTACCGAAATCAACTTCTATATCAAATAGGAATTTTCGCGCGCGGAGATGTGCGTTTCGCACATAGTAGCGAACAAAGCGAAAATTTCGTCGCAAGTGCCGACCTGCGCGGCACTTGCAGTCCTATTCGGTGCTAAGGGGCGTGGCGCGTTAAACCAATCGCCACAGTGTGGTGCTGGTAGCAGCCACGAGAGGGCGCAATGTGAATTTTCTGCGCCCGTACACCTTAAAACGCCGTAGACCCCGACGAAGTTCTAATCAGATAAGGCACGTGCAGTGCCTTCCTTGTTAGCCCGACCAATGCGACGCTTGCGCCCCGTCAGGGGTCGGTTGCGTTAGTCAACCGTATCGCATTGCGTTTGGTCGGTGGCTCAAATGGCGAGCGAAACGGCAACTTGCGCTTGACAACAAACGCGATTTGCGGTACATTGAAAATATGATTTACCTGTACATTGCATTGGGAGTTTTGGGGTTGTTGTTGCTGTGCTTGGCGGCACTGTTGCTTGTGTGCTACTTTTTGCCCTTTTACCAACGTCCCCACAAAAAAGAGGACCACTACCGCCTGCCCGACAGCCCGCATTTCAACACCAATCGCGACAAAATGTACGCTTTGATAGCCGAAATGGAAGCCGTTCCCTTTGAACGGGTGTACACCGAGTCCTTTGACGGGCTGCGCCTTTCGGCAAGATACTATCACGTGGCGGACGGCGCGCCTTTGCAGATACAGATCCCCGGTTACCGCGGCACAAGCGTAAGAGATTTTTGCGGCGGCAACAAATTGGCTCGTAAATGCGGATTTAACACGCTGTTGATAGATCTGCGCGCGCACGGCAAAAGTAAGGGGCGCACCATAACGTTCGGCGCAAAGGAAAAACGCGACGCGGCAAGTTGGATCGACTACGCCGTAAAGCGTTTCGGCGCGGATACGGAAATTTGGTTGGTGGGCGTTTCGATGGGAGCGTCTACCGCGTTGCTTGCAAGCGGACTGCCTCTGCCCGCAAACGTCAAAGGGGTAATTGCCGATTGCCCCTATGCCAAAGGCGAGGACATAATAGCCGACAGTTGCCGCAAAAAACATCTCAACCCCAAATTTATGCTGCCCTTTATCAAGGCAAGCGCGAAGATTTTCGGGCGGTTTGATTTGAAAGACGCCAACGTTTTGCAAGCCGTTTCGCAAACGAATTTGCCCATATTGCTTATACACGGCGAGGCGGACGACATCGTTCCCTGCGAAATGAGCCGTTTAATTGCCGAAAACTGTCGCGGCTACGTTGAACGCCACACTTTCCCCCAAGCGGGTCACGGTTTGAGCTATATGGCGGATAACCGCAGATACGAACAACTAATTGTGGACTTTATCGCCAAAGTCCGCGCCAAAAACAAGTAAACACGCTCACATCGGGCTGCCGCAACGGTAGCCTTTTTTTGTTGAAATCATACAAAAAATGAAGTTTGCCTTGCGTGGCAAACTTCACTGTCCTCGGGCGAACACCCGACCTAACGTGCGTCTTTTACCGCCTGTGCGGTGCCTATGTAAATCATTGAACCTTGTCTTTTAGCTATCAGCTTTATGCCCTCTTTTCTGTTGAGTTCTATTCCATAGTCAATATTTTCTTGTTTCATATTCCAATATTTTTTGGCGATAGAATCGTTTTTGAAATAAATTATCTCAATGAAATCATCCGAATTTTTATTTTCCGATTCCGAATATACCTTTTTTCCTGCCTCTAAGTCAGCCACTATATCTCCTGCTTCCAAACCATTTGCTACTGCCATGTCGTCAAGATACGCCTTGTCCTCTTCGCTGTTGGCGGCAATCCTTGCGCCTGCTTCATATCCGTGACTTTTCAACGCGTCCAAAGCCTTGGCTGGGTCAGAGGACGGTCCGCAAGCGACAAGTGACAAAACAGATAAAATTGCTACAAGCATAACCGTCAAAATTTTGTACGTTTTTTTCATTTTGTTTTCTCCTTTTTTTTATTTATTACTGCAAATGCAAGTATTTTTTTTCTTATTGAGCGGTAATGTCCGCGTTTTTTGTTTTTACACTATCAATAATTGATATTTCAAACATATTTTACTATCAAAAATTGAGATTGTCAATAGAAAACTATCAAAAATTGAGAAAATAACAAAAAGGAGTAAAAAATGAATTTTGGAGAGAATTTGAAAAATTGGAGAATCAGTCAAGGAATTTTACAACGTCAATTGGCGGAAAAATTGAACGTTTCAATGCAAACGCTGTCCCATTGGGAAACAGGTTACAGCGAACCGTCCATTCAACAATTGATTGCGCTTGCAAATATTTTCGATACAACAATAGACGAACTTGTAGGCAGAGTCAACTGAAACGAATAATTCAACCATATACATTCGACAACTAACCGCCCTTTTCAAAACGACTACTAAGTTGATTGTTCAGGCATATTTTTGCGGGACTTGCTCACACTACCACCAAACACAGGAGGTAGTTATGGCAAAAAGCAAACAAAACAATCACGAATACTACGCTAATTACGAAACTTGTCGCAACCGTCTTTTTGACGAGTTCGATCCCGATTGGTTGCAAATCGAGGACGCGCACCTGAGTTGGGAGGAGGCTTTTGAAGATGACGACGACTAACGGCAAAAACGCCGCGCCCGAGCAGGAAAAAGCGGAACAAACGCCCGTAACGGAAAACAATTGCAATGTGGAAAAGACTCGCCAAGCGATGAGCGACCTCTACAAAAACGTCACTATGGCGCAAAGCTGCATAAAAACGCTGTTGCCCTACGTGGAAAAACAGGAAGTGACCAAGGCGTTGCACAAGCAAGTGGAACAGTACGACCGCTACGTGGAACAGCTCGACGAAATGTGCGAGAGGCTAAGTTTCGACCCGACCCCCGCGCCGAAATTTGCCATTACTATGGCTAATATGGGCATACGGGCAAAGATGATGACGGACAAAAGCATTACGCACGTGGCTAAAATAATGTTGCAGGGAACGCTCAACGGCATTATCGACTTGTACCGAATGATACGCGAGTACAACGACATAAACCCCGAAGTTATGCTTTTGCAAAAACAAATACTGCGTTACGAAGAGGGCAAGTTCGAGTCCCTCAAATGCTACCTGTAAAATTTTTTCAACGCTTTTGCGGGCAAAAAAAGTTAAACGCGGGCGTTGCCTCTACCTGAATATCGTAGCAAAAAAATTACCCCATTGTCGCAAAAACGGCAAATGGGGTAAGAATTTTTTTAGAATTATCTGTACATAGCCGTCATCCAAGGTCTGCCCAGAACGCGTTCGACGGTTGCGTACGCAACGTCCGTTTCTTGCTTGGCGGCTTTGCCGTCCGCGGAGATAAAGCATATTGCAACGCCTACAACCAAGTCGGTCAATTCTTTTGCCAAATATCTGTTGGGTATGCGGCTATTCAACGTCCCGAACAAGTTGGCAAAACTTGCAATGTGCCGCCCCGCCTTGGCGGCCATTTTGTTTACAAGCGCGCGGAAAGTGGCGTTGTTGTAGTGATAGGCTATCTCTTCCCAATTGTTGCCGTACGCCCTTACCGAATTTATCATATCGCCGTAGTCGGTGATATTGTCGAGAAAGTACCCCTCGCCGACAGTAAAGTTGCCGTCCGCAAGGGCGGTTTCCATTAAAACGTACTGCAACATTAGGTCAAATTGCAGGCGTGCCGCCGCTACCGAAAAGCCGTACGCCAAATTGTTGCGCACGATATATCCCGACATATCGTCCACAAACGCGATAGCCCTACGATAGTAAGTTTTACCCAAGTTGACTTGTCGAAAAGCCGACATATTGGCTCCTTTTTACCAAAATTATCGCAAAAAACGGTTACGTTAAACAATTTTACGCGTAAAACAAACTACTTGCCGATAACCTTTTTCCACGGCAAAACCAAGCAGGAGTACACTGTTTCCTGCGCCGCGTCCATCTCCGCGCGGGTACCCGTGCCGTCGCAAAGGATAAAGCAAACGGCAATTTCTTTCATACAGGCAAAGAGAAATTCTCTGTCCTTATCCGTGGCATACAGCGCAAAGTTTTCCGCAAAGTTGCGCATATGCACATACGCGATCTTTTCCACGCTGCCGATAACCTTTTTTATCTGCGCGGCATTCAGGTGCGCGCCCGCAAACTGCCAATTGTATTCGTCGCCGTCCATTCCGAACAGTTTGAGAATGTCGAAATTGTCCGTTATGTTGTCGATAAACGCGCCCTCTATTTCCGAAAAGTCGCCGTCGGCAAGGGCAACTTGCAACAGCACGTACTGCACTATCACATCAAATTGACATTGCAACGAAAGCCTCCCCGATCGAGTTTCGGGAAGCCGCGCTTTTGCGCCGATGTCCTTTACAAGTTCTATCGTCTTTCTGTACGCGTCCAACGCTTTGTCGAAATACTGTTGTGCCGTCATTGTTACTCTCGCAAATAAAGCGGATATTTGTAACATTATATAATTTTCGCAACGCTTTGTCAATAGTAAAAGAGGCTGTCCTCTCAAAAAGACAGCCTCTCGTTTTGGCGCGTACTCTACTTGTTTTGTACGTAACGCGCAAGCGCGTCGTTGATCGCGTTCACACAGGTATCGATGTTTTGATCGTCCACTATGCCGCTTAGCAATTTGGCAAGGCGACAACGTTTGGAATCAATGCTGTCATCTTGCTTGTAAATTTGCTCGGCGTTGCTTGCAAGCAATTTTACCTGTTCTACAAAGTCATTCAAAGTCAAATTTTTGTCTTTCATTTGCTGTCGGACGTTGCCGAAGTACAGCAATTGATTGTAGAACACGGCAAAGACGTCGTTCTTCATCAAATCGGACAGGCTTTGCCCCGAAAGCGACTTGATAAACTTAAACCCCGTGGACGACAACGCGCCTATCGACAGGGCGGAAATGATAATGCGCAAGGCAGTCCCCAAGGAAAACCCTTTGACGCGTTGCACAAGATACATATCCGCCACGGCAAACGCCAAACCGAAAATGAACGGCAACACGGGAGCCAAATCGAACTTGTGCAGTACGTCCACCTTGGTTTTGTTTACAAAGAGCTTTTTTACAAGCTCCGTCAAAAAGCACGTTACCACTGCGTAAACAACGAAATACGCGCCGTCGCTGTTGGACATAAAATTGCCCACGCGCGACACAAAAGTTGCAAAATCCATAAAATTACGTTCTCCTGTTTTTCGGAAAAACTGTCCCCCTACGGATTTCCTGTTTTTTGAGGCAAATGTCCCCACATTCGCCCCACAATACCATTGTAACACTCGGCAAAGGTCAAATGCAAATTTGTTGTCAACTTTTTGTAGCGTAAAAACGGTTCTGCGAGAATGCTTGGGCGCGGAAACATATAGAAACCGACTTGCTCCCTGCGGATAGGAGCAGGCGGGGACCTTGTGACACAAGGCGTTGATATGTAACTGCTATAAAGGGTTTCTCTTGGGGACAAAAGAGCGCGTAACGAAAAGCAAATGCGTCGGCAGGGAGTAGGTCTGCAACGGCGTATAAGGCTTCTCTTCACGACGGAAGAGAAGCTGTCACCGTTAGGTGACTGATGAGTTTCGACAAATGAAATAAGCTATATATTGTAATTACTACCAACAAAAATTTCTGTGTGGAATAAGGGAAAATATTTAACAATATGTAGCTTGCTTTTCAAGTCGAAACTCAACCACCACTGCGTGGTCCCCCTTCTCTTGCGTCGTCAAGAGAAGGCTTTTATTACTGCTCCTGACTTGCTCCCTACGGATAAAATGTATCAAAATATTGAATAAAACTTATACACAGTAACCTACTAACTCCCCGCAAACAGGGGCGGGCGGTCGGGGAGTGGAACGACGGGGCGATAGCCCGTCCTCAACTTGCGGCAACGCCGCAAACTTCACACACCGCAAGGCGTACTTCACTGTGCGACAGCACTACTTCACTTGCCGCACAGCGGCAAACTTAACTGTTCTCGGGGTGGGTGGTCGGGGACCTTGTGACACAGGGAGCGAGGATGTTCGACCAAAAATAATCTGCAACGAGGGCGGCGAGAGAGTTGGCTTTATATATCCCTCTTCCACCACTTCGTGGTCCCCCTTCCCCGTAGTTTCGCGTTGCTCACGACGGGGACGGTTTGTATTTCAGTAACTCACTTTCTCCCCGCGTACAATAGTGCTAACAGTTCGGGCGTTTACGCCCGTCCTCAACTTGCGGCAACGCCGCAAACTTCACACGCCGCAAGGCGTACTTCACTGTGCGACAGCACAACTTAACTTGCCGCACAGCGGCAAACTTCACTGCCCTCAGGTCGAACGCCCGAGCTACAAGGGGAGATCGGTTGCGCAGTCAACCGTATCGCATTGCGTGTGGTCGGAACTCACCATAAAAAAACAGAACGCGTTTTGTCGCGTTCTGTTTTAGCGTTTCAGACAAAATCTACTTTGCGTGGTGCCAAGAGGGGTACTCGGGGGTGTAACCGTCCACGTAGTCCCACGTGCCGCGTATCAACATTCCCGTAAAGGCGTCCACGTCGCACTCGAACTCGCGGTTGTTCCACTTAAATTCCACTTCGTACACTCCTCCGCCGCGTTCTTCGTCAAGTTCTATTTCCCATTCGGTCGTGTCCTCCAACAAAATCAAGCCGAACTGTCCGCGCAATTGATTGAGCAGGTACGATTTGATTTCCTCTTCCGTCAAAACCGTCGCCGTAGATTGGTTGTTGGGCTTTTTGCCGCCGAAACCGCCGTGTTCGTCAAAGTGGAAACCCCAATCTTCAAAGAAATCTTCCCAATCGTCGTCGTAGTCGTCGTCGAACATCTCGTCCCAATCGTCGTCCCACTTGTCGCCGAACCAATCTTTGATACTGTCCTTGCGTTCCTCAACCGACTTGTTGAGGATAGTTTCGTTGAGCGGGTCGATTGTGTAGGTGTACTTAACTTCGTCCACAGAGAAAGTGACAATGTACACAAGTCTGCTTTCGCCCGACTCCTCGTCCGTCTGCATTTGAGTAACCACGCGCAGATTTCTTACGTTTTGCAAAGAGGAAAGTTCGCCTTGACTTTCGAGAAATGCGCGCAAGTCCTCTGCTTTGCGGCTCATAAGTTGATCCGCCGTTACGTCGAGTTTCTGCTCGAAGCTGTACAGCACCGAGCCGTAGACGTCGATTTCAAATTCGTAGTAGGTGTTTTCGTACTCGAACCACACGGAGTAAACGCTGTTCTTTGCGCCCCAGAACCAACACTTTTCGATGTTGATAGTTACGTCTGTAACTTCCGTTACGCCCGCGCGCTCCAACGCTATGGCTTTCAGTTCGTCATTGGTTTTGGTAGGTTGAGTGGCGTCGGGTACGTACTCGGAAATTTCGCGCTCAAAGGAAACTATTTCGCCCGTGATCGCGCCAATTTCAAATTCGTACTCGTTGGTGCCGTAGTAGAACTCCACTTCCCACACCATTATTCCGTCGTTGAAATCCAACTTGGCGTTGAGTCCCAACACGTTTTCCTGAGTAAGTCCGCTTTCCACTTTGGAGAACGCCACTTCCAATGCGCGGTCTTTGCCGATGTATTTTTGCGCGCTGGCAGTACCGCTTTGGGTGAGGTCGTCCTCCGTGATGGAAAGTCCGCTCAATATGATATTAAGCTCGTTTATTGTGAGGCGGGCAAGATCATCTTCGGTGTAGTTTTCGTCCACACTGTTGGCAATGATTTTCTTTATCAGTTGCGCTTTGCCCAACGAAATGCCGTACTTTGCGGCGAGTTCTTCCAATTCGGTTGTTTCGTCCAACCATTGCGCCACAACGCTTGCTTCTATCTGACTTTCTTTCAATTTGAGGGTTATTTCGTCAGACACCAACTTTGCCAAGCTACTGTACTCGCCCTCTTGCGAATCGACGCTGACAAGCACGGAATTGGTAAGGCTGCTAAGATAACCGTTGCGGAGCATACTGCCGATAAGCGCGTTGACCGCAACTTCCAACTGAACGCCTTTGAGGTCCATAGAGCCTATTATCACTTTGCCGTCGTCGTTCAACGCTTCCGCATTTACAACGCGGTAGTCTTGGCTGCGATGACCGCTTATTTGAAGAGATACGCTGGGGTTCACGTCCAAAGTGACGCTTGCCGCCACCGCCGTTTGCCCGTTAAGTCCGCCAAGAGCCACTCCGCCGAACACAATGGCTACAACCAACGCCAAAGCAAGGGCGCAGGTGGCAAATTTCCAACCCCATAATGTGTTTTTGCGCGAAGCCGCCTTTGCGCGGGCGGGGCATTGCGCAGATACCGTTTGGTACACGTCGGGAGCGGCGTGTTCAAAACTATTTGCTACTTTACGTTCTACCGATCTTTTATTCATTGTTTCCTCCTTCCAGAATGTTTTTTAATTTTGCAATAGCGCGGCGGTATTTGGACAGTACCGTGTTGAGTGGTATACCGAGTTCGTCGGCAATTTCGCGATGTTTCACTCCGCCTACGGCGTGCATAACCACTATCGCGCGCTCCTCCTCGTCCAACTGCAAAAGACAACTTTTTATCACCAATCTGTCCGTTGCGTCCGTCGCCGTCGAACCGAGTTGCCGTTCCAACGCCTCGTCGGTTACGTTTACCTGCCGAGCCTGCAAGCGAAACCTGTCGAAGCAGAGATTGCGCGCTATGCTCAATATCCAGCTCATCGGCTTTCCCTGCGAAACATAGTCGGGCGCGGCGTTGTACACCTTGATAAACGTATCCTGCATAACGTCCTGCGCGTCGTACACGTTTCCGCACACGGTCAACGCATAGGCGTAAACCGCACTGCCGCAAAGCTCGTAGAGAGATCTCATCGCGTTTTCTTCCCCTTCGGCAACGCCGTAAATGGCGTTGTCTACATCTCTCTTGCGAGGCTTGGTAAAAGTTTTTGAAGACATCTTCCGTTTTCCTCTTTACACTTAAATAACGCCGAAAGGAGGCGTTTTATTGCAAAATCGTTTCAAAAAAAATTTCCGCCCCGACGTATTCGGGACGGAATGGAGCTTGGAGAAAGGTTTTCCTCACAGCGTTTGCTTGTAAATTTCGTTCTTGGGAACGTTGCGGTCCTTGGCGACGGCTTTGACCGCCTCGGACTTGCTCATACCGTCTTTCATATAGTAGTCGAGATGTTCCTTTACGCTCAACAGGCACAGCGGGTTTACTTCATCGCCGCGGTTTACCACCAACACAAATTCGCCCTTGTCGTCGTCGATTTCGTCCGCCAAGCGGCAAAACCGAACCTTTTCGTGCGATTTGGTGAGTTCCTTTACCAAACAGCACTCTCTGTTGCCCAAACGACCGCGCAGGTAGGACATATTTTCCGCAAGGTCGTGTACCGACACGTAAAAAACAGCCACGCCGACGCTTGCGTCCAACAGCTTGTCCCTGTCGGAAATTTTTTCGGGCAAAAAGCCGTAGTAGGTAAAGGGCGGATCGTACCCGCTCAACACAAAGGCGTTGACAAACGCGCTGGCACCGCTCACCACCGTGTAGGGGAAACCCTCTTTCTTCAAAGCGTTGACGAGCGTTTTGCCCGGGTCGTTGATACAGGGCATACCCGCGTCACTGATTACCGCCACGTCCTCGCCGCGCCTGCAAAAGCTCAACACAAGATCCAACTGCTTTGTTT
Source organism: uncultured Clostridia bacterium (assembly GCA_947625115.1). GTDB lineage: Bacteria > Bacillota > Clostridia > Christensenellales > CAG-314 > Fimimonas. The sequence goes on along the minus strand of CANQND010000009.1, from coordinate 36,948 downwards.
CGTTGAACTTGTGGTAGCTGTACGTGGGTTTGGATATGCCGTAGCGGTCAAGCAAAATTTTGCTGTGACGGGTGTCCTCGCAAAAAATTGCCGAAACGCTTTGCAACGTTTCCGTTGCGCGGTAGGTGATCTCGCCCAAATTTCCGATAGGCGTAGCAATAAAGTAGACCATATTTTCAAACAGCCTCCCAGATAGCTAATTTTCTATACAGTAGGGAAAGCGCAATTTGCAATCCCACGCGCCGCCCTTTACCGCGCGCACAAGCACAAGATTGGGGTCTTTGCCGCCGACGGGGCTTACGGGCAACAATTCCTTTACGGCAAGACCGTTGTCCTTGCAAAGGCAGACGATCTCGCACAGCCTGTCCGCTTGGTGTACCAGATAAAAACTGCCCCTGTTGTTGAGCGTTTGCGCCGCGCTATGCACCACGTCGGCAAGGGTAGCCGCAATTTCGTGTCGGCAAAGGGCGATGTTTTGTTCCTGTTGCCGCTCTCCGCTACCTACGCGGCGATAGGGCGGATTGCACACCACCACGTCCGCATCGCGCACGACAGAGCAAGCGTTTTTCAAATCGGCGACGTGTACTTCGATTACGTCCTGCTGTCCGTTCAACAACACGCTCCGCCTCATCATATCCGCAAGTTGCGGCTGAATTTCCAACGCGACAACGCGCTTGGGACTCTTTTTGTGGGCGACGAGTATGCTCACAACTCCGCTACCCGCACCGAACTCAACGCACACTTTGCCTTTCATATCTTTGCAGAAATTGGCAAGCAACACCGCGTCCGTGGTGAAGCGATATTCCTTGTCGGACTGTATTATGCGCAAGCCGTCGCATTGCAGATCTTCTATTTTTTCAAAAGGTTTCAACTCTGTCTGCATAACAACATTGTACAACAATTGCGGCAAATAGTAAAGCCGTAAAAGCAATTTTAACGCCGTAGCGTCGCCTCGATTGCCGAGATTCCGACAAAATCAATACCGCGGTACGACAAAAGTATTCAGGAGCTTGACAAGCATTCGGGGGGGGGTATAATGGTGTCACAAAACAAAGGAGAAGTAAAATATGGACGAAAAACAAAAAATTCTTTCCGATATGTACACGTTACGCGCGGGTCTGTGTTGGATTTCGCAAAAGAAACACGAAATCGACAAGCTGAAAACCTCCGTTCAGGTACCCGAAAAACTAACGGAGCAAGATGTTTTGAGAGAAGCAAATGAAAAAATTGACAACACAGATCAACAACTGAAAGAAATTCAACTGCAAAGAGGAGAACTCATATTAAAACGTCGCAGCAGGGGCGGGAAAATAGGTTGGTTTGTCATTATGGCAATTTTTTTGACGATTATCGGCCTTGGCGGAGCCTACGGATTTGCATATTGGGGATATTCGCTAATATTACGGGACGGCTTTACCACAAACGGTTATTGGATGCCCTGCTTTATCGTAGGCGCAGTTCTGCTTCTCGGCGGTTTGTTCTTTTATATTTGCACTATTAGCGGAACAAGGTCTTATCACACATTGATAGTACTGATCATTTCGATAGTTATGCTGTGTGCAACGGCAATTCTCACGTATATAGGTTACGATATGTTGCAACAGAATAAGGATATATTTTGGACGTCAAGTGTGTTTGCAGGCGGCGGACTGACATTGATTGCCGCATTGGTAGAAATGCTATTTCTCCCAAAATACTGTGTTCAGGACGTAAAGTACAGCAAAAAAATGAAAGTCCTCGACGCCCAAATAACGGAGTTGGAAAACGACCTACGTAAATTGAGAGAAGAATTGGCTAACGTAAAGAGTGACAAATTGCCTCAGATTTTGCAACAAAATCAAGACTCTATCGACGAGGCAAAGCACAAAATAGCAGACATACGGAAATATCAAATTAAACCGTTGATAGAGCTGTGCAACAAATTTTTCGACACGTTGACGGACACTTTCGGGGAAGAATTGGACGTGCGCGATTGGGCGTACATCGACTTGGTGATCTACTACGTGGAAACAAACAGAGCCGTTTCCATACGCGAAGCGTTGCAGTTGATTGACCGCGAACGGCAAACGCAACAGATCGTTGCAAGTTTGAAAACGGCGGCAATAGCCATCTGCAATACGATAAAAACGGAAACAAGAAAGCTGACCGTATCGATACAACAAGGGTTCAACGCATTGCAAAGCAAGCTCGATAGTATGGAAAGGAGTTTCAACAGCCAAATGTCCTCTTTGCAGTCCAGCGTGGAGTACAGCGCGGCGCAAGCGCGTATGTTGAGCAGTGCGCAAATATCTCAAACGGACTTGACAAACGCACTGTTGCAACAGAACAACGCGTCAAGCGAACAACTGATAAACGACGTAAACTACATTCGCAACAGACTGCTGTAAAAAAAGTTCTACGGCAAATGTTTGTGTTAGAGAAAAATTTGACAAAAAGTTTCGATTTTTCCGCACCACGACGTTTTTGACAAAAAAATACGCCCGAAGCAAAACCGCTTCGGGCGTTTCAGTTTGTGATTAGTCCTCTTCGATCGCACCAACCGGGCATTGCGCGGCACACGCGCCGCAATCTACGCAAAGGTCCGCGTTGATTTCAAATTTGCCGTCGCCTTCGCTGATAGCTTCGCAAGGGCAAACGCTTTGACAACCGCCGCAAGCGATACATTCGTTACTGATTTTGTGAGCCATAACCGTTTCTCCTTCTTTTTGGATAATTCCATTATACACACCAAATAACAATTTGTCTAACATTTTACGGCAATTTGACAAATATTTTGCAAATTCTTTGCCGCTCGGGGCAAAACGCTACGCTATTAAGTTTGTTTTGTCGCCTCGTCAGGCTGTTTGCCGAGAATTTCGTCCAACTCCGCTTCCGTTGCGGAAATGTCGAACGTTTGAGTGATTATGGTAAGCACGTCGCCCGCGTACAGCTTTCTTTCGCCGTCGTCGTCCATACGAGATACGTCGCCCGCGACGATTTCGCTCACTTTGGTGTTGGCGGGCCACAGCACGTCGCGCACCGCTTTACCCACGGCAAACGCTCCCTGTTGCACCGTGTAGACCACTTTCACTATGGACGGCTCCTTGCCGCCGTTTTGCTTGTCCGTCATACGCTCCAACAGCACGTCGTACAGCGGTTCCACTTTGAATATCTCGCACAGGAAGTAACTCAAAAACACCGTTATCGCAACGTAGAACAGGTTGCTGAAATTCCAAGTGCTTTCCAACATAAACACCAACGCCGTCAACGGAGCGCGAGTAGTTGCACCCATAAACGCCGACATCGAGATCATAACCACCGTCGAAAAGAGCGTTTCGTCCATACCCATTGCCACAAAGGCGTTGCCCAGCAACGCACCCACAAGCGCGCCGATACTCAACATAGGTATAAACACGCCGCCCGTTGCGCCGCTACCCGTGGAAAACGCTATCATAAAGAACCTGATAACAAGCAGAACAAATACTATCTTCCAACTGAAATTGGCGCGGTCGGCTACCTTTACGATAAGTCCGCCTCCGCCGAAAAGAGCGTCTGCGCCGTTAAAGTTGCCGAAAGCAAGCACGCCTATCACGGCGGTAAGCACAAACACGATAACGAGGCGCGCCCATTGCGGCACCTTTTTGAGCTTGGTATCGTAGAACTTGCCTATCCAAAACACCAAGTGATTGTAGCCTATCGCCAAACCGCCGACAGCCACACCCAAAAGTATCGGCACCCAAATCTCTTTCATAGACAAGTTGGCAAGCGTAACCTTGAACAACGCGCCCAACGGCAACGAATGTTGCCCCAAAGCCATCGACCACAAATTGGACGCGGTAACGCCGAACAGCACGCTGCTCAACGCCATCAAAAATATCATTGGAGTAAAACGCTTGTGCGTTTCTTCCAAAGCGAACAAAATGCCCGTAACGGGTGCGGACGTAGCCACGGCAAAACCCGCGCAGGCTCCGCCCGTCATTATGTACCTGTCCCAACTGTTGTGCGAAAGGGGCAGTTTGCAAGTGCCGCCGCCTATCGCCGTGCCGAGCAGAACGCTGGGACCCTCGCTACCCAAAGGCAACCCCGCAAAGAAACTTATCCAACTGTTAAGGATAACGGCAATGCCCGTACGCAACCACCGAAATGTCAACAGCCCCCTCAAAACGCCCTCAGCGCGGGGAATACCGCCGCCCACCGTTTCGGGCGACCATTTCTGCAAAAAGTAGGAAACTACCGCAAGCAGAGCAACTCCCGCCACCACCGCCACGGCAATGTACCAATAGTTATGCGCGTACTCGTAGATTTTTTCCGACTGCTCGGTGAGCCACTCCGCCACCCACTTGAAAAAGTAAACGACGGTACCCACCAACAGACCCGTAAACGCTCCGTACACAAACACGGGTACAATTACGTTTTTGAAATAGCTTTTGTAATCTTTTCTCTTCATACTAAACAAGCAACTCCGTTATTTCTCTTGGAGAATTTACTATCGCAACAGGGCGCGCTTTGCGCAACTCCTCTTCCGTTCCGAAACCGTAGGTGACTGCAACCGCGTCTATACCGCATTCGCGCGCGCCCTCCACGTCGTGCAAGGTGTCGCCTATCATCAAACAGCGCGTTTTGTCCCAACCGTTATCGGAAACAAGCTGTTCCAACACGTCCTTTTTGAAACCGCGCCGAGCAGTCTGCCCGTAGACGTAATCGAAGTAGGAAGTGAGCTTGTGATATTTCAAAGATTCCACAACGTGCGGTTCGTACTTGCTGGAAGCAATGGCAAGCACGTACTTGCCGCTGTTTTTCAGAGCGGACAAAACGTCCGTTATGCCATCGTACAGAAAACTGTTTTGCGCGGCGTTAGTTTCGGCAAATACCTTTTTGTGCAGTTCGACAGCCTCTTGACAACGCTCTTTGCCCAACAAACGAGTGTAACTGTCGGCAAGGGGCGGTCCTATGTGACGGGACAAGTCGATTTGGGACGCGTCCACCCCGAAATGGGCAAGCACTTGCGTAAACGTGGCGTAAATGCCCGCCGAAGTGTTGTTGACGGTGCCGTCGAAATCGAAAATTATGTACTTGTAACGAGTGAGTTTCATTTGTTCAACGCTTGGTAAAAACGCTCCGACTTGGGATTGCTCGGTTGCGCGACGATACCGAATTCTCGGAATAAGTAACTTTTGAGTTTGTCCAGCTCCGACACGTCGTCGTTTTCACATTCCAATTCGTAGTCGGTAACGTCGAGGTAGACGTTTTTGTCCAATTCCAACACCCAACCGCTAAGGACAAACTTGGTGCGGTAGGTTTCCAACTTGCCCGCAAGCAACAGCGGAACAACCGTAGTCACGCCGAACAGCTTGCGCATTTCGTCTACGGATATGCCCCGTTGCAAAATGTAGCGGGCGCGTTCGGAGGTGATTTCACATTCCCGCTCGTCGGATACGCACACCGCCTCTCTGCAAGAAAGCCGACGTTTGTAGCACAGCAAAAAAGCGTCGCCTTTTTGCCGCAAACGCACCATTTCGTCGCGAGGCATACCGTCGTAGTAAAAGTAGTAATTTATTTGCAATTGCGGCTTGATGTCGCTTCGTTCGTCAAGCAAACGATATTCCCGTTCCGTCAAGCGCAGTTTTAGTTCCTGTTCGACGTTTTTCATCAGCGTTTTCTCTTTCCTTTGCCGCCCGTGTTGAAAATCTTGTTCATTTCCTCAAAAAAAGTTGCGCTGTCCTTGAACTGACGGTAAACGGCGGCAAACCTTATGTAAGCCACTTCGTCCAACTCTTTTAGCTGTTCCATAACAAGGTCGCCTATCTTTTGCGAGGTTATTTCCTCGTCGAGGCTGTTGTAGAGAGCTTTTTCGATGTTGTCCACAACGGCGTCTATCTGCGCCATAGAAATAGGACGTTTTTCGCAGGCGCGCAAAATGCCGTTTTTTATCTTGGAACGGTCGTATATCTGGCGCGTTCCGTCCCGCTTGATAACCAAAAACGGCACCGTTTCGATAGTTTCAAAGGTGGTAAAACGCTTGCCGCAGGCAATACATTCGCGGCGGCGACGTATGCTTTTGCCGTCGTCGGTGGAGCGAGAATCTATCACTTTGCTGTCCTCACAGCCGCAATACATACATTTCATCGGTCTGTTCTCCCTTGTTTAGCTCAATAGCCCGTTAGCTTTTGCAAAATTTCCAACAGCCGCCTGTACTCCGTTTCGGGAGTTTTGCCCTCGTTGTCCATACGGCGCAACGTCGATTTGTCCCAAAAACGCGCCACGTTGGGGGAAATTTCGTCCGCAACGAGCAACCTGTTGTTCACCCTGCCGAACTCCGCCTTGAAGTCGGCTACAATCACGTCCGCCTCTTTCATAAGGTCGCTAAGCACCTTGTTGATACGCATAGCGTTGTAGCACATTGAGGACATCTCCTCCTGCGTACACAGCTCCATTGCGTAGGCGTGGTACTCGTTTATCACGGGGTCGCCGAGATCGTCGTTTTTGTAGCAAAATTCCAACACGGGCGATTTGAGCTTTTTGTGATATTCCAAGCCCAAACGCTCCTGCATACTCCCCGCCGAATAGTTGCGTACCACCACCTCGATGGGCAACATCTCGGCAAGTTTTACCACGATGGAGTTATCCGAGTACTTTTCCACAAAGGCGGTGGGAATGTTGTTGTCCTCCAACACCTGCATTAGTATGGCGTTGATACTGTTTGTAAGCGCGCCCTTGCCGTCGAAGTACAGCTTGCGCTTGCCGTGATACATCAAGCCGTCGTCGTAGAACTCCGCAATGGCGAAACGCGGATCGTCAGTACTCCACAGCCTTTTTGTTTTACCTTCCGAAATTAAATTCAGTTTTTGCAATTGCATTGTGCTTTACCTTGTTTTGTAGTAAAATTCCGCCGCTTTGCCTGCGGAAAGAGTCAGGTCAAGACGGTTGCCCTCCGCCTTGCCCATATTGCTTTTTACAAGTTTCTTGACCCATTCGGGCAAATAGAGCGTAACATTGGTTTCCTTTTTGCTTTCCAGACGAACGCGCAAAAACTTCTTTTCCAAGTCCGCCTCCGCCGAAACTTCCACGCCGCTGACCGCAAGCATCTTTTGGAAAGAGGCGCGCACCCACTGTTTGGGAAAAGCGGGGAACAGCGCGATAACGTCGCCGTGCGAGTACATCAATGTCTGCTGTACCGCATTTGCAAAGGACATATTGACGTTGAGTTGCACGGGAGTCCACACTCCGCTACCGCACACGCCCATTCCGCGCCAATCCTTGTCCACAAAGGCAAGATTGTTCATCACGCAACCGCGCACCGCGTTGGTAAGACATTCGTTTGCTTTGTCCGCCTCGCCCAAGCGCGCGTAGACGGCGGCAAGCACCGTCATATTGTAACTGTTTTGCTGAGCGGGTTCGGAGCGTTTTTTGTCCGCAGTGGCAACGTAGCGGAATTTTGTTTCCTGTTCGGTAAGGAAATTTACCCTTTCGCCGAAGTAGGCGGGATACAACGTGCCGTTGGAAACGCCCGTGTAGTCCACAGAGATTACCGAATTTATAAATTCGCGATAGGAACCGTCGCCGAAATACTGCCTTTCGGGGAATTGTTCCAACAGTTTTTGCCACACGGCAAGCCTGCCCTTTACGTTGTTGGTTTTGCACGCCTCAACGAGGTTTTGCAACAAATCTCTGCAAAGGTCCAGATCCAACACGCTGTTTTTTGCCACAAAGGGACGGTCGGTTATGCCGTAGCCGTCGGCAATGCGCATAGGCAAAGCCGATGGACTGATTTCCAAGCCGTTATCCGTTTGGGAAAGAAAATCTTCGTAGAACTGCGCGATTTCTTTCATAAACGGTATCAATCTGTTTTTGAGAAATTTTACGTTGCCCGCGTACTTGGCGTACTTGTAGTAAAAATTGGCTATCCACGCCGCGCACCCCGAAAAGTGCAACGCGAAAACGTCGGTACTGCCCAGCCGCCCCGTGTGAGGCGCGGCTACAACGGGTACGACAATGCCCCTGCAACCGAATATCCGTTGGGCGTTGTTGCGGTAATCGCCGAGATTGTTCCAAAAGTACTCGAACGATTGCTCCAAACCGCCCGTCATATTGCCCTGCAATCTGTGCAAAAGGCTCATTTGCAATTCGCCGCTCATACAGATAAAGGCGCGATAGGGTTTGTAACAGCCGTTCCACAATCCGCACGGACCGAACAGCCCGTCGTCAGAGGTCCCCGCCACGGTGAGGTAGCGCGCGTATCTCCACAACTTTTCCGCCAACTGCGGCGGCATAACGCCGTTGTCCGACTGCAACAGCAAATCTTCCACATTGACGTCGCAGGGCTTGCCCAAACTCAAATCCGCCGTGGAATACAGCTTGGAATGAAGTTGAGCGTGCGCTTTGAACATCTTGTCGTAGCCGTCCTTGCAGGCAAGCAACTGCGTTTTCAGGTTGTTCCACTCCTTTTCGCGAGAGGCTCCCGAAAAAACTTTGACAAGCACCAGCACGGATTGCGCGTGGGTAATTTTAACGCAGTCGCTCTCGGCGCGTACGCTGCCGCCCAACACGTGCAAACGCGCCACCGCTCCGTAGTCGAAACCATTGTCGTCGTTACGCGCGGCAAAACACATAAATTGCCTGTCGTAACTTACGGAAACGCCCTCGGGCAGATCGCACAATCCCTCGTAGGTGTGAGAGTTGACTCTGTGCATAAGTTGCAACGAAAGTTTGACGTTTATCGTCCCGTTGCCCTGCTTTGTTATTCGGTAAGCGAACAGGTTGTCCGCCCGCGAAACAAAGGCGCAACGCTTGTAGTGAGTGTCGCCCACGTCGTAAGTTACCGTCGCTTCGCCGTTTTCCATATCCAGAACGCGGCGGAAATTGCGCGTGACGTCCTCTTGGTCGAAGAGCAGATCCAACTCGCACAACGGCAAAGGGTAAGCCGCCTGCGGACGGAAATTTTTTTGTTTGAGAGCCGAGCCGATAACGTTTTGCGCGCCAAGGAAGTCGCCCTCCTCTATTTTGCGCTTGGTTTCCTCTATGCGGTCGGATACGTCGGGAACCACCGTTGTGCGCCCACGCCAAAAAAGCGTTGCGTCGTTAAACAAAATTTTTTCCTCCGACGCACCGCCGTATACGTTAGAACCCATTTTGCCGTTGCCGAGGTACAAGCCCTCGCGCCACTTTTCGCCCCACCAACGCGCGGGCGTACTGAATTTCAGAATGTCGGCAAATTTGTTAGGCATAGCTGCTCCCGATCACTGTTATACAAGTAAAAATTATATCTCAAACAGATATAAATGTCAAATGAGGATTGGCATATTTACCAATCCTCTCTGTCCGAAAGTTTTATGTCCGTGTAAAATTCTTTGTACTTCTCTTTGAATTTTTCCGCGTCGGATCGTTCGTCCTGTGCAACGGCGTCGTCAAGGTCGGGACCGTCGTCGTCGGCAAGTTCGCTTTGGCGCATAAGTTCGTACATTGTACTCTTTTTCATTGTTTTACGTCCTTGTCGGCGGGAACGTTTGCCTCCGAGTCGTTTTCGGGAACGTCCGCTTGGCTTTCGTTGACGGCGTTATCGGCAACATCTGTCGTTGCGGGAACGTCGCCCGCAGTTGCAAGAACGGGTTTGTTCCTGCGGCGGCGAAGCATTTCGGGGGCAATTTCGCCCGCTTTCGCCAAAGCCCACTTGGTGAGGACGGGTCCCACAAGTTCGTAGATGAGTACCGCGCACATCGTTACGGTTACAATGTTTGCGCCCACGTGATTGAGCAGATCCGCGGCGGCGGCATTGTCAGCCGCGCTCGCCGACAGAGCGGCTTTGGTAAATTCGTTTTTGCACATAGTCGCCATACCTATTGCCACGCCCGCTTGCGGAAACAAAGTAATGCCGAGATAGTTGCGTACTTTTTTGTCGCTCTTGGTGACAGCCGCGCCCGCCATTGTGCCGAGGTACTTGCCCGCGCAACGCAAAATTACGTAGGCGACGATACACACGAGCAACAGCGGATTTTCCGCAAACATCATAACGTCCAACTCCGCGCCCGACAAAATGAAGAACAACATAAGCACCACGGGAGTCCAACGGTCGGTACCCTCCATCATAACGCCCGCTTCCTTACGCAAATTGACGAACATCGCGCCCGCCATCATACACACCAACAAGTCGCTCAAACCGAAAGGCAAAACGCCCTTGTCCACAAGCATTTCAAACAGTTGGCAGATACCCAACGACAAAAACACGCAAATAATGGTTGCTATCGTGCGGTTGTCGCGAGATTTGAAGAAACGGGGAACAACGGACAGCAACGCGCCGATACCCGCCCCGATAACAAGCGAACAAACTATCTCCAACAGGGGCCAGACGGCTATGTTCAAGACGGAAATATCTCCGCTAAGACCCGCCGCGTTGTTTGCAAGAGAAAGCCCTATCGAGTTTGAAACGGCGAACACAATCAAACCTACCGCGTCGTCCAACGCCACAACGGGCAACAGCGTACCCGTAACGACGCCCTTTGCCTTGTACTGCCGCACCACCATAAGCGTTGCCGCAGGGGCGGTTGCGGTGGCTATCGCGCCGAGTATCAACGCCTCGTACAGCGTCATAACGGTGGGCAACAGGTAACTCAACGCAATGAGTCCCACGTCCACGAACAGCGTTGCCGCAAGAGCTTGGAAAAACGTTATTGTTATCGCGCTTTTGCCTATTTCCTTTATGTGCGAAAGTTTGAATTCCACGCCTATCGAAAACCCGATAAAGCCCAACGCGACGGTACTTACGATGTCGATACCGCCTGCGCCGTTCGCGCCCGAAAGCACTTCTTCGCTTATGATACCCAATGCGTGCGGTCCTATTATCAGACCGACGAGCAGATAACCCGTAACGTTGGGAAGCCCGATGAGCTTCATTACCCTCGTGGCAAGCAATCCGAAAATAAGCGCGATGGCTATGGCGAGCAAACCGCCGATGTAGCCGCTCGGAATGAGCGGAGCCGCGCCGAATACAGAACCTATCGTAACAGAAGTCATATAAACCCCTCGTCCTTTCCTTACGGGCGACACGCAAAGCGTACGCCTGTGCAAAATTTATGTGAGGCAATCACGGGTGTGTTGCCTCACAAGCCTTGTATATTTTAGTACTTTTACAGGGAAAATGTCAAACGAATTTACGAATTTTGACAAAATAAAAACTTACTTTTGCAAGCCCGCGCCCACAAGAGCGGCCTTTACCGCGGCGTGCAAATCTTCCAAATCGCCGTTGTTGACGATGACGCGCGTAGGCTGGATTTGCCGCTGACGGGCAAGTATCGCTTCTACGCGTGAATTTTCGCCGTCACGCAAACGCACCCTGCCTAAAAGCACGTCCTCGTTGCACCGCACCTGCCACACTTCGTTCCACGGAAAGCAAAACGCGTCAAATACCTGTATCTCTACGAACAAAACGCTTTGCGTACGGGAGGCAATTTCTTCCAAACATTTGCGCACGCCCGCAAAAAACAGCTTTTGGTACTTTGCCAACAGTTCGCCGTCGTCGAACACTATGGCGCGTATGGCGGCGCGGTTGAGCTGTCCGTCGGAAACAAACTCCTTTCCGAGCAACTTTGCCGCTTGTTCGACCACTTCGGGGCGAGAGGCAATTTGCCGAGCAATTTCGTCGCAATCGACGGTTTTGTAACCCCATTCTCGCAAAATTGAACAAACGGTACTCTTGCCGCTGCCGATAAAGCCTGTCAACGCAATGAGTTCAGGCTTCATAGAGGGTAACTCCTTCTTCCGTTTCCACCGTCAACGGACAGGCAAGCGAAACGGCGTTTTCCATCTGTTCGGCGAGTATCCGCTTGACTTGTTGCGCCTCTTCGGGGTAGCAGTCCACTATCAATTCGTCGTGAATTTGCAAAACGATCCTGCTTTTCAAGCCCGCTTTGCGCATTGCCTCGTCTACGCGCAACATAGCGATTTTCATAATATCGGCGGCACTGCCCTGCAAAGGCATATTCATTGCGGCGCGTTCGCCGAAAGCGCGCAAATTGTAGTTGGAGCTTTTCAGTTCGGGTATCTGACGGCGGCGACCCGTTATCGTAGTGACGTAGCCGTCGCGCCGCGCCCGTTCCACGCACCCGTCCAGATAGCTCTTTATGGTGGGAAAACGCTCGAAGTACAAATTTATATATTCGTGCGCCTTTTTTACGGAAAGTCGGACGTTTTGGCTCAGTCCGAAGTCGGAAATGCCGTAAATTATACCAAAGTTGACGGCTTTTGCCATTCGGCGCATATCGTGATTGACCATTTCAGGCGGAATACCCAGCAATTCCGAGGCGACTCTCAGGTGAATATCTTCCCCTTTGCGGAAGCTGTCCAACATATTTTTGTCGTTGCTGAACGCCGCAAGCAGGCGCAGTTCTATCTGCGAATAGTCCGCTCCCACAAATACGCCGTGTTTGGAAAGGAACAAACGACGAATTTCCTTGCCGACGTCGCTCCTTATCGGTATGTTTTGCAAATTCGGGTCGCTGCTGCTCAACCTGCCCGTAGCGGTGAGCGTCTGATTGAACGTCGTATGCACAAGCCCGCGCCGCACAAGCGGTTTCAACCCGTCGAGATAGGTGCCGAGCAACTTGGAAGTCTGTCTGAAAGCGAGTATCTTGGGAACAATCGGGTGTTTGTCCGCAAGTTTTTCCAACACGTCGTTGCCCGTAGAGTAACCGCGTTGAGTTTTTTTGCCGCGAGGAAGCCCCAACTTTTCAAAAAGCACCTTTTGCAATTGCATTGTGCTGTTGATATTAAAGGTTTCGCCCGCAAGTTGGTAAATTTCTTCGGTGAGCGCGTCCAATTGCGCGTGAAGTTCCGCCGACATTTTGTCCAACAGCTCCACGTCCACCTTTACGCCCTCCGTTTCCATTCGGTACAGCAAATCGGACAGGGGCAGTTCTATGTCGTAGTAGAGCTTGTCCACGCCGTTTTTTGCAAGCTGTTCTTTCAACGTGAGGGCAAGGGAGTAGATCGCCGCGCCCAACGCGTCGTAACCGTACGCCGCGGCAAACGACGAAACGTCTTTGTAGGCGCGATCGCACAGGTATTGCATAAGGCACACGTCGTAGCGAACGCAAGCAAGTTCTGCGCCGAACGGCTCCAAAACGTGCCTCAACGCCTTTACGTCGTAGACAGCCTTTTCGTTGCCGTTGGCAAGCAAGGGGCGAAGTATTTCCCAAACGGCGTCGTTTGTCATTTCGTCCAAAAAACTGCCCGACGGGGTGACGGCGTACTGCGACGTTTCGCTGTCGCTAAGGTAAATCGTCCTCCCGTCGAAATGAAAGGCAAACAGCTTGGCGGAGTTCAACTTTTCCGCTATTTCTTTCAACTGTTGAAGCCCGGTAACTTGCACCGTTTGCACTTCCACCGCCGCAACGGGTTCTTTTTCGTCAAAGGTAAGGCGCGCCATTATCGACTTGAATTGCAACTGCTCCAACATACGCTTGGCTTCCTCACCGAACACGGGCAGTTCCGCCGAGGCGACATCGTAGTCCACATCTACGTCGGTAACGATAGTAGCCAGACGTTTGCTTACGTAAGCCATTTCTTTGCCCTCGACAAGTTTGTCGTGCAACGCGCCCTTTTCCTCCTCGACGTGCGCGAACACGTTGTCTATATCGCCGTACTTGGCTATCAACGCCATTGCAGTCTTGTCGCCCACGCCCTTTACGCCGGGAATGTTATCCGACGTGTCGCCGCGCAACGCCTTGAAATCTACCACCTGCGACGGGGTGAGTCCGTAGTCGTTTTTGAGAGTTTCGAGGTCCACCGTTTCCACTTCGGTAACGCCCTTTTTTGTGAGCAAAACCACGGTTTTGTCGGAAACAAGCTGCAACATATCGCGGTCGCCCGACACAATGTAGCTTTCGCCGTCGTAGGCAAGCGAAACGGTGCCGATTATGTCGTCCGCCTCAACGCCCGCCTTTTCCACTATCTGCACTTTCATAGCCGAAAGCAACTCGTGCAAAACAGGCATTTGCGCGGCGAGGTCGTCGGGCATACCGTGACGATTGGCTTTGTACTCGGGGTAAATATCCTTGCGGAAATTGTGACCGTGTTTGTCAAACGCCACTATCAGTTTGTCGGGTTTGAGGTCGGAAATGACTTTCAGCAAAATATTGGTAAAGCCGAACACGGCGTTGACGTTGCGTCCCTCGTTGTCGGTCATAGCCCGTTGCAACGCGAAATAGGCTCTGTTCAATATGCTGTTGCCGTCGATAAGAAGTAGCTTTTGGGACATTTTTCACCTCGCGGCGCACACTGCCGCATATTTATACCGATATTTTACACTATTTCGAGATATTTTACAAGCGTAAGATTTACCTTTTTCCCGCGCCGAAAATTCCGCTTCTGCGAAAAACGTCGGGCGTTGAAGTAAAAAAGCCCGCTTCTGCGTCAGATAGGACTTTTTGCGCAAAAAGACGTGCGATTTTTGTAGCGAAAATAATCCGCAACGAGGGTGGCGACTGCATTGGGGCGTTAGAAAAGCCCTAACTTGCCCGCGCAGATTGCAGGTAGACTACTTACTTTTTAGGTCGAAACTCATCAGTCACCTATCGGTGACGACTGCGTTGGGGCGTTAGGAAAGCCCCAACTTGCCCGCGCTCACGGCAAAGTGTCCACAGGACACGTTTGCTTTTCGTGGCGCGCTCTTGCGTCGTCAAGAGAAGCCTTTATTTCAGTTGCGAACTTATCCCCTGTGGACACGTTTGCTTTTCGTGGCGCGCTCTTGCGTCGTCAAGAGAAGCCTTATACGCGGTTGCGGACATACTTCCTGCAAACAGGGGCGGGTGGTCGGGGAGTGGAATGGAGGGGGCAACTGCCCCGTCCTCAACTTGCGGCAGTGCCGCAAACTTCACACGCCGTAAGGCGTACTTCACTGTGCGTAGCACAACTTCACTTGTCGCACCGCGACAAACTTCACCGTTCTCGGGCGAACGCCCGAGCGACAAGGGGTCGGAACTTACAAAAAAAAGCTCTTTGCCGAGAAAGAGCTTTCAAAAAATTCGGTGCTATGCGTTCAATCTCTGTGCGACTTGTCGAGGACAAGTTTCAGGTATTCGCCCGTGTAACTGCGCGTATCCGCGGCGATCTGTTCGGGGGTACCCGCCGCAACCACCGTTCCGCCCTCGTCGCCGCCCTCAGGTCCGAGGTCAACGATGTAGTCGGCTACCTTTATCACGTCCAGATTGTGTTCGATAACTATCACGGTGTTGCCGCCCGCCACCAACCGTTGCAAAATAGAAATGAGCTTTGCCACGTCGTGCGCGTGCAAACCCGTTGTGGGTTCGTCCAGAATGTACAGCGTTTTGCCCGTATTGCGTTTGCTCAGTTCCGTGGCGAGCTTTACGCGTTGAGCCTCGCCGCCGCTTAGCGTTGTTGCGGGCTGACCCAACTTCATATATCCCAAGCCGACGTCGTATAGGGTTTGAATTTTGTTTTTTATGGAAGTTATGTTTTCAAAGAACCCTACCGCTTCCTCTATCGTCATATCCAGCACGTCGGCAATGGACTTGCCCTTGTACTTTACGGCAAGCGTTTCCCTGTTGTAGCGCGCGCCGTGACACACTTCGCAAGGCACGTACACGTCGGGCAGGAAGTTCATTGAAATGCGCAAAATGCCGTCGCCGTCGCAATGGTCGCAACGACCGCCCTTGACGTTGAAGCTGAAACGGCCGCTACCGTAGCCGCGTTCCTTTGCGTCGGGCGTGGAGGCGAACAAATCGCGTATCAAGGTAAACACGCCCGTGTACGTTGCGGGATTACTGCGCGGAGTGCGCCCTATCGCGCTTTGGTCTATGCTTATCACCTTGTCAAGATATTGCAAGCCGTCGATACCCTCGCACGCCACGTCGTTGCGGCGGGCACGGTTGAGGTGCTGTTCGAGATAGGGCAACAAAACTTCGTTTACCAAGCTGCTCTTGCCGCTGCCCGATACGCCCGTTACAAGGTTAAGACAGCCCAATTTGAAAGACACGTCGATGTGTTTGAGGTTGTTTTTGTAAGCACCGCGCACGGAAAGAACTTTGCCGTTGCCCTGTCGGCGTTGTTCGGGGACGGGAATGTACATTTCGCCGCTGAGGTATTTGCCCGTAATGGAGCGTTTGCATTTCACCAAGTCTTTCACCGACCCCGCAAACACAATCTCTCCGCCGTGAACGCCCGCGCCCGGTCCCACGTCCACCACGAAATCGGCGGCGCGGATAGTGTCCTCGTCGTGTTCCACCACGATGAGGGTGTTGCCGATATCCCGCAGGTGGGTGAGGGTGTCGATAAGTTTGCCGTTGTCCCGTTGGTGCAAGCCGATAGACGGCTCGTCGAGAATGTACAACACGCCCGTCAAGCCCGAGCCGATCTGCGTGGCAAGACGTATGCGTTGCGCCTCGCCGCCGCTCAAAGTACCTGCCGAGCGGTTAAGCGTAAGGTAGCCCAAGCCCACGTCCACAAGAAATTTAAGGCGGGCTTTTACCTCTTTGAGTACCATATAGGCAATTTTGGCGCGAGTTTCGTCCAATTCAAGACTGCCGAAAAACTCCAACGCTTTGGTTATGGACAGTTCGCCTACTTCCCATATGTTAAGACCGCCCACTTTGACGGCGAGTATTTCCTCTTTCAGACGTTTGCCGTGACAATGGTGACAGGGCTTGTCCACCATAAATTTTTCGTATTCCTGCCTTGTCCAATCGCTTTTACATTCGTTGTGACGGCGCGTCATCATTGGTATAATGCCCTCCCAAGTGGCGTTGAACGTGCGCCCGTCGCGCAAGCGACACACAAGCTGTTCGTTGCCGTTGCCGTACATAACGGTGTGGTAGGCGGCTTTGGGCAGGTCCCTCACGGGGACGTCGCAACTGAAACCGTACTTTTGGGCGAGAGCGTCGAACAACGTCCTCATCCAACTTGCCGCGCCGAGGTTGAAACCGAGCAATTTGACCGCGCCCTCGTGCAGAGATTTGCTGTCGTCGGGAATAATGAGATTTTCGTCGAACTCCTGCTTGAAGCCCAAGCCCAAACATTCGGGACACGCGCCGAACGGGCTGTTGAAAGAGAACGAACGCGGTTCCAATTCCTCTATCGTAAAGCCGCACTTGGGGCAGGCGAACTTGTCGGAATAGGTCGTTTCCTTGCCGTTTGCCCACACGGAAACCAAGCCGTCGGCAAGTTTCAACGCCGTTTCCACGCTGTCGGACAGGCGCGTGTTCATTTCGGGCTTGACGGTTAGGCGGTCCACAACTACGCTAATGTTGTGCTTGACGTTCTTTTCCAACTTGATTTCTTCGTCCAGAGTGTAGGTGTTGCCGTCCACGTTTACGCGCAAAAAACCTTGACGTTTGAGCTGTTCAAACAGCTTGGCGTACTCGCCCTTTCTGCCGCGCACCACCGGCGCGAGGATCATCAATTTCGTCCCCTCTCCCAATGCGGCAACTCTGTCGCAAATTTGGTCTACGGTAGTTTTGGATATGGGCAAGCCGCAATGCGGACAGTAGGGAACGCCTATGCGCGCAAACAGCAAGCGCAAGTAGTCGTAGATTTCCGTAACCGTCCCCACCGTACTGCGCGGGTTGGAAGAGGTCGTCTTTTGGTCGATGGATATTGCGGGCGAAAGCCCCTCAATGCTTTCCACGTCGGGTTTGTCCATCTGCCCGAGAAATTGACGAGCGTAGCTGGACAGGCTTTCCACATAGCGACGTTGCCCCTCGGCAAAGATCGTGTCGAAAGCAAGCGACGACTTTCCGCTGCCCGACAACCCCGTAAAAACAACAAGTTTGTCGCGCGGAATGGTAAGACTGACGCTTTTTAGGTTGTTTTCTTTGGCATTTTTGATTACTATGTCTTTCATAATATTATATGTTTTCCCCAAAACGTAACGGGTCGATAGGTTTGCCGAGCGGCGTTACCTCTTTTTCTTTGCCTTGTCCAACTTTTTGGTAAGTTGGTTTACCTGTTCGCGCAGGACGATGGCTTTTTCAAAGTCCAGCTGATTTGCGGCGGTTTTCATTCGGGCGGTGAGGTTGGCGATTTCTCGTTCCATCTCCGCCACGCTCATTTCGGAAGAGGCTTTTTGAGTGATTTCCAACGTGTTTTCCACGTCGTGTTCGATGGTACGCGGAGTTATGTTGTGCAAGACGTTGTACTCGTGCTGTACCTTGCGGCGACGGTTTGTTTCCTCTATGGCGCGGCGCATACTGTCGGTCACAATGTCGGCGTACATAACCACTCTGCCCTCGCTGTTGCGGGCGGCTCTGCCTATCGTCTGAATGAGCGCGGTGTCGCTTCGCAAAAAGCCCTCCTTGTCCGCGTCCAGAATAGCCACCAGCTTTACCTGCGGCATATCCAAGCCCTCGCGCAACAGATTTATTCCCACAAGCACGTCAAAGTCGCCCTTTTTCAGTCCCGAAACGATCTCCACGCGTTCGAGGGTGTCTATTTCGCTGTGCATATAGCGCACGCGCACGTCCTGCTTGGCGAGGAAGTCCGTCAGGCTTTCCGCCATACGCTTGGTGAGGGTGGTAACGAGAACGCGACCGCCGCTTGCGACAACTTTGTTGATTTCTCCCAAAAGGTCGTCTATTTGTCCCTCTACGGGGCGCACTTCCACCGACGGATCGAGCAAGCCCGTTGGGCGAATGAGTTGTTCCACCACGTTGTCGGCGCGGTTGAGTTCGTAGTCGGCGGGCGTTGCGGAAACGCACACAAGCTGTCCCAAACGCGCATCGAACTCCTCAAAAGTCAACGGGCGGTTGTCGTAGGCGGATTTGAGGCGGAACCCGTAACCCACCAAGTTGATTTTCCGCGCCCTGTCGCCGTTGTACATACCGCGAATTTGCGGAATGGTCATATGGCTTTCGTCGATAAAGGTGATAAAATCGTCGGGGAAGTAGTCGAGAAGCGAGTAGGGCGGCTGTCCCGCCTCGCGCCCGTCAAAGTAGCGAGAGTAGTTTTCGATACCGCTGCAATAGCCCATTTCGCGCATCATTTCGATGTCGTAGCTTACGCGCTGTTTGAGGCGTTGCCCCTCCACAACCTTGTTGGCTTCCAAAAAGTCGGCTACTTCGTAGTTCATATCTTCTTGGATTTCTTTGAGGGCCTTTTCCATTGTGATACCCTCCACCACGTATTGGCTTGCGGGGAAAATGACGGTGTGTAGCAGATTTGCCACCACGTTGCCCGTCAACGCCTCTATTTCCTGCAATTTTTCCACTTCGTCGCCCCAAAATTGCACTCTTACGGCGTGGTCGGAATAACTTGCTGGATAAATTTCCAACACGTCGCCCCTCACGCGGAACGTGCCGCGCTTGAAGTCCATATCGTTGCGGACGTACTGTATCGAAATCAACTTTTTTATCACGTCCTGACGGCTCACCTCGTCGCCGGGGCGAAGAGAAAGGCTCAATTTGTAGTACTCGCCGGGCGCGCCCAAGCCGTAGATACAGCTTACCGAAGCCACCACAATCGTATCGCGCCGTTCAAAAAGACTGCACGTCGCGCTGTGGCGCAAGCGGTCGATTTCGTCGTTTATGTCAATTTCCTTTTCGATGTACAAGTCGCGCGAGGGTATGTAACTTTCGGGCATATAGTAATCGTAGTAGGACACAAAAAATTCCACTCTGTTTTCGGGGAAAAACTCTCTGAATTCGTTGCACAACTGCGCGGCAAGCGTTTTGTTGTGGCAAATAACCAATGCGGGACGGTTTACGTTGGCAATTATGTTCGCCATTGTAAAGGTTTTGCCGCTACCCGTAACTCCGCGCAACACTTGCGTTGCCAAGCCGTCCTTTATGCCCTGCGTAAGTTTTTCTATTGCCTGCGGTTGGTCGCCGCAGGGTTGAAATTTGGAGTGAAGTTTGAATTGCATACTAAGCTCGCAAAAAAGTTACTTTTCGGTGTTGAGGCGGTAAATTTCGTACAACCCTTTCAAGGAGAGTTCCCTGTCTATATGGTCGAAAATGGGTTCGATGTCCGCAACGAGGTGCGCCATACCGCCCGTTGCGATAACTTGCAATTTTTCCAA
Organism: uncultured Clostridia bacterium; assembly: GCA_947625115.1. Taxonomy (GTDB): domain Bacteria; phylum Bacillota; class Clostridia; order Christensenellales; family CAG-314; genus Fimimonas. The sequence continues at coordinate 16,949 of CANQND010000009.1, read as the reverse complement.
CCCCAATTCGCGTTTTATGCGTTCGACGATGTACTTTATCTGCCCAACCGCGCCGTAGATAACGCCGCTTTGAATGGCTTTGCGCGTAGATTGCGCCGTCACTTTGGAGGGGGTTTCCAATTCCACGCTGGGCAACTTGGCAGTGCAACGCGCCAAACTTTCCATTGTGGCTTTCAGTCCGAGCGTGATCGCACCGCCCACAAACTCGCGTTTGTCGTTTACCGCGTTGAAAGTGGTCGCCGTGCCGAAATCCACCACCACAAAGGGCGCGCCGTACTGTTTTTCCGCCGCAACGCAGGTGATGATACGGTCGCTGCCCAACTCTTTGGGAAATTCGTAACGAATGGCAAGCCCCGTTTTTACTCCTACCCCCACCACAAGCGGTCTTACCCCAAACACGTGCTGAATGACGTTTGTAAAGGTGTAGTCCAGCTGAGGAATGACCGAGGACAAAATAGCTCCCGTCACCGAGCCAACGTCTATATGGTTGTAGGTGAGCAGTTGCAACAGCAACGCGACGTACTCGTCCGAGGTGCGTTTTACGTCCGTACTCATTTTGAAAGAGTTGCACAACTTGCCGTTGTCGGCAAAAAGACCGATTTTTATGTTAGTGTTGCCAATGTCTACCGTTATTATCATAATTTTCTCCACACAGCCGCAAAGTATTTTGCATTGCCGTACACAAACGTTGTTACTTGTGCGATTCCGAAACAGGCTGTTCCTCTTGCGGCGAAACGGACTCCGTTTGTTCGGGCAGTTCCTCGCCCTGTTTTGCCGCAACTTGATTGCCCTCTACACCAAGGTGCAAGCCGCGACGAACGCCCAACACCACCCACGGCGCAACAAGCAGCGACGTGAGATACTCGGGCAAGATGTTGACAAACACCAAGCCCTTTACAGCCGCGACAAACCCTTTGCCTCCCTCCGAAAGGTAGCCAAAGGGCAACAGGAAGAAAACAGTATTGGAAACCAAGCCCACCGCTATCGCCGCCGTCATTGCGATCATCTGCGCCAAACGGCGTTGTTTTACGCGCTTGACGGCAAGCAAAGCCAACCTGTACGCGCCAAAGCACATAACTCCCGCAAGCACGCGCGGCACAATGTACACAAGCGGCTTGTAGTACCACACAATGGCGTCGGGGAAGATAAACGCCTTGATAAAGGACGCCACGCCGAAACACGTAAACGCCGCAATACCGTCCGCCCAACTGTTTTGGATAAAACAAAAGGCGAAAGTTACCAGCAAAACGCAAATCGCCATAGAAATTGGCAAAGCCGCGCTGATACCCCTGTCTATCATCATTGCAACGAATATTGTTGCAAACATAATTGCGTACTTTGCCAAGTTGAAAGCCTTGCTATTGTTTACCATAAAAAACTCCTATATCGTCCGATAACGGGTACGACTATCTTTTTTGGTAAAAGATATAAAAACAGCGTATCGTTCCTTGCGGATACGACCGAGATTATTTTACCACATTACAGAAGAAAATACAAATATATTGAGGGAAATTTCAAGATTGAACAAGAAGAACGGGCGCAATTGGTTGCGGATATTCCTCTTCCACCGCCTCACGGCGGTCCCCCTTTCCCGTAACGGCGTAGCCGTGACGGGGACGGTTTATATTACCGTTGCAAACTCACTTCCTGCGGACGGGGGCGGGCGGTCGGGGAGAGGAACGGCGGGGGCAATTACAGCAGTTTCCGACTTGCTTTTCAGGTCGAAACTCATCAGTCATCTATCGGTGCCAGCTTCCCTTTCGTCGTAAAGGGAAGCCTTATACGCGGTTGCAGACTTGCTTCCTGCGGACAGGAAAAAAAGGAAGAGGCGAAAATGCCTCTTCCTTGAATTTTGCTTGCTCGCGCCGTAACAAACGGTTGTGTTAAGAGCGACGAGCTGAATGTGTGTTCTTTTGCGTTGACTGCAATCTGTGAGAACTGCCGTTCACATTAAAACTTGACTACGGGGACAGCGTTCATAACTGCCACTTGGCGTTTGAGGTCGCTCAAAACTACATTGTTCACACCTACAATCGCACTTTGCGGCTGTTGTACGCTTGCCGCTGCGGCAGATGTGTCGCCCGATTCAATCAAACACTTGGTAACATTACCGTCCGCGTCAAACGTAAACGTAAACGTCCAAGTCGTGTTCTTGATTGCCTGTTTGGATTCAATCTGTCCATTGTAATAATACCAAGTCGTTGCCGAACCGTAGGCACTGCTTACGCCTGTTCCAGAGTAAGTAATCTTGTTCGCGTTATCGCTATACCACTTTTCCGAGCCGTTTGCAACTATCTTCCAATTGAATTTTTGACCGCTGTTTGTTGCGATTTTGCTATGGGAGAAATCATATACAAACTTAACGGTGGGGCTTTCGTTGCTGACCGTAACATTTGTCAATGTTTTGATGTCCGTGGTGTAGGTGTTGACATAGTTCATATAAATGCTTGCCGTGTAACTCCAAGTGTCCGCAACCTCAATGTCGCCTGTCTTGGTGAAAGTAACTGTGGGCGTAGCCAAATCAAGATTCACAACTATATCGTAGATACCAGCCGTTACTACCTTGAAACTTGTGTCGCCACTTGTTTCCGCCGTCAATGCTCCGATGGGGGACGATTTAAGGTGTTGGAACGTACGCATAATACCTTTGCTCCACTCCGAACTGCTGTACAAAACTACAAGTTGATCGTTTTTGTGGAGTTCAACGCCTGTCCAAGTGTAGGAAGTGTTGGAGTTCTTTGTTGTGTAGTTAAGAAGATTTTGTTTCCAATCGGAATTGGAGTGACCGTAGAAAGAACCTGACAATTTAAGCGTTGTGCTGTAAAATACAACATCAATTGTCGCGCTGACCTTTCTGCCATCTGCGTCATCTCCAACGGACGTAGCTTTGACGGTTACTCTACCAAATTGAATAGCGGTAAGCACACCCGAAGTGCTGTTGATTGTAAAGCATTTTTGAGTGGAATCTCCGTTGAAGTTGGGAGTGGACACAATACTGTACGTTACATCTTGAACGGTTGCGTCTTCGTTTACCGTTGCTTTGAGCGTGTGAGTCCAACCGCTTGACACGTTTACATAAACGGGTCCTTCTTCCGAGAAGTTGATTTCGGTTACGGGTTTTGCGGCAGAACCTTGCGGCATTGCCGTCAATTCGATAGTAGCTGTCTTTACAAAGTTGCCCGCTGTGATTGTAGCGGAAATTGTAATCTTAACTTCTTCTTCGCCCTCAAATTTGACAAGTTTAGCTGTGTAGAGTATAGAGGTAGATTCCGATCTCGGAGTCAACTCGATCCAATCTTTGTACTGTTCTTCAACAACGCTCCAAACAATATTCTTTTCCGAAATACTGTTGGCAACTAAGGTCGGCGTAATGACGAAAGACAAATTCGTTTCGGGGTTGTTCTCGGGGTCGTAAACCAAGCTCGGCTCTGTCGCGGTTATTTTCACGTCCTCGGGCGCGAGATAGTTTACCGTTACGTTCCATCTACATTCGGAAGCGTCCAACGTCAGTTTGATTGTGTAGTTGCCCGTGTAGGCTACTTGTACGTTCTGATTGTCGGGTACGGTTACGCCAAGACCCTCCGCATTGCTCAACGCCTTGTAATAAGCCGTTTTCAAAGCGTTATCCCAATTGGTGTCGATATTGGCGGGCAAAATGTAGAACTTGGCACCCGCTTCAATGTCGCGTGTGATTTCGTAAATGTAAACGTGATCCTCCGTTTGTTCCAACAACAAGTTTGCGGAACGCGCGTCGTCCTCGCTGGACTGAGTTTCCCAACCAGATCCGTCGCCGTCCCAATCGCCCGTAAGATAGAAGTAATCGGGGGCTACTTTGACCCATACGTCTATTTCGGTAGTTACTTCGCCGACAGTGGGTTTAACTTTTATGTTGGTGTAGCAGAATTTGTTACCCGTAATAGTAACGTTCCAAACGCCGTCCACTTTTTCGGCTGTTGCGCCTACCGCGGAGGACGTACGGTCAAATTCGATACCTGTAATTTCGCCCGCGTCGCTGTATACCTGTATGGTTTCGCTACTGCCGATATCCATTTTAACAGAGCTTCTGCTTACATAGGGAACAGCCTCGCTAATATCCTTTACGGTTATCGTGCAGGAGGCGGAGATTTCCGTCTTGTCCGTAGAGGTAACGGTGAGCGTTGCGGTGCCTACGGTTAGACCCGTAACGGTAACCTTGCCATCGCCCTTTTCGTAGCTGATGACGTCGCCCTCTTGTTCAACTTCCACAGTGAAATCTTTGTAAGTGGCGTTGGTAGGAGTAACGCTGACTTCGATATCGCGAGGTTGTGCGCCGTCGCCCGTGTAGATCGTCAACGACGAGGGAATGGACATTGCCGTCAAGTGTGTTGGAACGATAACTTTGCACTGCGCCGTTACGCCGTTGCCCGATTGAGCGGTAACGGTAGCTTCGCCGGGAGCGAGAGCCGTGACGTTTCCGCTACTTTCATCTACGCTGACAATACCCTCGGGCAGTACCGACCAAGTAACGGTATCAACAGCTCCGTCGGGTTTGAGTGTGGCTGTGAGTTGATATTGTTCGCCAACTTCAACCGTGATTTCCTTTTCCAATTCGATAGATTTTACTACCTTTGCGCTGACTACGATTTGGCAATCTCTGGTAACTTCCTCGTTATCATCTGATGTAACGGTGAGTTTTACCGTACCTACTGCCAAAGCGGTGATTTTGTAGCCGCCCTCTACTTCTTCAACACGGACAACATCTTCTTTATCCAAAGAATAGCTGTACTCTTTGTGAGTGGCATTGGCGGGGCTGACGTTTACCGTAATGTTTTGTACGTCGTCAACGTAAAACTCGGTTGTTCCGCCGATTTGGCTCGGGTCAAGCGTCAAGTCCGTAACGGCAACGGGGTCTACATAGATAGTACACTCCGCCTTGATTTGGTCGTTCTCGTCGGAAGTGACAACAAGAGTTACTTCGCCCTCTTTCAACGTAGTAACGGTGTACCCTCCCCCGTTCGGCAACGCGCTTACCTGAACAACGCCCTCTTCGCCGCGAAGTTGGTAACTGTACGCTTTGTTGGTGGCGTTAGCGGGTGCTACCGTAACGTTTACAGTTGCGGAATCGCCTACATAAAGATAGAGTTCGCCGTCGGTGAGATCTTCGCCGCTCAACTCGATTGCCGTAACGGGTACGGTGGGAGTTGTGGCTTGCGTGACTGTGAGTTGAACGCTGTCGCTCACTCCGCCTGCCGTTGCGGAAATAACTGTTGTACCCTCCGCAAGAGCGTGAACGGTGCCGTCCGCGTCAACCGTGGCAACTTGTTGATTGGTGCTTTGCCAAGTAACGTTGCCGTTTGTTGTGGTGTCGCTCATTGTAACCTTGGCGACAAATTTGCTTGTTTCGCCCACTTTCAACGTACCCACTTTGGCTGTGAGTTGAACGGATTGAACTGTGGGTGCAGAGGGTGCGGGTGCCGTGTAAACGTAGGTCAACTCGCCTTTTGCTACGTCCAAAGAAAGGGCGTAATGTCCCGCGTCGGCAACGCTCACTTTGCCGTCGGCAAGCGTGAGGTGCTGTTCGGAAGAAAAGACGGAGGTGACAACGTTAACGTCCGAACCGACGTTGTAGACGACAAATTGATCGCCTTGCGCAAAGTCGGCTTCGTAGGTGTACACGTTATTTTCACCCTTGGTGAGGCGAACGTTTTCGGGAACGTCCGACTCTTTTTGGTAAACGGTGAAGTCACTGCCCTTGGACAGGTAGTACACTTCGCTGTGTTGGCAAGCGGCAAGCAACGTCGTTGCAAAGAGCGACAACGCAAGCACTACCAACAAAAGTTTGAAAATGCGTTTTTTCATAATTTCCTCCTATAAGATTTTTTTGTTTTTGTTAGGTTGCGACGCGCCTCGTAAACGCCATCGGGGCGCGTCGAGAGTTACCTGTTAGTGATCGCTGTAAAATTGCGCGTTGTCGATGTTGCCCCAAGGACATTGCTCGTCCGTTACGCTAAGCGGGGTTGCGTAAACGCTGATACCCACTTCGATAGAGGCTACATTGCTCAACACAAGGTCGTCTGTGCTGACGGTCACTCTTTGCCAATTTTCCCAACCTGCAAATTCCGTAATGGCTTCGCCCTCAAAGGTCTTGGCGGCAGTACCGTCTTTGTAGGTGACTTTGATGTAGGCGTGAATGTCCAATTCCGTAGCATAGTCGCCTTGGAAATCGAAACTTGCGCTGTACTTGCCGTCGCCGTACTCTTGCAACTTGGTCAAATCCACCATTTGATACAGCTTGAAGTTGACGGAACCGTTATCCCAGAAGTGGAACGATTGAGTTCCCATACGCGCGTTTTGTTCCTCGTTGCTTGCATACAACTGCAACGCGGACGTGTTGCCTTGATAGCTAAATTGCCACGGTCCCAAATCGCTCTGAATGAGGTTGTCCGACTGCGGGTTACCCGTGATTCCCTCGTCCTCTTCAAAGCTACCCGCTTCGAGCAAGTTGGGGTTCATTACCCAAATAATGAATTTTGCAGTACCGCCGTAGATAGTTGTGCCTGTTACTTCGTGAACGCCGACTTCGTTGAGATATTCTTCGAGTTGTTCGGGAGTGACATTCCACATTGCGGCTACCGACAGTACAGAGCCGTTGTTGAGAGTAACGGTAACTGTTTCGGGAAGTTCAATCGAGCCTACGCCTACCGTGTAGTAGCCCTCGGTGTCGGCAATGGAGTCGGCAACGGGTGCCAAGGCGTTGCCCGTCTTGACAAGGGCAAACACTTTGAGCGACTCTATCGGAGTGCCGTCGCTTTGCCAAAACGCTTGGTTGTCTATCACGCAACCGCCATTAGCCGTAGCAGAACTGTCATATGAACGTGCGGAAGCCTTAGCCCAACCGCAACCGTATTGAGTACACAGAGAAATATTGGTTGATTTACCGCTTGTGCTTGCGGCTATCCAAGTACCCTCCCAATAGCAGATACCGATACCCCACTCGCCAAGATCCGATACGGTTTGAATGACGTTGTGAACGTGGTTTGCCTGTCCCTGTACGGACACGGGAGCTATTCCGCTGTTCGGCTCAGTTACCGAAAGACTTGTGTTGCCGCAACCGTCGAAATCGCTGTGGCTGAACGCCCAAGCGGTTTCCAACACCATAACTTCCTTGTTGTAACTGCTGTGAACTTTTCTAAGTTCGTTAGCAAGATTTTCAAGAGTGCCGTGCCATTGCGGATAGTAGGAACTGCCGAAAACGTCGTAGTCTACATTGTAGGTGTTGAGCGTTTTTGCATAACTGCTGTTGCCCTTTTCGGGGTTGGCAAAGTGGACAGCCACTTTGGCTCCGCCGTGTTCGACCGTTCCCGTGACGGCGCGTACCGCCTTGGAACCTTGGTTGATGTAGTTGCAAATGATTTTATCTCCGCCGTTACTCCAATCTGTGGTACCTGCAAGTCCGCCGTTGATTTCGTTACCGACTTGCACCATTGTGATCGTGACGCCCGTAGCCTTGATTTTGGTAAGGCTTTCGTAGGTGAAGTTGTAGATTTCCGTAGCGATTTGATCTGTGGAATAATTTGCCCACGCTTTGGGTGCCGTTTGCTTGCCGGGGTCTGCCCAGAAATCGCTGTAATGGAAGTCGATGATGACTCCAAGACCGACTTTTTGACAACGTTGGGCAATTGTTACGGCGTTGTTCACGTCGCAGTTGCCGCCGCCGTACCAATCTCCGCTTGCTGTTTTGGGATCGTTCCAAATGCGGATACGAATGTCCGTTATGCCGTTATCTTTGAGAATTTGGAACACGTCCTCCACCTCGCCCTCGAAGTTTTTGTAGCCGAGGTTATTTACTGCGCGAGCTTGTTCGAGGCTGGGTACTGCGGAAGCGTCCATACCCATTATGAAATCGCTTTCACGATCCACCAAGCTCTGTATTTTGCTGACAAAGAGCGTATCCGACTTGATAACTACCGTTACGTTGCATTGAGCGGTAAAGGAGCCGTCGTTTGTGGTGACGGTGATGACCGTTTCGCCCGCTCTGTGACCCGTGACGTTGCCGCCGTCTACGGAAGCGATTTCTTCGTTGTCGCTGTGCCAAGTTACGGCTTTATCCGTTGCCGTTGCGGGGGATACTATCGCCTGAATTTGTTGCGTTTCGCCCACGCCCAACTCCAAATTGTCGCGGTTGAGGGTGACTCCGCTAACCTTGGTTACAACGTGTACCGTGCATTGCGCCGTGTGCTGACCGTCGTTTGTGGTGACGGTGATAACCGCCGTACCCGCCGCGCGCGCCGTTATCAAGCCCGATTGACTTACGCGGGCAACGTTGGTTGCGTTGCTGGACCAAGAAACGCTCTTGTCGGAGGCTTCCTCGGGAAGAACGGTTGCCGTGAGTTGCTTTGTTTCATTCGGCGCGAGAGTGACGTCGTTTTCGTCAAGAGTGACTTCCTGAACGCGTACGCCCTCTGCTCCGCCGCCCTGCTGAACGGTGACCGCGCAGGTTGCGGTGAACGTGCCGTCTACCGTGACGGTGATGTTGGCGGAACCGGCCGAAACAGCCGTTACCATACCGTTTTGATCTACGCTTGCAACGCCTGTTGAATCGCTTTCAAAGTTGACTGTTTGCGGAGCCGCGTCGGCAGGCTCGTAAATGACGGCTATCTGTTGAGGCGCGCCGCCCAAAGTGAGCGTGAGGCTTGTGGGATCGAGTTGAATACCCGTTACAGCCGCGTCGCCTACCGTGACGGAGCAAGTACCCACGTGGGTGCCGTCTACGGCGGTTGCCGTTACGTTTGCCGTGCCTTTGCCCTGCGCCGTGATGAGTCCGTCGTCGTCAACGGTTACCACAGCTTGGTTTTCGGTGTTCCAAGTTACCGTCTGATCGGCGTCGGTAGGCTCTACCGCGGCGGTAAGTTGTCTGGTTGCGCCCACGGTGAGATTGACGCTTGCGGGGCTGACCGTAACGCCGCTGATAACTACGCCCGCGCCGCAGGTGACAACGCACCTTGCCGTTTTGCCGCCTACCGCCGTTGCGGTTATGACGGCAACGCCGTCGGCTACTGCCGTTACCGAGCCGGTTGTAGTTACGGTTGCAACTTCGGGACGGTTGGACGACCAAGTGACGTCTTGCGGAGCGTTAAAGGGCAGAACGTTTGCCGAAAGCGTTGCCACGCTGCCCAACGGGAGCGTTACCGCGTCGGGATTGACGGAAATGCTTTGCACTTCTACCCCTTTGCTCGGGTCTACCACGGTAACGGTGCATTGCGCGCTTTTGCCATCGGCGGAAGCGCGAATGAGCGCGGTACCCTCGGCAATACCCTTTACCTTGCCGTTAGCGTCCACCGTTGCCGTTGCAGTGTTGGACGACTGCCACGTAACGTTTTGCGGAGCTGTTTGCGGCATTACCATTGCCGTCAAAGTCGCTTCCTGCCCGATGTTGAGCGTTAGCGTTGCTTGACTGATCTCGACGCCCTCTACTTGCACTGCGCATGCCGCAAATGGCAGTAACATACACACCACAAGCAAAAAAGCGACGATTGACATAAATTTCTTGCTTTTCATACTACCTCCTTGTAATAACTTTTTTTGTTTTGCCTAATTGTGATACCATTGTTGAGAAGCGGTTCCTTTTGCCGCTTCGTCGGTCTGCTCTTGTTGAGGTTCGGAGGCGGCGTTAGCCTCCTTGCTCTGTTCCGCAAGCAGATTGAGTTGCGATTCGCTCCCGAAAAAGTGCATTACCTTGCTTTGGAACGTTACGTAGATACGCACGCCCGCTACCAGACTCGAAACCTGTTGCGCCGTCAATTGCACGGTGGGTACGCGCACAATGAGGGGAGTGCCGTCTGCGGCAAGTACGTGCAGGTGCAATTCGCTACCCATCATCTCGTTGACTTGCAACGTGCAGGGAATGGCATACGGATTGTTGCGGTTGGTGAGCGTCATATGCTCGGGGCGCACGCCCAACGTTATCGATTGACTTTCCACGCCCTTTTGCAACAGTTGGTCGCCTTTGTCGCCCTCTACGGGCAACGTTACGCCGAAAACTTCCACGCTGTAACCGTCGCCGTTGCGAACGAGCGTTGCGGGGACGGTGTTCATCTTGGGCGCGCCGATAAACTCCGCAACAAAGAGGTTGGCGGGCATATCGAAAACTTCGGTAGGCGTACCCACTTGCTGGATAAAGCCGTCTTTCATTATCACTATCCTGTCGCCCAACGTCATCGCTTCCGTTTGATCGTGCGTGACGTAGATAAAGGTTGTGTCTATCTTTTTGCGGAGCAAAATGATCTCCGCGCGCATTTGGTTGCGCAACTTTGCGTCGAGGTTGCTTAGCGGTTCGTCCATAAGGAACACTTGGCTGTCCCTTACCATTGCGCGCCCTATCGCAACGCGCTGACGTTGCCCGCCGCTCAACTCGCGCGGACGGCGAAGCAACAAATCGCTTATGCCCAAGATTTCCGCCGCTTCGGTGACGCGCTTGTAAATTTCGTCCTGCGACAGCTTGGAATAGACGTACGTCGTCTTGCCCGTAGATTCGTTTGTCATCTCTTGGGGGACTCTTAGCAATCGCAACGCAAACGCCATATTTTCAAAAACCGTCAAGTGAGGGTACAAAGCGTAGTTTTGGAATACCATCGCGATGTTGCGGTCCTTGGGTTGCAAATCGTTGACTACCTTGCCGTTGATTTCCACCGTGCCGTCGGTTATATCTTCCAAGCCCGCTATCATACGGAGCGTTGTGGACTTGCCGCAACCGCTCGGTCCCACGAACACGATAAATTCCTTGTCGGCGATTTCCAAATTGAAGTTTTGCACCGCGACTACGTTTTTGCCGTAAACTTTTTTTACATTTGTCAGTTTTACAGTTGCCATATTTCACCTATCCTTTGACCGCGCCGCCTGTTACGCCGGCAACGTAATATTTTTGCAATAACATAAACAGTATCGTTATCGGTATCGCCACAAGCACTCCGCCTGCGCAGAACGTTGTGTAGTAGTCGTTTATCATACTGTCGGTAAGCAACCATTGAAGCCCCGCCGCAACGTTGTAGCCGTTGTTGGTGTTGTTTGCCATAAACGTTGCCATAACAAAGTCGCCCCAAGGTGCCATAAAGCCCATTAGTATCGTGTAAATGACTATCGGTTTGCTCAAAGGCAAAATGATTTTGAAAAAGATTTGCATTTGAGTTGCCCCGTCCACACGCGCCGCCTCGTCCAGACTGTGAGAGATCGTGTCGAAAAAGCCCTTTGCAATGTAGTAGCCCATACCGCTGCTTGCAATGTAAATAAGTATCAAGCCCCAAGGAGCATTTGTCATTGTGAGGTTCCAATCGCTCAACAGGGTGTACAGCAATATCAAGGTTAAAAACCCGGGGAACATACCGAACACCAACATCATATTCATCAGAAACTTTCTACCCTTGAAGCGATTGCGCGAAAGCGCGTAGCTGACCGCAAGTTGGAACGCCGTCTGCACCACAGAGGTTATCAGACCCATTGCAAGCGTGTTGCCGAACCACCGCAAAAAGTTGCTCGTCGGGTCGGTAAACAGCCTTACGTAGTTGTCAAAACCCCACTTCTTGGGGAAGATGTAACCTTCGAGTCCCGTACTTTCGCAACGGAACGACTCGAAAACAATCCCGAAAAAGGGCAACAACCACACAATGCACATAATCGACAACACAATGTAAATAACCGTGTTGGCTATGCGGTTTGTTACGCGCTGTCCCACAAGCCTGCTGACAGGACGAGGCACGTCCACAAAACGCTTGCGGAACTCCGTCTGCTCCGTTTGCGTAAAGTTCGGATCGGGCGGGTCAATTTCAACATTTGCCGCCGCCGCGTTGAAATCTACGTCGAAATCCAATATTTGTTGAGAAGTTTCCTGTTCCGTCATGAGAAATCGTCCTCCCTTCTGTTAGACGGCATTATCGTGAACACGATCAACGACAGAACAGATACCACCACAAATATCAATATGCCGATGACGGACGCCATTTTGTAGTTGGCTTCCGCGCCTGTCGTTATGCCGAACAGCCACGTGATAAGAATTGTCGTGTCGCCCGCAATGTAGCCGCCCACTTGCCCCCAATCGGGACGGGCAGGTCCGCCCTCCGATAGCAGGTAGATAACGTTGAAGTTGTTAATGTTGCTGATAAAGCTGTTGAGCAAGTACGGCCCCGTGACAAACAACATATAGGGCAACGTGATTTTTGCAAACTGCTGAAATCCGTTTGCGCCGTCTATCTTGGAGGACTCGTACAAATCGTCGGGAATGTTCATCAATATACCCGTCGTTATCAACATAAGATAGGGTATGCCTACCCAGATGTTTACCGCAAGCACCATTATCTTGGCAAGAGTGCCGTCCGTCCAAAAGTGTATGGGGCTGTCGATAATGTGCCACCTTATAAGATAGGCGTTGACTACGCCGTTATCCGCAAACAAGTTGGACACGTACAGCAACGAAATAAACTGCGGTATCGCAATGGTCATTACCAAAATCGTGCGCCAGAACTTTTTGATCTTTATGCCCTTTTTGTTTATCATCATTGCGACGAACATTCCGAGGAAATAGTTGCTGAACGTGGCGAAAAACGCCCAAATAAGCGTCCAAGCGAGAATTTCGCCGAATGCCACCGACAAGCCCGAGCCGAATGTGAGTATGCTGTTGAAGTTTTCCAACCCGACCCACGTGAACAGGTTGTTGTAACCGTCGTGCAGATAGTCGTAGTTGGTAAACGCTACCAAAATCATAAAGATTATCGGCAGGATAGTGAACATAACGATACCGAACACGGGCAAGGACAACAATGTTTTGTGGAATTGATCGTCCACAATGGATTTCAGGTCGTCTTTTGCCGACTTCACCTTTTTGCCGCTGCGAGTTATCTCGTCGCAGATCCTGCATTGCTTGACGTTAAGACGCCAAGTGTACGCAAATGCAAAGATGAAGAAAATTGTTAATATGCCGTAGAGCAGTATCTTGAACGAGTTGTCAACGTGCTGTACGATTGTTATGTCCAAAACCTCGTCGTACACTTCCACCGTTGCCACTTTGCCCAACGTGCCGAACAGCGACAGCCAATGCGCGCCCGAAAGCACCATATAGGTTATGAACGCGCCCTGCATAAGCAGGAACAGCAAGCCTCTTAGCCACTGACCGTGCGCAAAGTTGCCGAAACCCATAACCAAAAAGGATACGCGCGTAGACCAACTGCCGTAGCGGAACGTGCGCCACAAATCCACGGCGTTGTCGGCGATCTTCAAACCGAGATTTTTGAAAAACCTGCCGATCTTTTTGAATAATGCCACAAACCAACGGGGTATCGCGCAGAAAAACGCCTTTAACTTGTACACAAAGCGTTGCCACCTGTTTAGTTTGAGATATTCGGCGGCTTTCAACTCCTTGCGACGCTTTTCCTGCGCTTCCTGCTCGTAACGCCGACAAAATTCGGCAAAAACCGCGTCCTGCTCTTCGCCGCAGGGCAATTGTTGCCAAAACATTCCGCCGTCGGGAAATTTCCCCACGGGCAGTTCGTCAACGTTTACGCTGCGCTTTTGTCTGCGGCACAAAACGATTTCTCTGCCCTCTTCGTCAGGTTGCGACTGCGGAGCGCAAGCAAGGTAGGATACGCCGTTCATCTTGAACAGCATAACCTCTTCGTTGTTGACCTCGCTTCCGTCCCGAAGTTCGACCGTAACGAAATCGGGAGCTTTTTTCTTTTTCATTGCCAATCTCCTTTTGAGATGTTCTACTCGTTATCGGTGACAAGAGCGTGCAACGACGAGCTGTAAGTCGTCAACATTCCTTGAAGCGCGCTGTCTACCGCGTTGGGACTGGTTTTAAGGCTCTTTGTCATAAGGTCCATCTGCGTCCACCAATTGGTGGGATATTGCCCCTGTTGTACGTGCTTGGTGGCGGCAAGAGCTTGAAGTGCCTCGCTTGTGATTGTGCTATCCGCTTGCAACGTCACGTTGGACGGACCCCAGCCCATTTCCTCGAAACGTTGACGTTGACATTCCTCGCCCGTGAGGTACATCGCCAACTTTTGCAGATACACCGCTTTGTAAGCGTCGCTTTGCGGTTTTATGCCCATAAACTTGTACCCCAAAAAGGTGGGAAGTTGATAGGTTGTGCCGTCTACGGTAAAGGAGGGCAACGGAGCTACGCCTAAGTTGTCTTTGAGAATTGTCTTGGCGGCTTTGTAGTCCCAAATGCCGCTGATAACCGCCGCAGAGGGCGTTCCCGCGGAGAACGTGGACACCTTGTCGCTTTCTACGTAGCCGTCGCCCATTGCCAACACTTTTGCCATTCCTTTGAGCGCGACGATACCTTTTTCGGAATTGAAATCGTCGGTGTAATTGACAAATCCGCCGTTTTCGTCCGTTTCCCAAACGGAGGAGCAACCCGTCGCGTAGAAGAACGCCGCCGAATACCAACCGCTATCGGTGAGGTTTGCGGAGAAGTTTTGTCCCGCGTTGCGGCAATCGGCTATTATGTCCTCCAAATTGCCTACGTGGCTCTCGCTAACGACGTCCTTGTTGTAGTAAAGGAAAAATCCGTTGTCCGCCGTCATCGGAAACGCGCGTATGGTGTTGCCCACCGTTGCCGCTTCCTGAGCTTCCTCGGTGGAAGTTTCCTTGATGAAGTCCAACGACGGACCGTTGAGAGGTGCAAGCAAATTGGAGCGTACGGCACGCGCCAACGTGTCCTGCGCAAAGCAGAAAATATCCGCGCTGTCGGCAGGTTTTTGCGTGGCGTCGCCTACCGCCTTGGATTCGCTGACGATTTGCACGTCGGCTTTGAATTTGATACCCCATTCGTTGGTTTCGTTGAATGCGGCTATCTGCCTTTCGGTAAGTTCCTTTGTTCCCTCGCCCACCCAAACGGTGATTGCGTAGTCGTAGTCGTTGTCGCCGTTACAAGCGGACAACACGCACACGACAGGCACAAGCATAACAATGCTCAACAAGATGATTAGAAGCCGTTTTTTCATATATCCTTTCTCCTTTAATATTTTTTGCCTGAGCAAAATTGTTTACTTTCTTACGGATTTCGCTCGACGATCGAACAATATCCTTTCGCAAGACAAATCGACCCTGTACTCGTCGAAAGCGGGCAGTTTGCGCCCGTCGTAGTCGAACAGACAGTGGTTTGCGTACTCGTTTCTGTTGGAACGCTTGTCGCTGTGGACGTACTCTTTGCCCGCGTCGGAAGCCCAGCAATTTTCGCCGCAGGGCGTCCAGAGCGGTTCCCAATAGCACACAAGCTCGATGTTGTGCTGTTTGGCAAGCGCGAGGAAATCTTTGACGAACCTGCGCTGTCCGTCCTCCGTCAGAGGATAGCGCGCGTTGAAAGAGGCGTCCTCGTGCGTGCCGCCGTTTACCATTAGGGCTTCGCTGTCCTCGCTTTTTACGTAGTCCTCTGTGGTAAATGCGCGACCGAGTTCCACCACCATTATCCTTTTGCCGAATTTTTTGCAGTTTTCAACGTTGGCGAAAAACTGTTCAAACGGACCGTGCCAATAGGAATAGTAGGACATTCCTATGATGTCGTAGTCTACGCCCGCTTCCTGCATTTTGGAGTAGAACTCGTTGTACACTTTTTGGTCGTAACTTCTTTCCAAGTGGAGTATCACGCCCGCTTTCGGGTACACTTCCCTGCAAGCCTTTATGCCTGCGTTGAGCAGCGTGACAAGACTTTCGTAGTTTATGCGCGAGCCGTCAGGCTGTTCGTCAAGATGACCGAACGGCCACAAAATTCCGTTGGTTATTTCGTTACCGACTTGTATAAATTCGATGTCTATTCCGTGCGACTTTGCCGTTTTGAGCGTTTCGGCGGTAAAGGAATACACGTGTTCGGCAAGTCCGTTCAAATCGAGTCCTTTCCACTGCTTGGGTATGCACTGTTTGGCGGGATCCGCCCAAAAGTCGCTGTAATGGAAGTCCGCCATAATCTTGTAACCCTTTTCTTCCGCGAGGGTGGCGAGCTTGATGAAATTGTCCACGTCACACGTACCCGCAAGGTAGGGTTCGCCGTTTTTTCCGTAGGGGTCGTTCCATATGCGTATGCGCATAACGTCAACGCCGTTGTGATTGAAAGCCTCCAACGGTTCGATCTCTCTGTTGCCGTCAAAATACTTGGCGTGATGAACCGTTTCCATTTCGATATACGTAGAGGCGTCTATTCCAAGTCTCATATTTATTGTTCTCCCGCTTTGTGTTCTTTGAATTTGGGCGGCTCGTTGTCCTCGCCGAAATCGACGACGCGTTGGCGCAACCTGCCGTACTTTTGTTTGAACTGCTCGTTCAGCCTTATCACTTCCTCTTCCGACCCGTGAAAAGCGCAACGCAAGCAATAGTATTCTTTCTTGTCCTCGTCGTAAAACATATCCATATCTATATCTCGCGCAAAACAACGCGGACAACGGTAGTTCAGTTTACCTTTTGAAGATTGAGCCATGTTTCCATTCCTCCTTTCGATATGCTCTTTTTTGCACGCAGATGGAACACGGGCGAGAACGCTATGCCCTCTTCCACTTCAAACTCGTCGGGATAGTAGGGCGAATCGAGATTTTCTTCCTCACCCTCCAACGTTATCTGCGTGCGAATACTCGGCAAGTACGCACCTGCGTACACTTTTCCCGCAAGTTTGCGACCTTGGTAGGCGAAGTCTATCTTGCCGTCGCCGCTGTCGGTGCGCACCCGCAACTTTACGTCCGTCATATCGGGTTGATATTCCGTCGTGCCGAAACCGCCCGTAAGATATTCCTCGAAAGTGACCGTTTCGCCGTGAAGATCGTTTACTATTTCCCTCCGCGTCGAAATCTTGCCCGATTGCTCGTCGAAGAAGAAGATCGAACGCACCGTTATATCCAAACCGTCCAACGTCACCGTGCGGTGACCCCCAAAAGTTGGACAAGAAAAAGGGAAACAACTTTTGGGGGTAATTTTATGGAAAAACTTAAACA
>CANQND010000008.1 GCA_947625115.1 uncultured Clostridia bacterium | reverse complement strand
ATTTATGGAGTATACATTGATAATTATATCAAATACAAGTAAAATTCAACAAACTATTACGACGTTCCGACTTTAACGAAAGTATATTCCGCCATAAGTCCACTACAACCGACTACAAACCGAATTTTCGACAATTTCTAAATCACCCACGCCCCAACTACCGACATAGCGTGTGATAATACCTGTATCAAACCGATTTGATTTATATCGGATCGTTCGCTGACAAATGCCAATATTTTCGCTTAGTAAAATATGGCGAACATATAATTCGCCATATTTACTATTCTGTTTATTTAGTTGTCGGTCGTCGATTACTTTGCGCGTTCCATATATTCGCCTGTGCGAGTGTCAATGCGGATCATATCTCCCTCGTTGACAAACATAGGCACCATAAGCGTGTAACCCGTTTCAACGGTTGCGGGCTTGGTTGCGTTGGTCGCGGTATTCCCCGCAACGGCAGGTTCGCAACTTACCACCTGCAAAACGACAAAGTTGGGAGGTTCCACCGAAAACGCTTCGCCTTTGTAAAATTTTATTGTGGCGGTCATATTCTCTTTGAGGAATTGCAACGCGTCCTCCACTTGTCCTTTGTTGAGAGGAACCTGTTCGTAGGTTTCGCTATCCATAAAGTAGTACAGGTCGCCGTCGGTGTACAGGTACTCCATTTCTTTGTTTTCAATGTGAGCAAGTTCAAATTTTTCGGACGGGTTAAAGGTTTCTTCGCGTACCGCGCCTGTAACTACGTTCTTTATTTTGGTTCTCACAAAAGCCGCGCCTTTGCCCGGTTTTACGTGTTGGAAATCGACAATAACGTAGATACCGCTGTTGTAAACGAACGTTACGCCTTTTCTGAAATCGCCTGCTAAAATCATAAATTTTGCCTCCCTAAGTTATTCCTATAAAATTATAATATTTTTGTCAGATGTTGTCAAGTCGGTTATACCATCTTCCTCAACAAGAAGTAAATCTTCTATTCTCACGCCACCCACTCCCGGGATATAAATGCCCGGTTCGCAGGTGATAAACTGTTTTGCATTGAGCGTATCGGTCGAACGTGCGGAAGCACTCGGGGTTTCGTGAATGTCAATTCCCAAGCTGTGTCCCGTGCTGTGAACAAAGTACTTTTCGTAGCCGTTGGATTTGATAACTTCTCTGCAAAACGAATCCAATTCTCTGCCGCCCATTCCGCAATAGGCGTTGTTTATGCCCATTTTTTGAGCAAGCAACACAACGTTGTAGATTTTGTGCAGTTCCTCGCTCGGCTGTCCCACAAACACGGTACGCGTCATATCCGAGCAATATCCGTGGTAACGCGCGCCGAAATCCATTGTGACGGGATCGCCCGACTCTATGAGTTTGTCCGTGGGGTGCGCGTGCGGTTTGGAGGAATTTATGCCCGAGGCGATTATCGTATCGAAAGCCAACCCCTCCGCACCGTTTTTCGCCATAAGATATTCCAACTCCACTTGCACGTCGCGTTCGCTGATACCGGGTTTTATCACTTTCAATATTTCGGTAAAGGCGGCGTCCGTTATCGATTGGGCTTTTTTGATGTATTCAATTTCCGTTTCCGTCTTAAAACTGCGAACATAGCATATTTCATTGCCCACCGCCACAAGTTTTATGCCCGAAAGGCTGTGTTTCAGGGACGTAAACTGTTGCACGGTAAGTTCGGTATCTTCATAGCCGACAATTGCGATATTGTTTTGGAGGAAAATCTCCGTCAAAGTATCCGTGATCGCGCCGCCGTTGGCGATTTGGACAACTTCCACCCCATCGCGGACAAGCGACTGCGCCATTTCGTAATATCTCGGATCGGTAATGAAAATGTTTTTGTTGCCGCGCATAAGCACAAGATAACCGAACGTGGAAGCAAAGCCCGTAAAATACATTCGGTTTTTCTCACTGATAATCAACACAGCGTCGGCTTTTATCAATTCAAAAAGTTTTTCCGTGTCTTTCATTTAGTCCCTCCGTTCAAATGATATTTTCGTAAATATTTTTCATCGTCAATGCGTCGTCGGCTTGCGTGCCGTCCGATTCGCAGATAACAACGGGTTCCAACTTGTACTTTTTGAGAACTTTTGCAAGCGGCTCGAATTGCGGTCCGAACACCGTATCCGCAAAGGTGAGGTGCCGCACCTCTCCGCCTGCCGAGTACTCTATCTTGGAAAAGTGTATATGAACCTTGCTTGCCCGTTCAAAACCCAAGCCGTTTATCAACAAAGCAATTATCCGTTCAAAGTCCTCTTCCGTTTTAAGACTGCCGTAAGTACGCGCGTTGAGATGTCCGAAATCGATTGTCGGCACAAAGAAATCGGCTGTTTTGCAAAATTCCACAATTTCCTCTGCGTCGCCGATTTGGTTGATTTTGCCCATTGTTTCAGGGCAGAAAATGCAATCGTCCATTTTGTTTTCCACAATGAGCCGCGCTAAGGTAGCAATACGCTTTTGCGTAAGTTCCACCGCCTCTTTGCGGGTCATTTTGCCCACCGTTGCCGGATGGAAAACAACTCTGTTGCCGTAGAAAGCGCGCACTTTGCGGCAACTGCGCAACACGTAGTCGAAAGATTTTTGCGCCATTTCCTCTGATGGGTTGGCAAAATTTACGTAATACGGGGCGTGTACCGAAATAGCGATGTCAAACGCTTTGCCGAGTTCGCCTATCGCATTGGCTTTTTCGTCGGAGATATTTATTCCTCTTCCAAAGGAGTATTCGTAGGCGTTCAGTCCCATATCGGCAAGCCATTTTGGCGCGTCTACGCTTGAAATATGCCCCTCGTCGTAAAACCTTTTGCTGTTTCCGCTTGGACCGAATCTAATCATTCAACACCTTTCTACAATCTTTTTTCAACTGAGCGACAAGCTCGTTTCTGTCCGCAAATTTTTGAACGGGACGTAAAAAATCCGTCAACGAAATCTTTACAAACCGTCCGTACAAATCGCCGTCGAAGTCGGCAAGATAGGCTTCCGCGCGAGTTTCTGCACCGCCGAAAGTTGGTTGACCGCCTATGTTCACGACAGCTTTGTAGACTTTGCCCTCCAATGCCATATTCCCCGAATAAACGCCCGTAGGCAGATATTTGTCGGAATTTACTTGTACGTTCGCCGTGGGAAAGCCCAGCTCGGTGCCGATATGATTGCCATGCACAACCACTCCCGACAAGAAGTACGGTTCGGAAAGCAAACGGTTTACGTCCTTTATCCTGTTGTTCTCCAACATAGTGCGCACCAATGTGGTACTGACCTTTTCTCCGTTGAAACAGACAGGCTCCACAACTTCCAACGGGCAGGGAGCAATTGCTTTTAACAAAGCGTTGCAACCGTTTCTGTCCCGTCCGTAGGTGTAGTCAAATCCGCACACCGCGCCGCTAAGAGGATAGTTTTTCAATTGCGAAACAAACTCATCTCCCGTCCGACTGCGAAATTCCTCGTCGAAATTTGCCGCCAACACATAGTCTGCTCCGATGTTCTCGTACAACTTCAAGCGTTCGTCAAAAGCGTATATCGCCTTTCCCGACTTGTTCAGAAGCGGCAGAACGTCGTTTGAGAAAGTAAACAACGCAACTTTGGCACCGCTTTGTTTGGCAAGCAATTTGGCGCGTTCGACAAGTTTTGCGTGTCCGACGTGCATACAGCCAAAGTAGCCCAAACACACGACTATCGGAGTATTTAGTTGTTCGCCGAATTGTATTAGTTGCAAATTTACTCCTGCAATGCGTTTTTGAGATAGTATTCGAGTTTCAAAATGCCGTTTGAAGCACGTCCCACTCCGAAAAAAGTCCCTTGGCAATATATCTTGCGATATTCATCGAAGTTCGCGCGTACGATCCTGCCGTGATCGAGGTCGTCGTAACGTTCGCTTTCTACGTTATACACAGGCAAATCGGCAAGCGGATAAGTTATATCCAATACGCAAGACCTGCCCAAATTGCCGATCTCCTCCAAGGTGTACGCGTTCGACAGTTCAAAACAACCCGACGAAAGGCGTATCAAACCGCTCATATATCCGACGGTTCCGCAAGCGGCAGCCAAATCTCTTGCAATCGAACGAATATATGTACCGCCGCTGCACTTTATGTCCGCTACAAAGGTATCTGCGCTTCGTTGAGAAAGCAAATCAATCTCGTATATAGTTATTTTCCGTGCATTTAGCGAAATATTTTCGCCCTGCCGCGCAAGTTTGTAAGCACGTACGCCGCCGACGGAAATAGCCGAATATTCGGGCGGGACTTGATCGATTTGGCCAACAAATGACGGCAAAACGGCAAGCAACTCCTGTTCGGTGGGGATTTTTTCGCATTTGCCGATCACCGCGCCGTATGAGTCCAAAGTGTCGGTTGTCTTGCCGAAAGTGAAAAACGCACGGTAACGCTTAACTTTGTTAGTCAACAAGTTGAACAACTTGGTTCCCTGCCCCACCGCCACGGGCAGAACGCCGCTTGCTCCCGGGTCGAGAGTACCGAGATGACCGACTTTCTTTTCGTGCAGAATATGCTTGACGCACACAACAACGTCGCTTGCGGTTGCCCCTACGGGCTTCAACACGTTTACAAATCCGTTCATATCGAAAACCCGACCGTGCGAACGATTTTTTCGATCACGTCCTCCAAAAAGCCGCTTAGCATACACCCCGAAGCATAAAGGTGTCCGCCGCCGCCGAACTGACGGCACACATCTCTGACGGGAAAGTCCTTTCCGCGCATACTTACTTTGTAGGTGTGCGGAGAACACTCTGTTAGCATAACGCCTATTTTTGCCGTGTCTACGTTTATCGCGTACTGAACGATACCCGATGTGTCGCCCAAATCGGCGTCAAACTCTTTCAAATCTGTTTGCGTGAGATACAACAGCACCATTTGACCGTCGTAAAATATTCTCATATGCGACAACGCGCGAGCAAGCAGGCGAGTTTCCGTCAACGTGGTATCTTTGAAAAACACTCTGTTTACGCGTTCCATATCCGCCCCGCAAGAACACAAGTCTGCCGCCGTCAAAAAGCACGCTCTATCGGTGTAGTTGTGAGAAAAGTTTCCCGTGTCGGTGCATAGCCCCATATACAGGTACGTTGCGATAACGTCGTCTATTTCTATTTGCGACTGCCGCAGAACTTCGTAGACTATTTGACAGGAGCTTGCGTACTGCAAAACAAGGTTGTAAGCCGAGTAGTATTCGCCGCCGTGGTGATCGATGGTCAACGTTTCCGCAAAATTGCAGAAAGCGGCAGAAAACTTTCCCAAACGATTTGCGTCGCCGCAGTCCACCGCCACCATTAAATCGTACTTGCCCGAAAACTTGTCGGAGATGATTTTGGTTTCGGCAAACGACGAGGTAATTTTGTCGCCGATGGGCATATCGCAAAAAACGCCGACGGTTTTCCCCGCGCGTTGTAGCGACAAAGCCAACGCCACGGACGCGCCTATTGCGTCGCCGTCGGGATTGGTATGCAAAAACAGCGCGACGCGATCTTTTGCAAAAAGAAGTTTTGCAACCTGACTAATGCTCGCCGTTTTTCTTGTTGATCTCATATAGCAATTCGTCAATTTTTTGACCGTATTCCATTGACGTATCCAACAAAAAGCGAAATTCGGGTACTTTGCGTATGTGCATTGCCTTAGACAACTCTCTGCGCACAACAGGTTCGTTGTCCTTTATGGCGGCAAAGGTAGTCGCCGCTTTTTGTACGTCTGTGGAGTATATGCTCACGTACACTTTGGCAACGGTGAGTTCTCTGTCGCAGTCCACGTCCAAAATCGTAAACATTTCGGTAATGCGCGGATCTTTGACTTTTTTTGTTAGCACTTCTACAATAAGACGCTTAAATTCCGAGTTTAATTTATCCGTTCTCGTGTTCATTGCCGAATTTCTTCCATTTGATAGATTTCAAAAATATCGCCGACTTTTATGTCGTTGTAGTTTTCAATGGATATACCGCACTCGTAACCCGAAGCGACTTCCTTTACGTCGTCTTTGAAACGTTTCAGGGCGAGTATGTTGCCGTCGTAAATGCTTATGTCGTTGCGGTAAATACGTACTTTGCCGCTACGCAACACCTTGCCGCTGGTAACATAGCAACCCGCAACGGAGCCGACGCCCGTGATTTTGAACACTTCGCGCACTTCCGCGCTTCCCAAAATATTTTCGCGGAATTTGGGTGCGAGAAGTCCTTTCATTGCGGCAGTTACGTCGTCCACCGCGTCGTAAATCACATTGTACAGGCGAATATCCACGCCCTCTTTTTCCGCAAGAGATTTAGCGTTGTTATCCGCGCGGACGTTGAAGCCGATGATGATCGCTTCCGACGCCTTAGCAAGCATAACGTCCGTTTCGGTTATACCGCCTACTCCGCCGTGTATTGCGCTGACCTTAACTTCGTCGTTGGAGATTTTTTCCAAACTGCCTTTCAACGCTTCCAAACTGCCCTGTACGTCGGTTTTTATGATAAGATTGAGCGTTTTAAGCTGTCCCTCCGAAATACGTCCGAACAGATCGCCCAAAGTGATTGCGGGAGTTTGACGAGCATTTTCCAACTTGATTTTGTTTTTGCGTTCTTCCGCCGCTTTTTTGACGAGCTTTTCGTCGGCGACATACATATAGTCGCCCGCCTGAGGCACTTCCGAAAAGCCCAACACTTCCACGGGCATAGACGGACCCGCGCTCTTCACTTTCTTGCCCTTGTCGTCAAACATAGCGCGTATTTTGCCCGTCGCCGCGCCTGCGATAAGGCTGTCGCCCACGTGCAAAGTTCCGTTACTGATAAGCACCGTCGCAACGGGACCTCTGCCTTTATCCAATTTGGCTTCTATAACGGTACCTGTCGCGCGTTTTTCGGGGTTGGCTTTCAACTCTTTTATTTCCGTCACGAGCAACAGACTTTCCAACAATTTGTCCAAGCCCATTCCCGTCTTGGCGGATACGGGTACCATTATGGTATCTCCGCCCCATTCTTCGGGTACAAGTTCGTATTCCGTCAATTGTTGCTTAACTCTGTCGGGATCGATGTGCGGTTTGTCCATTTTGTTAATGGCAACAACAATGGAAACGCCCGCGGCTTTGGCGTGGTTTATCGCCTCGATCGTTTGCGGCATAACTCCGTCGTCGGCCGCCACCACGATGATAGCCACGTCTGTTATTTTGGCACCGCGCGCACGCATAGCCGTAAATGCGGCGTGTCCCGGCGTGTCGATGAACGTTATCGTTTCGCCCTTGACCGTTACGGTGTACGCGCCGATGTGTTGCGTTATTCCGCCCGCCTCTCCGCTTGTTACGTTGGTGTTGCGGATTGCGTCCAACAAAGAGGTTTTGCCGTGGTCTACGTGTCCCATAACGGTTACAATCGGCGGACGTTTGACGTTGTTTTCCAACCCGTCGTCCGCGTCGGCGTCAACAATGATTTCCTCTGCGGTCAATTCCTGTTTGAGTTCCAAAGTAACTCCGTACATTCCCGCAATATATTCGGCGTAGTCGAAATCGATGGTATCGTTTATGGTTTTCATTACGCCCTCTTTGAACAATTGCTTGATAATTTCCGACGCCGATACGCCTATCCTTTCGCTCAACAGCTTGATGGGAACTTCCTTGTCGTTGACTACCGCATGAGTAATTTTCGGAGCGGCGGCGACGTTGCCCGAATCGCTCTTTTTGGTGCGGGCGCGACGTACAACTTTATCTTCGTCGTAGTCCGCCGTATAGTCGCGCGTAAGCAACTTTTTGAGATTGCTCTGACGCTTTTCGTCGGGGTGATCCTTGCTTTTGTTTTTGTTACCGTGAGATTTTTGCGGTTCATTGCGCGGCACTTCCACCACGGGAGTAAACTTCTTCTGCGCACCGCCGCGCGCTTGCGGCGTTTTGGCAGAGGACGAACCGTCTTTTGCGGCACGTTGCTTGGGAGCGGCCGCTTGGGAACGACCTGCGGAAGAATTGTTTGCTTTGGTTGCTGACACGTCCAAAAATTTACGTATCTTGACGTTACCCTTTTCATCGGTATAACGCTTTATTTCGCGACCGTTTTCTACCGTTATATCAACTTTCGGTTGAACGGCGGGTTTCTCCTGCGGTTGAGGCGGCTCTTCGACTACCTCTTCTTCGACGACAGGTTGTTCTTGCTCTTCCGCCTGTTGTTCGACGGGAGCTTCTTCCTGTACCTGTTCGACGTTTTCCGCATTTTCGGCGGCTTGCGCTTCCAATTCGATCCGGCGGAATTCGATTTTCTTTTCCTTGATCGTTTCGGACAAAGCGTTTGCACGCTGTTTTACCGTCAACAAAGTCTGTTGTAAAGCACGAGCAACGTTCAAAACGTTGGTTTTTACCGTTTTAATGTTCTCGATACTTCTTGCTTTTTGATTGTTGGTTGTATTTGCCATATTTTCCCTCCCAAGGCATCTACATCAAATTTTCCGATATTGCCTTTGCCAAAGATTTATCGCAAATGGCAATGGCTTTACAATTTCTCTTTTGCAAAATTTCAAGATCGTCGATTTCAAAAATCGGACTGCCGCAACGCTCTCCGATACGTTTGAGTTGCGACGACGAATTTTCCGACAGAGTACGGGTGTACAGTATCGCGTACATTCTTTTTTTGCACAGCTTGATTTTGTCGCACCCGAACACGGCGGAACCCTTTTTTATTGCAAAACCGATATAGGTCTGTACTTTACCGTTCAACTGCTTTCTCCAATTCGTCCGCTACCGTTTCCAACGAAAACCCGTACTGCTTAAAAAAGCCTTTACCTCTGACGGCTTTGGAAACGCATTCTTTGCACCTGCAAATGTACACGCCCCTGCCGTTGAGTTTGCCCGTACCGTCAACGACAACGCCGTTTTCGGTATTCACAATGCGTATGAGTTCTTTTTTGGGTTTCATAAGGCGGCAAACGACGCACATTCTTTCGGGATTTTTTTTCGTGCCGCTCAATTTTCTTCAACCTCGTCGAACATACCGCTTGCCAACGCGGCGGAATAGGACTTGACGTCTATCTTCCAACCCGTCAAACGCGCCGCAAGACGAGCGTTTTGCCCCTCTCTGCCTATTGCGAGAGAAAGTTTTTCGTCGGGAACGACCACTTTCGCTTCCTTGGCGTCCTCGTCTGCCTGAACTATCAAAACCTTGGCGGGGGACAACGCTCTGGCGATATAGTCGAGAATGTCGCTGCTCCAAGGGATAATGTCGATTTTTTCTCCGTTTACTTCGGAAACGATCGCGTTTACGCGAACGCCCTTGTTGCCTACGCACGCGCCAACGGCGTCAATTTCGGGATCGGTGGAATAAACCGCCATTTTTGTGCGGAAGCCCGCTTCGCGAACAATGCTTTTTATTTGCACGATATCGGCGCGAATTTCAGGTACTTCGTTTTCAAACAAGCGTTTGATAAACATATAGCTCGCGCGAGAAAGCATAACCTGCGTTCCGCCAACACTGTCGCGTACGCGTTTTACCAAAACCTTTATTCTGTCGCCCGCGTGGAATTTTTCGCCGGGGATCTGCTCCTGCACGGTCAAAACGCCCTCCATTTGGTTTTTGCCTATTTCAACGTAAATCGTGCCGTCGTCCTTTACGCGCGAAACAATACCTATCAGCAACTCGTTCTCTTTGTCGGAGAACTGCGAGTAAGTAACATCTCTCTCGGCTTGGTGAAGGCTGTTTTTTATGACCTGAACGGCGTTTTGAGTTGCAATACGGCTAAAATCGCGCGGGTTGATTTCCGTAAGCACTTCGTCGCCCAATTTGTAACTCTTTTTTATTTGTTGAGCGTCTTCAAGGGAGATTTCCCGCTCGGGCGTTTCCACCGTTTCCACCACGGTTTTGCAGGTGTAAACCTTTATCGTGTTCTTTTCGGGGTTGATTTTGACAACGATATTGGTTGCCTCGCCGTAATGCTTTTTGCACGCGATAGTCAACGCCGTTTCCAAAGATTCGATAACCTTGTCCTTGCTTATGCCTTTGGTTTCTTCCAACTCGTCGAGAGCAAGGAAAAATTCTTTGCTGATCATAATTGTTCCTCCTAAAATTCGATTATCGGCTCAACCTTTGCCGTATCTTTTTTGTAAAATGTAATTTGTTCGCCTTTTTCCGATTCTATCGTAAAAGTATCTTCGTCAAACGCGCGCAGTATGCCGTTAAAGACCTTTTTCCCGTCGGCGGGTTTGTAGAGCCTGACGGTAATGCGCTTGTTGAGGTTTCTGCGGTAGTCGCGTTCCGTTTTCAACGGTCTGTCCAACCCGGGAGAGGAAACGTTGAGCGTGTACGACGTTTCGATGGGATCGAGTTCGTCCAACGGTCCGTCTACGGCGTTGTGCATTTTCTCGCAATCGTTGAGCGTAACGCCGCCCTCTTTGTCGATCACGATAGTCAAAACCATTCCGTAACGTTGCTTTTCGTAAAGCACTTCCACAACTTCCAAGCCCAAACTCTCGGCGATAGGAACAGCCAGCTTGTACACGGCGTCGGACACTTTTCCCATAAAGACTCCTTACATCAAGTTGAGAGTGGAGAAACCTCCACTCTCACCAAGTAAAAATTATTTGGCGAAACAGGGTCGTTTGACGCGCTTTACGCACATTCAAACGAAACTCAACAAATCCGAAGAATTTGTTGTATAAAGTATACCACAACAAAACGCGTTTGACAACTATTTATGTAAAAATAAATATATTTACTTTGCGTTATCCGACAGAACGCTCAGACAACGCGCCGCAACCAACGCGGTTTCGTAGCAAAACGCCGAATTTTTACTCGATAAACCGCATTTTTTTGCAACGTCGTCAAGTTTGGAACAGTTGACGCTTGATTCAAACCCGCTACGTTCCCACAAAGCGGAAAACAATTCCGACTGCGAAACAAGCTCGTTGGAGAAATTGTAGTCCATAGGCGCGGCGTAGTAGTTGAGTATCTGCACTATCTGTTCCAAATCGTTGCCCACAATATCGCAACCGTAGACGAACTTGTACAAATCGGAAATTATCTCCGTCAGCGTGGGATAAAAAATCAATTTGGATTGAGCGAGCCTGCAATCTTCCAACATTCGCGCGTCGAGAATTTCTTTTTCGGGGTTGAGATAGGAAAAGAAACGTTCCGTCACCTTGCCGTCGATAACTTTTACGGCGCAAACAGCCAAAAATTTGTCCTCGGTCACCTTGCCCAAACCCGTTGCGTTCACGTGCAAAACAACAAGACTTTTGTCGCCTATCAAGGACTGCCCGTGCGATAACTCGACGAAATTTATTTGGCGGTACTCGGTAAACGTTTCGGGCTTTACCAAAAGATATTCGTCGGCAACGGGTCTTTTGAATTCGTGATCCGGATTGAGCGGCGAAATTCTGCAAGTAGCCAGATCATATACGTGCAGTTCCAATTCGCCCGTCTGTCCGTAGGCAAGTTTGCCGTGTACCACCACGGACATTCCGTTTGCCAACCATTGCAAACCTTTCAGTTTTTTATCATTGGCAAGCAGGCGTTTTTCGGACAAAGTTTTTGCCTCCGCTTCTCCCTTGCCCGTTTCGCTCATTATCGTTTCAACGTCCGTTATTTGCAGCCTTGCAAAAACGATACAGGGCAATGTTCCGCCCGAATCGTCGCTAAGCGTAAACGAACAGACGTACAACAAAGGATTGCTTTTGGATTTGCGGCAAATTTTGTTGGAAGTTACGCCGCACAATGTGCAACCGTCCAGCGGGTTGCGAACGTCCGCAATGTACATAGGCGTGGTATCGATATTTTTACCGAAAAGTCTGCGTTTGTCCGTCACGACAAAATGGCGCGACGGTTTCAAAAGCTCTTTGTTAATGGCAAGTTGCACAAGTTTTTCCTGCTCGGATACCTTTGCGTCCGACTTTTCGGTATTCTTTTTGCTCAACGCTATCGTAACGTTGTACGACGTGTATTCCGCGTAGTAATCGTTGATCTGTCGGCAGAAATCAGCCAATTCCATATTTCGGCAAGTTACCGCGTCAACAAAAAAAGTGGCGTTTATTTGCTTGCCCTCGACGCAAACGTCTATGTCGTTTTTGCCGATGTCGGCGTAGATGGGATATTTGTCCGCAAGCAATTCCAGCAGATTGCGCGTAAAAGTATTTTTGTTAAAGGCGTCGTCCACAAATTTAACTTGACAAAAATATCCTTTCGGGATCATCGTGCGGACGAAATCGGTTATTTTTATCTTAGCCGAATTGTCGAAACCGAGAATAAACGGATAGGACAAAACGCAGGAAACGGTACGTTGCCTTTTGTCAACGCGAATTTCTCTCATTCGCAAATCCGCCATTTCGGGATATTGTTTATGCAAAGAATCAATTATCATTTGTCAGTAAGTCGATTTCCTCTTTGAATTGCCGTATAGCGTCCTTTTCCGATACCGTTTTATAACGCAAACCGTGTTTGAAAAACACAAATTTACCGTTTGCGCCCGCAATGCCCAAATCGGCGTCGGCGCACTCTCCCGGACCGTTTACTTCGCACCCCATTACCGCAATTTTGATATTTCTGTCTATATTTTTTGCGTAGTCGTAAACCTCTTGGGCGACGTTTTCCAGATCTATCGAACAACGTCCGCATTTAGGACAGGAAACGAACGTCACGCCTTGCCGCAATCCGAGCGCGATCAGCATATCTTTGGCGGCTTGCACCTCGTCGCAAGGGTCCGACGTGAGGGAAACGCGCACCGTGTCGCCTATTCCCTCTAACAAAAGCGAACCGATCCCGACGGAATTTTTTACCAAACCCTGTCGGATAAGTCCCGCTTCGGTAACGCCGAGATGAAGCGGATAGCCTAACTTGGAAATCAAGCGGTTTGCCTTTACCGTTTCTCTTACGTCGCTGCTCTTTACCGACAGCACCAAATTGTAAAAGGCGCGCGCTTCTATCCGACGGACGTATTCTTGCAAGCTGTCGAATAACGCTTGCTCTTTGTTGCCCTCTGCGCGTTTCAGCGCGTCTTTGTTTACGGATCCGCCGTTTACGCCGATACGTAGCGGAATATTGTGCATTTTGGCGCAGTCCACAACTTTGTCCAACTGCGCAAGAGTGACGTTGCCCGGATTTATGCGTATCTTGTCCGCACCCGCCTCCATCGCCGCTATCGCCAAGCGGTAATCGAAATGAATGTCAGCCACAAGAGGCATATCCGTGCGCAAACGCACTTCCGCAAAAGAGCTTACGGAAGCCGCGTTGGGTACGGCAATGCGCATAATGTCGCAACCGTTTGCGCGGCAACGCTCTATTTGCGCAAGAGTTGCCTCTACGTCCGTTACGGGGACGTTGGTCATAGATTGAATGGCAATGGGATTTTTTCCGCCGATAGCGATATTTCTTATCGCAACTTCTCTTGTAACGTTTCTCATAGTTTCAAAATATCCACCAGCAACATCAACACAATCAACACAACAAGACCGATCCCGTTAATATAGCTTTGCACTTTGCGGTTTATCGGACGGCGCGCTATCCATTCGATCAAAACGAAAACCATCTGACAACCGTCCAACGCAGGTACGGGCAACAGATTGAACACGGCGAGATTGACGGATATCAACACAATCAACATCAACACGTTGCCGAAGCCCGTAGCAACGATTTCGCTTGTCATTGCAATGGTCGAAATGGGACCGCTGACCGACTCTACGCCCACCGCTCCCGTAAGCAAGCCGCCGAGCGTACGCAAAACCAACATACCCACTTCGCAACAATATGGAACGACCCGAAGCAACACCTCGCCGAAACCGAACTTGTATTTTTCGTAGTGGACGGACATTCCCAACCCTTTGTAGGCTTGTTCTTCCGCAACCAATGCTCCGTTAAAATCGCTTTTGTGTACGTGATAGTCAAAAAATTCCGATCCGTCCGTGACCGTCAACGTTATTTCGCCCTCCGCCGTTCGCAAAAGCCTTTCGAGTTCGCCCTGCTCGTCGATATATTCTCCGTTAAACTTGTACAGCGTGTCCCCCGCTTTCAGGGTGCGACCGTTCGACGAAAAGTTACCCTCCGCCTTTGTGAGCGTTGCTGAATAAAACTGCTTTTGAGTTATCCCGTCGAGAGTTACTTGTTCGTACAACGTTGTACCGTCTTGGGTTTTGGGGCGCAACACCACAACGCTCATTTCGCCGTCGGTAAGGTATCTGCTCAAACTGTCCAACATATAAACGCGCTTGCCGTTCACTTTGTATATCAAATCGCCGCTTTGCAATTGTCTGTTTGCCTCGGGCGAGTAACCGTACACATTGTTGACGGCGACAACCGTTTCTCCGTAGGCGGCAAAAGTTATTATCGCGATGAGGATAGCCGACACGAAATTGAAAAAAGCACCCGAAAAGAGGACGATAAGCCTTTTCCAAGGTTTTTGCGAATTGAACGCTTTGGGATTTTTGTTATCCTCGCCCTCTCCCTCAAAAGCGCAATATCCGCCAAGCGGCAACAATCTCAACGAAAAAATTTCGCCGTTTTTCTTCTTCTTTGAAAATATTTTCGGTCCCATACCGATAGCAAACTCGTTTATCTTGAAACCGAGAATTTTGCCCGCGGTGTAGTGACCCGTTTCGTGTATAAGCACCATAAACATCAAAATGATAAAAGCCAACAGCACGTAACCGATGGTTTTCATCACCGACGCAAAGTCGCACAAAAGATTCAGCATTGCACTCCGTCTAACAGGTTGTTTACGTACAACCTTGTTTCCGTATCGAAATTTTTTATATTGCGCACGTCGAGAACGGCGTTTGCCGCCGCCTCCCGAAAATGGTCAACGGTCTTTACTATTGTATTGTAAAAGTCGCAGAAAGAAAACCGCCCGTTCAAAAATCTTTCAACGCACACGTCGTTGGCGGAATTCATTACCGTTCGGCATAGCGGCGGATATCGGTCGATTTCGTAACCAAGACGCGCGCAGGGAAATTTTTCAAAGTCGGGTTTCTCAAACGTCAACGTCATCAGGCGGGAGAAATCGATGTTTTGGCAGACGTACTTTCCGTCGTCGCCGAGCAGAGCTATTTGTATCGGCAAACGCATATCGGGCGAAGCGAGTTGCGCCGCCACTTCGCCGCTATCGAATTGCACCAAAGAGTGTACTATGCTTTGTCGATGAACGACGATTTGTATTTTGTCTACGGGAACGCCAAACAAAAATTTCGCTTCCACAACTTCCAATGATTTGTTCATCATAGTAGCACTGTCTATTGTAATTTTCGACCCCATATGCCAATTTGGGTGTTTCAACGCCTGCGTAGCGGTGATTGAGGAAAGAGCGTCTTTCGGCAAATCGTAAAACGGACCGCCGCTTGCGGTCAACAAAATTTTGTCCGTTTTGTCAGAAGAACGACCCAATAGACATCTGCCGATTGCGCAGTGTTCGCTGTCTACGGGAAGCACCCTTGCGCCCTTTTGCCGCATTATCAATTCGCCCGCGCACACCAACGCTTCTTTGTTTGCCAAAGCAACGTCTATGCCGTTGCTCAAACAGTAAAGTATCGCCTCGATAGCCGCTATCCCGCGAGTCGCCACCACCGCAATATCCGCACCTTTGACCGCCTCCGTCAAACATTCCTCACCCGACTCGGCTATCAAAGCGGAATAGCGCGGAGAAAACTCGCGACTCTGCCGTTCCAACTTTTCTTTGTCGGAATACGCCACAAGCGAAACGACTTTCAGCGCGTCGCCGTTTGCGCGAATAATATCCAATGTTTGCGTACCGATAGAACCGGTACTGCCCAATACCGCTACTCTTTTCATCACAGAATAAACATAAACACAAAGGAAACAAGGACCGAATTGAACATTATCCCGTCAAAACGGTCAATAATTCCGCCGTGTTCTCCCAACAATCGGCTGTAATCTTTTATCCCGCAATAGCGTTTTACCATACTTGCCACCAAATCACCAATTTGAGTAGCCACAGAGCCAAACAAACCGATGATAACGTACGTCAGCACGGTGTTCAGGGTGGAAAGCCCCAACCCCGAAAACGTCAAGCCGAATTGCGTTCCGTACCCGAAGAAATGCGTCCAATCGAAAACGACGTACACCACAAACGAACCCAACATTCCGCCGAACAAGCCGCCGATCGCGCCTTCGAGCGTTTTGTGGGGGGAAATCTCGGGGCAAAGTTTACGTTTGCCGAACAGACTGCCCACAAAGTACGCAAACATATCCGTAAACGTGGACACCGCAAACACAAAAGACAGCGCGATCGCGTTTAGCGGTAGCAAATTCGTCTGCCGAGCGGTTGAGAGTTCGCCCAATATTTTGTTTATGTACACCCAAATATCATTTTCGAGATATGGGTACATATCGCTGTTTTCGGCATAGATGTTGGTTGCCGCACTACGGTTTAGGTACAGTAACGTTGACATAAACAACCCGGGGTACACCAACATAAACGCTATGTAGATCAAGCTGTCAGCTCGGTTATGCACCAAAGCGGTTACAACCGAAGCGATAAACACTATCAAAGAGAAGAACAAAATGCCCACGAAACCGAACAGCACGTATGCGGGCATAAGCCCCACTCCGTACAGCCACAACAGCCAACTGAAACAGTCGGGTATGCGATCTCTGCCCAAAGCGCGGCGCATTTCGATAACGGAAAGCAAAATCAACGCGCCGATCAAAAACGAATTGATCGCTCTGCCGCTGATAAATCCCTCCCATTTGCCGTTATCCTTT
Organism: uncultured Clostridia bacterium; assembly: GCA_947625115.1. Lineage (GTDB taxonomy): Bacteria > Bacillota > Clostridia > Christensenellales > CAG-314 > Fimimonas. The sequence continues at coordinate 42,125 of CANQND010000008.1, read as the reverse complement.
ACATAATTAGGCAAAAATACATTCAGGAGTATCATTCCTATCATTATTATAAAAATCACAATGCCCACCAAAACGCGGTTGAGCAAAGATTTTTTATTCAGAGCCATTTATCCCTCCAAAGTTACGGGTACGCCTCGAATATTCTTCGAGAATACGGTCGTATTCCTCGTTTGTGAAATCGGGCCAAAGCGTGTCGGTAAAAATCAATTCGGAGTACGCGCTTTGGAAAAGCAAAAAGTTGGACAATCTCTTTTGACCGCCTGTGCGAACAATGAGATCGGGGTCGGGCAAAGCGTTGTACAAATTGCGCCTAATGTTTTCTACGGTTATTTCCTCGCCCTTTTCGTTGAGTTTTTTTACCGCTTCGACAATTTCCTTTTGTCCGCCGTAGTTTATGCACAAATTTACGCAAATTGCGTCAAACTTTTCGGTGTTTTTTTCGATGTAATCGATTTTTTTTGCCAACTTATCGGGCAAACCCTCTCTTTCGCCAGATACCACCACGCGAATTCGATCCTTACAGAAACTTTCAAATCGACTTAAATATTTGTCTGCAAGAGAGAACAAATTTTGAACTTCCAAAGGAGGACGTTTCCAATTTTCGGTGGAAAACACGTACAGAGAAAGGTACTTGATACCCACCTCCAACGAATGTTCTATGATACGTTCCGCAACGTCCAAACCGCGCTTATGCCCGTGCAAACGAGCCAAGCCTCGCGCCTTTGCCCAACGTCCGTTTCCGTCCATAATAATCGCCACGTGTGTAGGAAAAATCATTTAACCTCAAATTTGTAACGGCAAACAACAAGATTTAACGCGCCGTCAACCGTGCGTACCGCCGTCACCAACTCCCTGTCATATTCTTTTTGTTTTCTGTCTACATAATAAACAAACTTGAAGTCTGTTATACCCAACTTGTTCAAAACACGCTCGGCTTCACAAACTTCAAGTCCGACCAGCTGGTTGAGATCCGTCATCGATCACACGGACATAACGTCCGCTTCCTTGTCCTTTGCAAGTTTGTCCACCGCTTCGATCTGCTTTGCGAGAGCCTTGTCGATTTCCTCCTCGTAGTCGGCGATAAGGTCCTCCGAAACGGTTTTGGCGTTCTTTTCCTTTTTCAAAGCGTCCATTGCGTCCCTGCGAGCATTGCGCAACACAACTTTGGTGTCCTCCGCAAGTTTTTTAACTTGTTTTACAAGCTCTTTGCGGCGTTCTTCCGTCAAAACGGGAAAAGTCAATCTTATCAACGTGCCGTCGTTTTGGGGAGTTACGCCGATATTAGCCGCCAAAATCGCCTTTTCAATATCTTTAAGGGTGGATTTATCCCACGGAGTAATGACAAGACAACGAGGTTCGGGAATGGAGATGTTCCCCATCATTTTGATTGCGGTAGGCGTACCGTAGTAGTTGACGCGTATGCCCTCCACCAACTTGGGGTTGGCGCGACCTGCGCGCATAAGATTGTATTCGCCTTTCATATATTCGATTGCTTTGTCGCAATCCATTTCAAATGTCAAAAATATTTCTTCTATTTGCGGTGTGGCGTAGTTCATAGCACCCTCCATATATAGTTATATTTCTTTTATTGTACAATAAGTCGCCGAATATTTCAATATTTATTTAACTATTGTTCCCAATTTTTCGCCGTTAAGCACGCGCACTACTCCGTTGGGTTCATCTTTGCCGATGGCAATCACTTTCATCCCGAATTCTCTGCACATAGCTATCGCCGTCAAGTCCAACGCTTTGAGATTGTCCGCGATAATTTTATCGTAGGAAATCTCGTCGTATTTTACCGCGTTGGGATCGGTTTTGGGATCGCTCGCATAAATTCCGTCCACGGCTTTGAGGCACACAAGCGCGTCCGCGTGAATTTCGCACGCCCTTAGCGACGCCGCCGTATCCGTCGAAAAATACGGAGAACCCGTGCCGCCCACAAAAATGACTACCTTGCCGTCGCTCAGGTACTGTTTTACGTTGGGCAAAAAGTAGGTTTCCGCAACTTTGTCGATGGCAAAAGAGGAAACAACTCTGTTTTCCACTCCCACAGACGTCAACGCCTCGCCGAGTGCCAATCCGTTCATAACGGTCGCAAGCATTCCTATGTAGTCGGCTGTCGCCCTGTCCATAGAGTCGATCGTGCGTCCGCGCCAGATGTTTCCGCCGCCCACGACAACGCCCAACTCCACGCCCGTCGCCACAATTCGTTTTATTTGATCGGCAACGTTAAGAGCGTTTGCGCCGCATATATTCATTTGTCCGTCCGACAACGCTTCGCCGCTGATTTTCAGTAGTATACGCTTGTATTTAGACATATCGCCCTCTCAAAAAAGTTTTTTGCAAAAAGGGAACAATCAATATTCGATTGTTCCCTTATCAATCAAATTTACTTGATGTTTTTAAGCTGTTCGGCAATTTCGTCTACGAAATTATCAACGCGCTTTTCAATACCCTCGCCCATTTCGTAACGGACAAATCTTGTAACGGTAATGTCGTGACCGACTTTCTTGGCGACATCGGCTACAACCTGTTTGACCGACAAAGCGGAGTCGCGAACATATTCTTGCTCCAACAGGCAAACTTCCTTGTAGTACTTGTGGATACGTCCCTCTACCATTTTGTCTATGATAGCTTCGGGCTTGCCCTCGTTGCGAGCCTGAACGCGAAGAATTTCTCTTTCCTGTTCGAGCTGGCTTGCGTCTACGTCGGCAATGGCGATAACTTGCGGTTTGCTTGCGGCGATCTGCATACACACGTTAAACGCAAGTTCGGCAATATCTTCTTGGTTGGCGTCGCTTGCAAATTCGCACAATACGCCGATTTTTCCGCCCATATGAATGTAGCTGGAAATAAGTCCGTTGCCGTCAAGTTGGAACTTGGTAAATCTGCGCAGAGAAATTTTTTCTCCGATTGCCGCGGTAGCTTCCGCGATCAAAACGTTGACCGTTTTGCCGCATTCTTCGCAGTAAACTTCTTCCAACACCTGTTCAACTGTGGTCGCATTGGAAACAAGCAAATGCTTTGCAATCGTTTCGGTAAGTTGCACAAACTGATCGCTACGGGCAACAAAGTCCGTTTCGCAGTTCACTTCCACCGCAACGGCAGTCTTTTTGTCGTCGGAAACAAGGCACTTAACAAGACCTTCCGCTGCAACGCGGCTTGCCTTTTTGGCGGCGGACGCCATACCCTTTTCGCGGAGATACTTGACCGCTTCGTCAAAGTTACCGTCCGTAGCTACAAGAGCCTTTTTGCAGTCCATCATTCCTACGCCCGTTTGTTCGCGCAGTTTCATAACATCTTGATTTGTGAAATTAGCCATTGTTTGCCTCCTCTTCGATAGTTTCCTGAGATTTATCTGTTTCCTCGTCCTCTTCGGGCGCGGTCATAACGATACCCTCTTTCGCCTCGATAACCGCTCCGCTGATAATGGAAGCGATGATCTTGATTGCGCCGATAGCGTCGTCGTTGGCGGGTATAACTACGTCCACCTGATCGGGGTCGCAGTTAGTGTCCACAATCGCAACGATGGGAATGTTAAGCGCGTGAGCCTCCGCAACGGCGATAGCTTCCATTTTGGGGTCTACGATGAAGATACAACCGGGCATACCTTTCATATCTTTTATTCCGCCAAGGTTGGCTTCCAACTTGTCGCGTTCTTCCAACAGTTTTGCAACTTCTTTCTTGGGCAAAACGTCCAACTCGCCGAGCTTTTCCATTTGATTGATTTGGTGGAGGCGTTCGATACGCGATTTGATCGTTTTGTAATTGGTAAGAGTGCCGCCCAACCAACGGTTGTTGACGTAGTACATTCCGCAACGCTCCGCTTCCGTCTTGATAGCGTCCTGCGCTTGCTTTTTGGTACCTACGAACAAAATGGGTTTGCCCTCCGCGGCAATGTCGCGAACAAATTTGTAAGCAACTTCCGCCTGCGCAACCGTCTGTTGCAGATCGATAATGTGTATATCGTTACGTTCCGTGTAGATATACTTTTTCATTTTGGGGTTCCATCTTCTGGTTTGGTGACCGAAATGCACGCCCGCTTCCAGAAGCTGTTTCATTGATACAACTGCCATATTTTTCTTTCTCCTTTTTTGTTGTTTTTAACCTCTTTGCGCCGTCAACTCCGCCCGCAACCGAGAGGCAAACCTCGGCACAACGAACAAATCTTGCGCAAATGCGAATTAAACCGTGTAGATTATAGCACAAGTGCCTGTATTTTGCAATCAAAAAACAGACACTTTTTATTTATTATATTAAACGATATTTTCAATTTTACATATACCGCGCCCGATTTACCGCTTTTGTCGATTGTCAACAGACGAAAATATGTTTACAAAAATCACCGAAACGTCTGCGAAGAACATAGGGAAGCACATTTTCCGAATTGGAAACCGACAAAATAGCAAGCGAAAATTGCGATAAAGCCCTCTCCCTACAACGAGAAAAGGCTTTTACTACTTGTCTACGCGCTAAATTAAAACAAAATGTTGCGTATCAGTCGTTGTGATGATGGCAATCGCAATCGGGGTCGTCGCACTCATCGCCCTGCTCTTCCACCAATTCGGCAAGTTTGTGTTCGAGAATTTCGTACAGTTCGTCGTCTACGGGCAAAAGATTGTAATAACCGTCGTCGCCCTCGACTTCTTCCAACTCGAAAAATTCGATCTGCGGTTCTTCAACATTCTCGTCAGCCTCTTCGAGGCAAGCGTATTCCTTACCCTCGTACTCGATGGTTGCCACGTGATAGTACGGATATTGATTGCCCTCTTCGTCTTCGAGCATAATGACGTCCGCTTCGTCCTCGCAACCGCAATCACATTCTTGTTCCACTTTTTCTTCTTCTTTCATAAATTCCTCCGTTTTTTATCTTTTTCTGTCCAGATAGTTTTGCAAAATTATTGTCGCCGCCACCTTGTCGATGACCTTTTTCCTGTCCTCGCGCCGCACGTTGCCCTCAATAAGCAACCTTTCGGCGGAAACTGTGGTAAAACGTTCGTCGAGGTACTCTATGGGAATATCGCAATGTTTGGAAAGTTCGTCGATAAATTCGCGCGTTTTTGCCACCTGCTCCATTTCTCTGCCTTTCAAATCAAGCGGCAAGCCCGACACTATCAAGGAAACGTCTTTGCCAACGGCAAGTTTAGCAACGTATTCAGCGTCTTGTTGCAAACCTTTGCGAACATAGGTTTCCAAAGGATTTGCGATAATACCCATCGGGTCGGAAACAGCTATTCCGATACGGACGTTACCCACGTCCAATGCCATAATTCGTCCCATAGTAACAGCTATTATAACACACAAGAAAGACATTTGACAAGGCAATTTGCCCAAATAGTACAAAACAAAAAGACCGCGCAACGGCGATCTTAATGTTGAACGTTACTTTGTCATTTCTTTTACTTTCTTTTTGCCTTTGTTGAGCAACTGCTTTACTTGGGGAATTTCGCTTACGATCATTCCCGCTGCCGCTCCCAAAGCCATACCAATCAAAAGTTTTTTCATAATTCCTCCATAAACGTTACTGTCGTTATTGTGGATAGTAACGGAAAAATTATGCAAAAACGCCGCAAAAATAATGATATGTCTAAAATAGTATTATATAATTTGCCGATTATCGCTGTAATTTAGGCGTTTTGGACTAATCACTCGCCAAATTTTACAAGAGATAATTTTTATCAAACGTACTCAATGGGTCCGTTGTCAACGGGTTTGTTGGCTTTTTTGGCGCGGTAGTTTTCTATTGCCTTTTTGATAGCCTCTTCGGCAAGCACCGAGCAATGAATTTTTTGCGGAGGAAGCCCTTCAAGTTCTTCCACCACGCGCGCGTTGGTAAGTTTCAACGCTTCGTCAACGGTCATACCGATAACCATTTGCGTCGCGGTAGAACTCGTGGCGATCGCCGCCGCGCAACCGAATGTCTGAAATTTGGCGTCCACTATCACGTCGTCTACTATGCGCAACGTTATGCGCATAATATCTCCGCAAGTGGCGTTTCCTACCGTGCCGTCCCCGTCGGGGTTTTCTATCTCGCCGACGTTTTGCGGGTGTGCAAATGCTTCCAAAACTTTTTGATTATACATTGTAAGTTCCTCCGTTTTTCAAATCGAACAGCGGCGACATCTCGCGCAATCTGGAAATTGTTTCTTTGAGCTTGTCTACGATATAGTCTACCTCTTCGAGGGTGTTGTGTTTGCCGAAACTGAACCGAATAGATCCGTGCGACACTTCGATAGGTACGCCCATCGCCAACAACACGTGCGACGGATCCAAACTGCCGCTGCTGCAAGCCGAACCGCTGGAAACGGCTATACCGTTGAAATCCAAAAGCATAAGTATTCCCTCGCCCTCAACGTATTCAAAGCTGTAATTGGCAATGCTCGGAACACGATGTAGTTTGTTGCCGTTTTGGCGAATGTAGGGAATTTCGCGTTCCACGCGTTCCTCAAAGTGATCTCTCAATGCGGCGATATGCGCGCAATCTTCCGTCAACGTCCTGCGAGAAAGCTCCAAAGCCGTTGCCAAGCCCACTATCGCGGGTACGTTTACCGTTCCTGCGCGTTGAGAACGCTCCTGTCCGCCGCCGCAAATCAGTTTGTCCAACTTTACGCCGTTGCGAATGTACAGCACGCCGACCCCTTTCGGACCGTAAAATTTATGTCCCGAAATCGTCATCAGATCCGCGCCGATTTCTCTGACGTTGATATTCATATACGGAATTGCCTGCACCGCGTCGGTGTGGAACAACGCTCCGTGCCTGTGCGCCACTTCCGCCAACTCTTTTACGGGTTGAATTGTTCCCACTTCGTTATTGGCGTACATAACGGACACAATCGTCGTTTCGTCGTCGATCGCTTTTTCCAAATCTTCCACGCGCACCAGCCCCGTGCTGTCAACGGGCAATCGAGTTACCCTGAAACCGTTGCTTTCCAACCAATCGGCGGGAGAAAGTATTCCGTGGTGTTCTATCGACGAAATTATGACGTGATTGCCCTTGTCGCGTTTGTGGAGCGCGACTCCTTTCAACGCCCAATTGTCCGCTTCGGTGCCGCCGCTCGTAAAGTAAATTTCGTTGGGGTCGCAACCGAGTATCCGAGCCACAACCTCCCGCGCGTCGGCAAGAGCTTTTGCAGTATCTCTGCCAAAGGAGTGTTGACTGTTAGCATTGCCGAAATCTTGGGTAAAGTACGGCAACATTGCCTTAACTACGCGCTCGTCGCAAGGAGTCGAAGCGGCATAGTCTGCGTAAACTTTCATATATTGTCCTCCGCAAGTTGAGTAAGAGTTATCGTATCGAGATAGGAATTTATGTTGTCGTACAATCTGCCCCACAAGTTGTGCGCAACGCAATTGCCGCGCTGGGCGCATTCGCTGTGCAGGCAGTCCACTATTTCGAGATTTTCCACTGCGCGCAAAACCTGTCCGACGGTGATACGGTCGGGGCTATCCGACAGAATATATCCTCCGTTTGCGCCGCGCGTCGCCAAAACGATATCAGCCTTTTTCATCAAGGCGATTATCTGTTCGAGATACTTGTCGCTCACTCCCGTAGCTTGCGACAACGACGACACGTTTAGGTGTTCTCCCGATTGATAGTTTTTGGCAAGCTCAACAGCCACATACAGCCCGTATCTTGCCTTTGAGGACATTTTCATTTTCAATTCCTACTAATTTACTATGAATAGTTTACTACTATTATAGTCGCAAGTCAAACGTTTTAGGCAAACAAATGCAAAATAATGAAATAAAGTTGCCTACAAAATTTTTTGCGCGCCAAACCAACGAAGCAGACAAAAAAAAGCCAACCCCTTTCGAGGTTGGCTGTATCGACAAATCTGATTAAATGTGTTTGGAAATTGTTTCCGTCAGTTCGTCCTCGTTGCACAAGCCGATAATTCTGTCAACAAGTTCGCCGTTTTTGAAAATACACACATTGGGAATGGACACGATTTTGAAACGTTTTGCCAATTCCATTGCGTTGTCAACGTCCACTTTGCCGAACTTCACGTCGGGCAATTTGTCCGCAACTTCGTCCAATATCGGCGACAACATCTTGCAAGGTCCGCACCACGTTGCCCAAAAGTCCACGACAACCGTACCGCTCGAAATAAATTCGTCGAAATTTTCTGTCACATCGGGTAATTTACTCATTGTTTATATCTCCTTGATTGTTTATTTTTTGTTTTCCTGTTCCGCAAAGTCCGCAACAACGTCGTTCTCCGACTGTCCTGCGCCATCGGTTTCGCCTTTTTCTGCCGCCTGTACGTCCTTTTCGTGCCGTATGAGTACGATTTCCACAATTTGCGGAGTTTCTATCCATTTGTGACGGCGCAACTTTTCAACAAGCGCGACGATACAAAATCCTATCACAAGTCCCGCCAAAAACATCAATGCGGCGATCCACACTTCCCATTGAAGTCCCAATGCCAACGCAAGTAAGCCGAGCGCGGGGATTATGGGAAGAAAATATCCCACAAAGGCGAATTTCGCGCTGTTTGTTTCGGGAATTTCCAACACAACGACGTCGCCCTCTTTCGCGTTCACGCTGTTTACCGCGTAAAAATCGACGTATTTTTGCCGTTCGGTCATTCCGCATTTCCCGCAAGAAGCGCACGCGCTGTTTCTGCCTATTCGGACGTTTGCGTAACCGTTTTTTACCGAGAGAACGGTGCCTTGCTCAGTCATCGTGCGCCTCGCAACAAATTCCGAGTTCTTTAAGTTGTTTTTCCTCCACTTCGGAGGGAGCGTCGCTCATCATATCGCTTGCGTTTTGCATTTTCGGGAAAGCGATAACGTCTTTTATATTATTCGTATCCGTCAACACCATCACCAAACGGTCAAGTCCGAGAGCCAATCCTCCGTGCGGCGGCGTTCCGTATTTGAACGCGTCCACAAAGAAACCGAACCGCTCCGCGATTTGTTCGTCGCTGAAACCAAGCGTTTCAAACATCAACGTTTGCACGTCGCGGTTGTATATACGCATTGAGCCTCCGCCCATTTCGTCGCCGTTTATCACCACGTCGTAGGCTTTGGCGCGTACGCGCGCGGGGTCGGTTTTCATATACTGCAAGTCTTCGTTTTTGGGGCTTGTGAACGGGTGGTGCATAGCAACGTATCTGCCCTCTTCATCGGAGTACTCAAACAGCGGAAAGTCCACCACCCACAAAGCCGCAAAATCGCCCTTTTTGTACAGTTCGAATTTCGCCGCCAAATGACAACGAAGCGCGCCCAACGCGACAACCGCCGTTTGCCAATCGTTATCGGCAACTATCAAGGCGATGTCGCCCTGTTCCATACCCAAAACGTTGGATATGGCAGTAAGTTCGCTTTCCGAAACGGCTTTGGCAAAACTGCACTTAACGCCCTCTTTACCAAGTCCGTACCAAGCAAGCCCTTTGGCTTTGTAGGTTTTTACAAACTCCGCAAGCCTGTCCAGATCTTTACGCGAAAGTTTGTCCGCGCCCTGTTTCAATACGATAGCTCTCACCGTTCCGCCGTTTGCCAACGCGTTGGAAAACACAACGAAATTGCTGTTGCGCACCGCCTCGTCAAGGCAGGCTATTTCCATACCGAAACGCATATCGGGCTTGTCCGAGCCGAAACGGTTCATACACTCCGTCCAAGGCAAACGCAAAAAGTGTTCGGGGAGTTGAACGCCGCGAATTTCGCGGAACATCTTGACGAGCAAACCCTCCGTCAAGGTCATCACCTCTTCTTCCTGATCGACAAAACTCATTTCGAGGTCGATTTGAGTAAATTCAGGCTGACGGTTGGCGCGCAAGTCCTCATCACGGAAGCACTTTGCAATTTGAAAATATCTGTCCATTCCGCCGATCATAAGCAATTGCTTGTACAGTTGCGGCGACTGCGGCAAAGCGTAAAAACTGCCCTGTCGTATTCTGCTTGGAACGAGATAATCGCGCGCGCCCTCTGGCGTGGATTTGCCGAGCATAGGCGTTTCTACCTCAATAAAGCCGTGTTCTGCAAGATAGTTGCGCGTTATGCTGTAAATTTTGCTACGCGTAACGAGGTTTTGTTGCAACGATTCTCTGCGCAGGTCCAAATATCTGTATTTCAAACGCAACGTTTCGTTGGCACCGTCGTCGCCGATGGAAAAGGGAGTTGTGTCCGCCTCGGACAGTATTTTCAACTGCTCGGCGACAAGTTCCACCTCGCCCGTTTTCATATTGGGGTTGACGTTGTTTCCCACGCGAAGGCGTACTTTGCCCGTAACGGATACGACGTACTCCAATTTGAGCGTAGACGCCTTGTCCAGCAAATCTCCGCTACAAACGTCCGTATCGAAAACAATTTGCATAATGCCGCTTCTGTCGCGCAATTGCAAAAAGATAAGTCCGCCCAAGTCGCGCCGTCTGTGGACCCAACCCATAAGAGTCAATTCTTTTCCGATTTGTTCGGTCGTAACATCGCCGCACATCATACTGCGACGTTGACCGTTTAGTAGTTCTGACATTACTTTCTCCTAAGTTACAAAACGTATTTTTTGAGGTTGCGGGATTCGGTACGGAAATTTTTAAGTACGTAATCTTTGTCGATTACAACTTTTTTCGTTTCCCCCTCCTCGTTTATGTCGTAAGAAATATCCTCTACGATATGTTCCATAATGCTTTGCAGGCGACGCGCGCCGATATCTTCGAGGGTATTGTTTTGATCGTAGGCTACGTTCGCTATCTCCGCGATACCGTCCTCGGTGAAGCTCAACTCGATGTTGTCCACAGCGAGAAGTTTCTTGTACTGCTGTGTTATGGCATTTTCGGGTTCGGTAAGAATTTTGATAAAATCTTCCACGCCGAGGCTGTCCAACTCCACCAGCACGGGGAAACGTCCCTGCAATTCGGGTATCAGATCTGACACCTTACTCACGTGGAACGCGCCGCTTGCAATGAACAAAATGTAGTCGGTTTTTATGTTGCCGTATTTGGTGGTTACCGTGCAACCCTCGACGATAGGCAAAATGTCGCGTTGTACACCCTCGCGCGATACGTCGGGGCCGTTTTGAGAAGATTTGCCCGCTATCTTGTCCATTTCGTCGATGAATATCACGCCGTCGTTTTCCGCGCGTCTTAACGCCTCAGCTTCAACGCTGTCCAGATCGATCAGCTTTTCGCTTTCTTCGGCGGCGAGTATGCGCAACGCCTCTTCTACCGTTACCGTACGTTTTTTTGTTTTCTTCGGGAGTATATCGCCGAAAATACTGCCGATATTTATCTCGCCCGCACCGGGTTGCAATTCTACGGGCTTGGGAGCGTCCGCAACGGCGATTTCCACCTGCATTTGGTCGAGATTGTGCTTGGAAACCTCGTCGATAACGGCAACTTTCGTTATACCCTCGGGCAATTCCTTAGACTGTTTCAAAAGCAGATCGGCAACTCTGTCCACGGCGCGTTCAAAAGCGCGAGCCTCCACTTCTTTGTAGCGTTCGTCTTTTACAAGGCGAATGGAAACTTCCACCAAATCGCGGATCATACTTTCTACATCTCTGCCTACGTATCCGACCTCGGTGTACTTGGTGGCTTCCACTTTGAGGAAAGGAGCCTTTACAAGTTTGGCAAGCCTACGGGCGATTTCCGTTTTGCCTACGCCCGTCGGTCCTTTCATAATAATGTTTTTGGGAGTGATTTCCTCTCTGTCGGCGGCAGGCAATTGACTGCGGCGGTATCTGTTCCGCAACGCTATCGCCACCGCTTTTTTTGCGTTGAATTGCCCCACGATATAGCGGTCAAGTTCGTTTACAATTTGTTTTGGCGTCATTTCAAGCCTCCTCTACGGTTATATGACCGTTGGTAAATACGCAAATTTCACTTGCGATTTCAAGTGCCTTGGCGGCTATTTCCTTGGCGGAAAGGTCGGTGTTGCGTAAAAGTGCCTTTGCCGCGGCAAGAGCGTAATTGCCGCCGCTGCCGATTGCGCACACGCCGTCGTCGGGTTCTATCACGTCGCCGCTGCCCGAAAGCAAGTAGATGTTTTCTTTGTCGGCAACGATCATCATAGCTTCGAGCTTGCGCATAACGTTATCTCTGCGCCACAGTTGAGCGACCTCGACAGCCGAACGAAGTAAATTACCGCTGAATTTTTGCAACATCTCTTCAAATTTTTCCGACAAAGTAAAGGCGTCTGCAACAGAGCCTGCAAAGCCCGTTACAATTTTTCCGTCGTAGATACGGCGCACCTTTACCGCATTGCCTTTCATAATAACGTTTTGACCCTGCGTGACCTGTCCGTCGCCCGCTACGGCTATTTTACCGTCGCGTTTGACCGCACAAATAGTTGTACCCTTTATGGAATCGGCAAAAACTTCTGACATAATTTTCTCCTTATATATTGATTACTGTTTTTTTCATATTTTCTATCGCCCGATGGGAATAGGCTATTTTTCTTTGCGACTTATCTCTTATTTTTTCCGACAAAGGAGCAAGTATTCCGAAACTTGCGTTCATCGGCGAGTACTCTCCGAAGTCCGACGAAACGTGATCGCAAAGCGCACCCGTGATAGTTTCCGAACTAAACGGAACGGGAGCTAAACCGCTGAAAATGCGGTACGCCTGCAAAGCGGAGACCAATCCGCTCACAGCGGATTCCATATACCCCTCGACGCCCGTCAATTGACCCGCAAAAAACAACTTCTTATCGGTTTTCAGTTGAAAATTTCTGTCAAGAAATTTAGGCGCGTCGATATACGTATTTCTGTGCATAACGCCGTATCGCACAAATTCCGCTTCCCGCAAGGCGGGGATCATCGAGAATACTCGCTTTTGTTCGCCGTATTTGAGATTTGTCTGAAATCCCACAAGATTATAGCGCGTGCCGTCGATATTTTCTTTGCGCAATTGCAACACGGCGTAGGGCTTTTCGCCCGTGCGCTCATCTCGCAGACCAATAGGTCTTAACGGTCCGAAACGCATTGTATCAACGCCGCGCTTAGCCATAACCTCTATCGGCATACACCCCTCGAACACGTTGTTTTCAAATTCTTGAAGTTGCACCGTTTCCGCAGATACGAGATTGTCGTAAAAAGCCAGATACTGCTGCTTGTCCATCGGGCAATTCAAGTAGTCGGCTTCGCCCTTTCCGTATCTGCTGGCGACAAACGCGCTGTCAAGATCTATGCTTTCTGCCGTCACAATGGGAGCAACCGCGTCGAAGAAGTACAAAAATTTGCTTCCGAAAACTTTTTGAAGAGCGGGAACCAACGCCTCGTCGGTGAGCGGTCCCGTGGCTACGATAACAAAGTCGTAACCCTCGTCAGAAAGGCTTGTTTCCACAGCCTCGACCCTGTTAAAAGAGGGAAACGCTTCCAAACGCCTTGTCATCTCTGCGGAAAAGGCGTACCTGTCAACAGCAAGCGCGCCGCCGGCGGGTACTTTTGTTTGTTCCGCGACATCAAGCACCAAGCTGTCCAAAAGCCTCATTTCCGCTTTAAGCAAACCGCTTGCCGTGTCAAGAAGATCGCTCTTGAAAGAATTGGAACAGACAACTTCGCACAACGTGTCCAAGTGGTGAGCGGGAGATTTTTTTAACGGTTTCATTTCCGTCAAAGTTACGTCTACGCCGCGTTTCAACAATTGATAACACGCTTCGCACCCTGCAAAACCGCCGCCGATAACCTTAGCTCTCACTCACTTCACCGCCGTCGTATTTACATTCCTTGTTGGAGCAACGCACAAACTTTTTGCCGTGCGAAGTTTTGTAAACCAAGTGCGCGCCGCAAACGGGACACAATTCTCCCGTGGGAATATCCCACGAAACAAAGTCGCACGCGGGCCAGCCCGTACAGCCGTAGAACGTTATTCCTCTCTTTGAAACGCGCTTCGTTACGTCTTTGCCGCATTTCGGACATTTGGCAACGGTTTCGGTTATCGGCTTGGTGTTGCGACACGCGGGATAGTTACTGCACGACAAGTACTTACCGTATTTGCCCTGACGTTCCAACATCTTGGCTCCGCATATCTCGCAAACGATGTCCGTTTCTTTGGGAGGAACTTTTTCTTTCATACTCTTTATGTTGGAACACGCGGGATAGTTACTGCAAGCAAGGTACTTACCGTACTTGCCCGTACGAATCACCATCGGCGCACCACATTTGTCGCAGATGACGTCGGAAACCTCGTCCTGCACGGCAACTTTGCGAGAGTGCATTGCCGTTTCCACTTCTTTGAGCATTGGTTTGTAAAAGCTGTCCACAACGTTGTACCAAGGTTCGCCATTGTCCTCGATAGCGTCCAAACGATCTTCCATTTCGGCGGTAAACTGCACGTCCACTACTTCGCTGAAATACTGTTGCAAGTATTCCGTTACCTGTATGCCGAGATTGCTCGGAACAAGGAACTTGCCGTCTTTGGTAACGTATTCGCGCTTGTACAGCGTTTGCATTATCGTAGCGTAAGTACTCGGACGTCCTATGCCCTTTTCTTCCATCGTTTTGATTATGCTCGCCTCCGTATAGCGCACGGGCGGCTTAGTAAAACGCTGTTCGTGATTGAGTTTTACAAGTTTGAGTTTATCTCCCGCTTCCAATTGCGGCAAGGTGGGATTTTCGTCCGTTTCCTCCTTGTCTTTGCCTTTGCCCTCGCCGTAGATGGCAAGATAGCCGTCGAACAACGGCGTTTTGCCCGTTGCCGTCAAACCGCACGCGCCGCAAGCAATAGACACGGACACGCTGTTGAACGTTGCGGGAGCCGCCTGACTTGCCAAAAAACGTTCGTAAATAAGTTTGTACAGCAAGTACTGACTGCGAGAAACTTTATCTTTGATGGACTCGGGCGTAAGTTCAAGATTTATGGGACGAATTGCTTCGTGAGCGTCTTGCGCCTGTTTTTTCGTTGCGTAGAAATTGGGCTTTTCGGGGATATATTTCTCTCCGTAAAGTTGCGAAATGCGTTCGCGCGCGGCGGCAACCGCTTCGGCGGAAACGCGCACCGAATCGGTACGAATGTACGTAACCAACGCAACGTGTCCCATTCCCGCTATGTCGAAACCCTCGTACAGCTGTTGCGCCACAGACATAACTGCATTGGACGACATTCTCAATTTGTTCACCGCGTCCTGTTGCATTGTGCTTGTGGTAAAGGGCGGTTGCGGACGAGATTGCGTAACGGATTTTTTTACAGACGAAACCGTGTACTCGCCGTCCAGAATTTTGAGTACTTCATCGCATTGCTCTTTGTTTTTCAGTTTGATCTTTTTGCCGTTCAATTCCGTCAAAACAGCCTTGAATTGAGGCTTGGTTCTTGGCTTTTCCAAAATTGCGGATACGTGCCAAAATTCTTCCGGTTTGAACTTCTTTATCTCTTTTTCACGGTCTACGATAATTCGCAATGCCGCAGACTGTACTCTACCCGCTGAAAGTTTTCCCGTTATCTTTTTACACAAAACGGGCGACAACGTGTAGCCCACCAACCTGTCCAACACGCGACGAGCCTGTTGCGCGGCTACCAAGCCCGTGTTGATATAGTCGGGGTTCGCTATCGCGTTGTTGACGGCTTTCTTGGAAATTTCGTTGAACATAATTCTGTTCTTTTCCTTGGGGTCCAATTCCAACGCGCATTGCAAATGATAAGAGATCGCCTCGCCCTCGCGATCGGGGTCGGTAGCGAGGTAAACTCTTTCGGCACGCGCCACTTCTTTTTTCAGGCGTTCGATGGTTTCGCGCTGTTCCGGTTTGCGCGCTTCCAGCGACGGTTCGTAGTTGTGTTCAAAATCTATGCCCATTTCTTTGTCGGGCAAATCCCATATATGACCGCGCGACGCGTCCACGCGATAGTCGGGTCCCAAATATTTGCCTATCGTCTTGGCTTTCGCGGGGGATTCGACAATAACAAGTTTCATTCAATTCCTCCATAAAGTCGGTAGGTGTTGCCTGCCAACTTAGCAATTATACTCCTTAATTCCAAATTTGCCAACAAAAAATTCAGTTCGGCGGGAGGCAGTCCCGTTTTTATCACCAAATCGTCAAAGGAAAGCGGTCCCTCCGACAAAGCGTTGACAACGGTTTGTTCTTCGATACTCATTTGATAGCTTTCGCCGCTTACGGCAGGATTGTCCAAACCGTAGAAATCCACAATATCCCTCGGCGACGTAACGCAGGCTCCCTGCACCGTTTTTATCAAGCGGTTACTGCCATGAAAACCCATATCGTAAATTTCGCCCGGTACGACAAATACGTCTTTGCCCTGCTCCAACGCCAATTCCACGGTGGAATTTGTACCGCTTTTAGCGGGTGCCTGACAAACCAACACACCCTTAGACAAACCCGACACGATACGGTTTCTGTGAGGAAAGCGGAAAGAAAAGGGTTGAGCCGTAAGCCCGTATTCCGAAACGACCAAGCCGCCGTTTTCCGTTATTCTATCTGCCAATCCGCTGTTTGCGGCGGGATAAACGTTAAGCAACCCTCCGCCAAGCACGGCGATAGTTTTGCCGCCGCCGTCCAAAGTCGTTTCGTGCGCGATTGTATCTACGCCGAACGCAAGACCGCTGACAATGGTAAAGTAATCGCACAGCACAGCGGTAAAATCTTTGGCGATACGCCGCCCGTAGGAAGAAACCTTGCGCGTGCCGATGATGGAAAGACACTCGCTTTTCAACAGCGAAACGTCCCCCTTGCAAAACAGCACGTAAGGTTTGTCGTCTATGTTGCGCAATTGCTCGGGATAATCCTCCGAATACCAAGTTACGGCGACAATATCGTTTTTTTCGGCTTTTTCAACGATTTTGTCGTAGTAATGTTTTTTCAGCGCGTTGCACAGCGCGGGATAACCATCTCCGAGAAGTTTTTCCGCGTCTGCACTATGCCCCAATTCGGCGACCAATTCTTCCGCTCCGTCGAACAAATCCGTCAATTGAAAAAACTTGTTCGAGCTAAGACCGATTTCGCCAAACAATATGCAAATTTTTTCTTCTAAACTGTACATTTACACCCTGTATTTTCTGTCTAACTGACGGTATTGGAGCGACTCCGCTATATGCTTGACAGTAATTTTTTCCGCGCCCTCCAAGTCCGCTATCGTACGGGCAACTTTCAATACGCGATTATACGCGCGCGCCGTGAGATTGAGTTTTTTGAACGATTCTTCCAACAAAAGCGCGCTTTCTTTGTCGATTTTGCAATATTTTTTTATGTCCGCGGGGGTCATTTGGGCGTTGCACCTGCGCCCAGATCCCGCAAGACGGTCGAGTTGAATAGCGCGAGCTTTGTTCACTCTCTCCCTTATCACCGACGACGGTTCCGCCAGCTTGTCCTCTTGCAATTGATCGTACGTTACGTTGTCCACCTCGATGTGTATGTCTATTCTATCGAGCAGAGGTCCCGAAAGTTTGTTGAGGTATCTGTGTATTTGCGACGCGGTACACTTACATTCCGCCGTCGCGCTACCGTAGTTTCCGCAAGGGCAGGGGTTCATACTTGCTATCAACATAAAATCGGCGGGATAGGTAACGGAAATGGCGTTTCTCGAAACGGTGATAACTCCGTCCTCCAACGGTTGTCTGAGCGTTTCCAATGTTTGACGGTTGTATTCGGGCAATTCGTCGAGAAAAAGAACACCGTTATGCGCCAAACTGATTTCTCCCGGGCGAGCCTTGTTGCCTCCGCCCGTCAACGCAACCATCGTGGAGGAGTGATGAGGCGTACGGAACGGGCGTTCGTAAATGAAACCGTCCAATTGTCCCGAAACGCTGTGTATTTTTGCCACTTCCAACGCTTCTTCAAAAGTAAGGTTGGGCATAATGGACGGAACGGCTCTTGCAAGCATTGTTTTGCCTGCGCCGGGAGGACCTATCATTATAATGTTGTGTCCGCCCGCAACGGCAATCTCCATTGCCCGCTTAGCCGCATACTGCCCTTTGATATACTTAAAGTCGTTATCGCTGTGATTTTGTTGAATATCGCTTTGCCAACTGCGAATTTCTATCGGATCCAACTCCGCCGTACCCGTCAAAAAGCCCACCGCCTCGCGCAGCGTTTCGACGGCGTACACGGTAGCCCCCTCGATAAAAGCCGCCTCGGGCGCGTTGCCCTTGGGAATTACAAAGGTTTTTTCGCCTTGTTGCACCGCGCTGATGAGCATTGGCAGTAACCCGTTGACTTTGCGCACTTCGCCGTTAAGTGAAAGTTCACCGAGAATTATCGGGCGGCGAAGAGTTTCGTACGGTATCTGCTTGCTTGCGGCAAGCATACCTATCGCTATCGGCAGATCGTACAAACTGCCCTCCTTTTTTATGTCGGCGGGAGCGAGATTTACTACAACAGCAGCCACGGGATATTGATAGCCGCTGTTTTTCATAGCGGAACGAACGCGTTCTTTCGATTCCTTGACGGCAGTGTCCGCCAGCCCCACTATATCGTAGGACGGCATTCCCGAATGCATATCGATTTCCGCTTGCACGGGAAAACCGTCCAAACCTTTTAGCCCGTAACTTTTTATCAAAGCAAGCATATTTTTCTCCGTTGTGAACAATCTACGTATAAGTATAACTACGAAATTAAATTTTAGCAAGAGCTTTTAATACATTTAATAACAAAAATATTGTTGATTTTTATACCTTAAAATATGTGCGCACAAAAAAGCGACCTTTGCAGGTCGCTTGATTTTGTCGAAGTTATCTTGAAGATTTAACTTTGGCGGCTTTGCCCGTGCGTTGACGCAGATAGTAGAGCTTGGCACGCTTCACTTCACCTTGGCGAACGACAACGATACTTTCGATTTTCGGGCTGTGAACGGGGAACGTTCTTTCCACGCCGATACCGCTGGAAATGCGCCTCACGGTAAAGGTTTCGCGAAGTCCGCCGTGCTTACGAGCGATCACAATGCCCTCGTACGCCTGAATTCTTTCCTTGTTACCCTCGATAACCTTGAAGTTGACGCGCACAGTGTCGCCAACATGGAAGTCGGTAACTTGTCTTAAAGATTCCGATTCGATTTGTTTGATGATGTCCATTTGACTTTTCCTCCAAATAATTTTTGTTAACTAAGCGTTCATACACTTGTTCAAGTCAGAGGACCGCCCGAAGTCACTTGTATATGTTACCATATTTTTATACTTTTAGCAACTGTTTTTCAGCGTTTTAACAAGGAAATTTAATTAAATATTCCGCTTGCCAAAAGCAGAAAAAATTGATTTATTCTGCCCAAATCGACAAATTTTTGCCTTAAAACCGCCTATTTCGCATACTATGTCAAAAATAGTATTATACATTTGTCCCGATTTCGATATTGTAAACAAGTTTATGCGCGAAATGCGTCCACGATATGGTTTACTTGCCCGTTGAGAATTTCTATCACGTCAAACCGTACGGGAACGCCGACGCGCTTTTTGTTGTACAACCAATAGTTGGCGCATTGCACTATCGTTTGTTGTTTGAATTTGTTTACCGCTTCTCGTGGCATACCGAATTTGTCGTTGGCGCGGGCTTTTACCTCCACAAATACGACGGCGGATCTATCCGACGCGACAATATCGATTTCTCCGAAATGACAGGAAAAATTTCTGTCGAGTATTTTATATTTTTGTTTCTTCAAATATTTAACGGCGATGTCCTCTCCCCGTTGCCCTACCGCTCGCGTATTCATAGTTCAACAAAATGTCCGATAAATGTTTTTCTGTGGATAGGACAGGGACCGTACTTCTTCAAAAGCGCGATATGTTCCGCCGTTCCGTACCCTTTGTGCTTGGCAAAATTGTATTGCGGATACAATTTGTCGTATTCCGTCATAAGCCTGTCGCGGGTAACCTTGGCGATAATGCTCGCGGCGGCGATACTGTAACTCAACGCGTCGCCGTGTATTATGGACAAAACGGGTACTTTTGCAGAAAGTTTAACGGCGTCTATCAACACGCAGTCAACTTGCTTAAAAGAGTTGATACACTGCGTCATTCCTCGTTTTGTTGCGTTGAGAATGTTTATTTCGTCGATAGTTTCGTTGTCTATTATCGCAACGGTTACGTCCAGACACTTTGCCTTTATCTCTTCAAACAAAATTTCTCTCTTTTTTGCCGAGAGTTTTTTGCTGTCGTTCACGCCCTCTATCGGTTCGTCAAGGGGCATAACTACACCCGCCACCACAACGGGACCTGCAAGCGGACCCCTGCCCGCCTCGTCTATTCCGCCGATGTAGCGCGCGCCCGTCGCCAGCATTTGTTTTTCGTATTGCAACATATCTATCATAATTTTACTTCTGTACCGAAAATAATTTCAAAAACCGCTTCTCTCGCTATTGACTGACGGCTACTGCTCGGAGGGCAAATCAAAAGTTATACCGCCCAATTTACCTTTGCGAAAATCGTCCAACAACGCTTTGGCGCAACGTTCGCGATCCACTTCTCCGCCGCGAAGCAAAAAACCTCTTTTTCGCGCTATCTCGTCGATAATTACAGCAGGTTCTTTTTCGCCGCAATCAACGCCGTACCGTTGCGGAATGCTTTGCGGGTACAAAACCGAAAGCTGTTGTACAAGCGAACTCGCCACTTCGCACACGTCCGTCACGTCGTCCTTTACGCTCCCGATAAAACAAAGTCGCGAGGCAACGTTTTCGTCATCGAATTTGGGCCACAGAGTACCGGGGGTATCCAACAATTCCAACCCGAAAGACAATCTGACCCATTGTTTTCCCTTTGTCACGCCCGGTCTGTCGCCCGTAATAACGCTTTTTTTGCCCGCAAGACAGTTTATTATCGTCGATTTGCCGCAATTTGGCACACCGATAATCATAAATCTAATCGGTTTGAAAACGCCTTTGGCGCGGTTTTTTGCCTGCAATTCTGCCGTAACTTTATCAAATACGGCAACGATTTTTTTTGCTTCCGCCGACGCGGTAGCCGTTATCTTTACGTATGGCAAACCGCTTCTGTCAAAAAAAAGACGCCACCTTTCAACCTTTGCGCTATCGGCAAGGTCGCACTTGTTCAAAATAAAAACGCAGGGCTTTTTGCCCACTATCGATTGAAATTGCGGATTAAAACAGGAAGCGGGCGCGCGCGCGTCCAACACGTAACCTACTGCGTCAACGAGCTTTGCGTTCTCCTCCATCATTCTCAACGCCTTGGTCATATGTCCGGGAAACCATTGAATATTCATTTTTCCTCCAACAAGTCGGGGCGGTTTTTCCGCGTTATCTCCAACGATTGTTCGCGCCGCCATTGATCGACTTTGGCGTGATCGCCGCTCACAAGTACCTCAGGCACGCTCACTCCGCAAAAAACCTGCGGTCTTGTGTATTGAGGATACTCCAACATCGGTTGCGAAAAAGATTCGTCCACGGTGGATTCGCTGTTGCCGAGAACGTTGGGAACGTAGCGTAAAACGGCGTCGATAACCGCCATCGCGGGTATCTCTCCGCCCGAAAGTACGTAGTCGCCAATGGAAATTTCCATATCGATATCCAAATCCAAAACGCGCTGATCCACACCCTCGTAGTGACCGCACAAAATAAGAATATGACTTTCTTCGGACAGTTCTTTTACGACTTTTTGGGTAAGCACTTTTCCGCGCGGCGACATATATATCCGTTTAGCCGTGTGGTCGGGGTCAACGGAACAAATACAATCGTGTATCGGTTGCGGAGTCATAACCATTCCCACTCCGCCTCCGAACGGCGTATCGTCGCATTTTTTGTGTCTGTCTTTGGAATAGTCGCGAATGTTATGGCAATGCAATTGATATAAGCCCTTTTCTCGGGCTTTACCCGTCAAAGAGCTGTTCAACGCGTCAAACATTTCGGGGAAAAGGGTCAAAACGTCAATCGTCATATACCGCCACCTCCGAAAAACGTTTGGAGTCTACGACAATTGTCTTGCGCGTCAGATCGACCGACAGCACAACGTCTTTCAAAAAAGGGAAAGAAACGCGTTTTCCGTGCAATTCGCACACAAAAACGTCCGCCGCGCCGTACTGCAACATATCCGCGACAACGCCCACCGAGCGTCCGTCTGCAACAACGTTGCAACCGATCAAGTCCTCAACAAAATATCTGCCTTGCGGAATGGAAATACTTTCTTTGTCTGCGTACACCGTCCAATTGCTCAACGCTTCCGCGGAATTTCTGTCGGAAACGCCCGCCAATTTAACATAGCAAAATCTACCGTCCGAGCGTATATGTTCGACGGAATACGCATTTGAGCCGATATAAAGTTGTTTCAAATCGTTAAGCATCGACGTTTCGTCAAGATAGCAAGCCACCTTGATTTCGCCTTTTATGCCCTGTGCTTTAAGCACTTTCCCTACTTCTATTTTCATTCCCGCAAAATATTGCCACAAGCGAACTTGTGGCAACAGAGTCAATCTTCTATTTCGACGTTGTATTTCTTACCCTCGCGAGTACCTACCGACTTAGCCAAAGTACGGATCGCCATAGCTATTTTGCCTTGACGACCTATCACTTTGCCGATGTCGCTTTCCGCAACGTGAATGGTAAGAGTGATAACGCCCTCGTCGTTTTCCTCGGCGGTAACGTTTACCGCTTCTTTGTCGTCCACAAGCTGTTTAACGATATAAGTTACAAGTTCCTGCATACTCGCACCTCAACTATGCTTTGTGAGATTTACGCGGTTCAAGTATGTTTTCACGGACAAGCAGAGAGCGAACCGTTTCGGTGGGTTGTACGCCGCAGGCGACCCATTTTTTCGCCTTTTCAACGTCGATTTCAACTTTGTCGTTGAGAGGATCGTATGTTCCCACCAAATCAACGTACTGACCGTCGCGCGCCTTGTGGCTGTCGATCACGACAACGCGGTAGAAAGGACTTTTTTTGTCACCCATTCTTGTCAATCTCATTTTTACTGCCATTTTTTGTTCCTCCAATGTGTTAGTTTTTTATTTCAAAGATAGTTTATCTGTCTTTTTGTCAGAAAGGCAAACGCCTTGATTTTGTCATTTTCTTCATCATATCGCAAGTCTGTTCGTATTGTTTTATCAGACGGTTTACGTCCTGTACCTGCAAGCCGCAACCTTTTGCGATACGTTTTCTGCGCGAATAATTGAGTATCTTGGGGTTGGCGCGCTCTTCTTTCGTCATCGATTGAATAATGGCTTTATTCCGCTTGATTTGCGCCTCGTCTACTTTCTTGTCGCCGAGTTTAAGTTTGCTTGCCCCGGGGATCATACCTACTATATCGTTCAGATCGCCCATCTTGGCAACCTGCTCAAACTGTTCGAGATAATCGTTGAGATCGAAGTTGGACTCCTTTATTTTGCGCGCGAGCTTTTGCGCTTGCTCCTCGTCTATCGCAGTTTGGGCACGTTCTATCAACGTAAGAACATCTCCCATACCCAAAATACGCGAAGCCATTCTGTCCGGGTGAAACGGTTCGATATCTTCCGTCTTTTCTCCCGTGCCGACAAACTTTATCGGCTTGCCCGTTACGGCTTTTATGGACAGCGTTGCTCCGCCGCGAGTGTCGCCGTCCAACTTGGTCATTATTACGCCCGTAATGTCCAACTGCTCGTCAAAAGTCTTGGCGACATTTACGGCGTCTTGTCCCGTCATCGAGTCCACAACCAACAGAGTTTCGTACACGTTTACGGCTTTTTTTATGGCTTTCAGTTCGTTCATCAACTCTTCGTTTATGTGCAAACGTCCTGCCGTATCGATGATAACCGTATCAAAACCGTTTTTCTCGGCATAAGATACTGCGTTTTTGGCGATCTTGACGGGATCTATTTGCCCCATCTCGAAGAAACCCGCTTTGCTCTTTCCCGCAACGATCTCCAATTGTTTGATTGCGGCAGGTCTGTAAATATCCGCCGCGCAAAGCAACACGCGCTTGCCCTGCTTTTGCAAATAATGCGCCAACTTACCACACATTGTAGTTTTGCCCGCGCCTTGCAATCCGCACATCATTATTATCGTGGGAGGTTTGGGGCTGACTCCGAGTTTGCTTTGAGTGGAACCGAGCAGTTCAACAAGTTGCTCGTTTACTATTTTGATAACCTGTTGACCCGGGGTCAAACTTTTGAGAATTTCTTCTCCGACAGCCAATTCCGTTACCTTGTTGATAAAATCTTTGGCAACGGTAAAGTTGACGTCCGCTTCCAAAAGAGCTACGCGAACTTCGCGCATTGCCTGTTTTATTTCCAATTCGGTAAGCGCACCGCGATTGCGCAGTTTGGCAAATATATGATTTATTCTGTCCGTCAGATTTGCAAATGCAGCCACGTTTTACTCCTTTGATACAAAGCGTTTAGCCACCTGAAATGCCGTTTCGGCGTCGTTCCGTTCCACAGCGAGGGTAAGTTCCTCCCGCAACTTGGCAAGAAACAAAGCCTGTTCCAATTTTACAAGGGTAGCTTCTCCTTTTACGATCGCGTCGCGCACACCCTGTCTGGAAATATTTATTTCGTCGGCTATCTCGGCGAGGGAACAATCGCAATCGCAGTACATCGACAGTGCGTCGCGCTGTCTGTCTGTAAGCAACGCGCCGTATACGGACAACAGTTCGGATAGTTGAATTTTTGTCAATGACATACTCGCCCTCGGGCTGTAAAGTTTTTTCACTTTACAGCACTATTTTATATTATTTTCCCAAAACAGTCAAGCTATTTACGCTATTTACAAAAAATTTTATCGCGACTAATAGCCCTTACCGCACAAAAACAGACATTTTGTTTATTATGGACAAAAAGTACGCTTTGCCGATATTTTGTTCAACAAAAAAAACGATTTGGCGTTACCGTAAACATTTACATAAATTTTCGCGGCATAATTTCGCGGCTTGACTCTGCTACGCCTTGACAAAAAAACAAGGCGTTTTTCACGCCTTGAAAATTTATCAAATAATTCCCTCGATGTAGCTTGCGGCGTCGAACTCCATAAGATCGTCTATTCCCTCGCCCACACCGACAAAATACACGGGAATATCCATATCGTGTTTGATAGCAAGCACCACTCCGCCTTTTGCGGTACCGTCCAATTTTGTCAAAACAATTCCGTCAATATCGATTGCCTCGTTGAATATATCCACTTGCTGAATGGCGTTTTGTCCCGTTGTCGCGTCGAGAACAATCAAATTTTTGCGGTCAGCTTCGGGAAATTCTCTGTCGATAACCCGATCTATCTTTTTCAACTCTTCCATAAGGTTCTTTTTGTTGTGAAGCCGTCCCGCCGTGTCAACCAACACTATATCCGTACCGCGGCTCTTAGCCGAAGAAAGCGCGTCGTACACTACCGCCGCAGGGTCGCTGCCCTCCTCGTGCATTATTATGCGAACTTTTGCGCGATTTGCCCATACTTCGAGTTGTTCTCCCGCCGCCGCGCGAAAAGTGTCTGCCGCGGCAATGACTACCGATTTGCCCTGTTTGGTGAAGATATTTGCAAGTTTACCTATCGTAGTAGTTTTGCCAACGCCATTTACGCCCGACACCAAAATAACACATGGGGTTGAAAAAACGAACTTTTCGTCGCCCAAAATATCGGCTAAAACGTCGCGCAGATATTTGTTGGCTTTGTCCGGGTCGGAAACGCGATCCTTGCCCATACGTTCGCGAAGCTCGTAGATTATTTCCGCAGAGGTTTCCTCGCCGATGTCCGCCGAAAGCAGAATAAATTCCAATTCGTCGTAAAAATCTTCGTCGAAAATACCGCGTTTGAAGAGTTGATTTAACTTAAACCCAATCTTTTCCTTGGTCTTTTTTAACCCGTCGATTATCTTCTTGAAAAATCCCATTTCAAACCTCTACATAGCTTGTTTGATTGCTTCCGTCAGTTTTACGGAAACTATTTTTGATACGCCTTTTTCCTCCATCGTCACGCCGTAAAGCACGTCGGAGTGTTCCATTGTGGGCTTTTTGTGCGTGATAACCACAAATTGAGTGGATTGCGAAAACTTGCGCAAGTACAGGGCAATTCTTTCCGCGTTGGCGTCGTCCAAAGCCGCCTCTATTTCGTCCAATACGCAAAACGGCATAGGATTGAATTTGAGTATCGCGAACAAAATCGCCGCGGCAGTCATCGTGCGTTCTCCGCCCGACAGCAAAGAAATGTTCTGCAATTTTTTCCCGGGAGGTTGCGCTTCTATTTCTATACCTTGGTCGAGCGAGGCTTTGGTAGGATCGTTGTCGATATACAGACGCGCGTTGCCGCCGTTAAACAGCTCGCGGAAGATGTGCTTGAAATTTTCGTTTATTTGCTCCATTCCGTCCGCAAAACGGCTCTTTATGTCGCCCTCCAATTCCGTCAAAGCGTTTTTGAGGTCCGCTTCGGCTTTTTTCAGGTCGTCCATTTGCGTGTTAAGGTCGTCGTAACGTCCTTGCTCTACTTCCAACGCCTGTATCGAGCCAACGTTCACGGGACCGATTTTTTGCAGATCCTGTTTCAGCTGAGCAATACGTTCTTTGCCCGCTGCTCTGTCGAAATTTTCATCTTTGTACTGCATTGCGGCGGAATAACTTATCCCGTACTCTTCCTCTACTCTTTGTTGCAATGCAAGCAAATCGTCGTCTATTTTGTTGATAACGTACACCTGTTTGTCAATTCTCGCCTCCAATTCTTTCACTTCATTGCCGAGCTTCATTCTCTCGTCGGAAAGTTTTCTGAATTCCTCGTCCAATTGCGCTTTCAAGGTGTCCGTTTGTTTTATCTGTTCCAAAAGCGACGCCATTTCTTCTTGAAGTTTTTCGTCGGTGACGCTTTCGTTCATTGTGGCGTACAATCCGTCTATTGCCAGACGAACTTGCGCAATGTAGGTTTGGCGACTTGCTATCCCCTCGCGAAGCGACACGATGGAGCCGTTGTTGATTTTTATGTCCTTTTGCGTAGACTCGATATTGGAAGTCAAAACAGCCAGACGATAGCGTTTGTCGGACAAACTGCCCGAAACGGTATCTTTTGCGGAAATTTCCAACTGCATAATTTCGCGTATATGGTCGTTTTTCTCGCGCAGTTGTTTTTCGGCAGACTCCAACTCGCCAAGGCGCAATTCCGTCTTTTTTATGTCGATGTCTATTTGATTGAGGCGCGCCGTTATTTTTTCTTTTTCTTCCGAAAGGCGCAACACCGTCTTTTTGTCCGAGTTGCTCAACGTGTTGGACGTTTCTATTTTTTCCTTTGCAGTGGCAATATCCACTTTCAACGTGTTGAGAGTTTCGTTCAATTTGGCGGCATTGTCCCTTAGCTCGTTCAAGCGCGCGTCGAGTTTTGCTTTTTCCGCCTCGGTACGTTGCAATTCTTTGAGCAAGACGGCAAGTTTTTCTTTGCGTTCGGCAAGCTCCGTTTCGTAAGAAAGAATACTGTAACCGTTCTGTTTTCTGTTACTGCCGCCCTCGAAAGAACCGTCGTTGGAAATTCTTTCCCCCGTCAACGTAACCATACGGTGTGCGTAACGGTATTTTCTGCTTATGGCAACGGCGGTATCGAACGTATCCACTACTACAACGCCGCCCAACAGCGATTCTACAACGTTCGAGTAGTGTTTGTCGTATTTAATCAAGTCCGAAGCCACGCCCAACACACCTTTTTCGTTCAACACTTCGGCGCGGTCTATACCGTGCGGCTTCATAGAGCTGACGGGCAAGAACGTCGCTTTACCGTAGTCTTTTATTTTTAGATAGTTTATCAGATATTTAACATCGTCCTCGTTCTCGGTGACGATATTTTGCAATCTGCCGCCCAACGCCGCCTCAATAGCCGTTTGCAAACGGGGTTCAACCTTTATCAAATCCGCAACGGAGCCGCATATATGCGAGGCAAGTTCGCCGTCGCGCTTGGCGTCTTGCATCAAATATTGTATCGTCGGCTGATATCCGCGATAGTTGGCGGCAAAATCGTTCAACATATCTATTCCGCCCTTTTCGCCCGAGTAAGCCTGTTGCCTGTTGGCAAGTTCCTTGTTGAGGTTGAATTGTTGAAACTCCAAATCTTTTATCTGTTGCGTAACCTGACGGAGGGACAATTCCGTTTTGTCTTTTTCTTTACGCAACGAGTCGTAGCGTTCCAACAAACCGCCCTCTTCGCCCGCCGTTTCCTTTAACTTTTGGGTGAGTTCTTCTTCGTTGCGCGCAATCTGCTCCAATCTCTCTTGCAAAGTGTTCTTTTCCGTTTGCAATGCGACGGATTTGTTTTTCATTTCGGCAACGGAGTGTATCGCCTCGTCCAACTTTTGACGTAAAGTTGCCGCGCGTTCGTTTACTTCCTCAACGCGCTTGTTTACATCGGCAAGTTGCTCGTTTGTTGCGCCTATTTCGTTTTCCAAAACAACGCGCTCTTCGTTGCGGTGCGCAAGCAGGGCTTCAAGATCTTTGTTGGCTTGTTCAAGACGTTCGATTTCCTGCAAATCTGCGGCAATCGCTTCCTCGTTGGACTGAATGTCGCGTTCGCAATTGTTGATCCTTTCCTGAATCAAATCCTTTTCGCCCGCGTTTTTTTGCACTTCCACAGCCAATTTGACCTGTCTATCCCTCAATTCGGCAATTTCGACGTCGATGTTGTTGCGCCTGTGGAAAGCGGCGTCGTGCTTGTCGTTTAATTCGGCGAATATCGCTTCTTTAAGATTGTACTTTTCTTTTAACTCTTCAAGTTCGGCTTGACCTTCCTCTTTCTCCCTGCTGGCGTTGTCGTACCCGTATATATAGGCGTTTATCTCCAAAAGGCGAAGCTCGTTGTACATTTCGATGTACTTCTTTGCAATTGTGGATTGCCGCTTCAATTCGGGGATATGGTGTTTTATTTCTTCCATCAAAATGGCAATCTGCTGCATATTTGTGCGCGTTCTTTCCAATTTACGTTCGGTATCCACTTTTTGTACGCGGAAAGAGGAAATGCCCAACGCCTCCTCGAAAATGGCGCGCCTGTCCTCGGCGCGAGCGTTCAGAACGGCGTCCATACGTCCCTGTCCGACAATGGAGTAGCCGTCTTTGCCCAACCCGACGTTGCGCAACAATTGCAAAATGTCGCGCAAACGCACCACGTTTCTGTTGAGCAAGTATTCGCTTTCGTTGTTGCGGTACAATTTGCGGCTTATGATTATTTCGTCCATCGGGATATTGAACAAACGCGTGGTATTGTCAAAGTACAGCGAAACTTCGCAGTAACTCATAGACTTACGCGAATCCGTGCCGTTAAAAATCAAATCCTGCATTTGCTTGCCGCGCAGATTTTTTGTACTCTGTTCGCCAAGCACCCAGCGTATAGCGTCGGATATGTTGCTTTTGCCGCAACCGTTAGGTCCGACGATACCCGTTATCGGCTGGTCGAATTTGAGTTCTACCTTGTCGGCAAAACTTTTGAAACCGTACATTTCTACTTTTTTCAGATAAAGCACTAATCAATTCTCCATTTGGTTACTATTTTTTTTGCCGCGTCCTGCTCGGAATTCTTTTTGCTCGTTCCAAAGCCGTCCGCTTGTTTTACACCGTCCACAAACAACTCACAATGAAAAGTAGGTTTGTTGTCGGGACCCTCGCGATCGTCTGTTTTGTAGCGCAATGTCATTTTGTTCTTTTGACAATATTCCTGCAACAGCGTTTTACTGTCCTTGAAAGACAAAGTTCCTACCGTTTTGAGCAAGTCCGCAAGCGAAAACAAAAAGAATTTACGCACCGCTTCCATACCGCCGTCGAGATATATTGCGCAAAGCAACGCCTCGTACAGATTGGCAAATGTCTTGTGAGAGAGTTCTCCGTTCAGGATTTGCAAATAACGTCCGATATCCAACTTTTTCACAACGGGATACAAACCCTCGGCGGAAACGATATGCGAACGCATTGAAGTAAGGTCGCCCTCACGTCTGCTTGCGAAGCGGGCATACAGATATTCCGAGGAAAGATATTCCAAAATAGCGTCCCCGAAAAATTCCATAACTTCGTTATCCGAAACGTTTTCGGCGTTGGCGAAAGAGGAATGAGTAAACGCCCTTACCAACAATCGCTTGTCGTTAAAACGGTATCTTATTCTGTTTTCTATCTCGTTGATAGCTTGTGTGTCCATACAAAGTATTCGCCGTATCTATACAGTATTTATAATTATATACCATAAACGGCTTTTTTGCAATGGTATAACGGTAAAATCAGGCGATGTTTCACAAAATATATCAAAAATATCCGATTGTTTCACGCGACAAGAAACCACCGACAAATTTTGTCGGTGGTTTCGATTGAAATCTTTTCCGAATTACTTGTTGTCTGCGGAAACTTCCACCACTTGCTTACCGTCGTAGTAACCACAGTTCTCGCAAACTTTGTGGGCAACCTTCAACTCGTGGCATTGAGGACATTCCACCAAAGAAGCAGCGTTAGCCGTCCAATTGGCTGCTCTCGTGTGCTTTCTTTGTTTAGATGTTTTTCTCTTGGGTACTGCCATAGTAATGCACCTCCGTTAGAATTTTAGATTTTTAAGTGCGGCAAAGGCGTTTTCGCGAGAAACGTCGCAATCACATTGCCCGTCATTCAGGTTTGTTCCGCATTTCGGACAAAGCCCTTTGCAATCTTCTTTGCAAAGAAAGGCGATAGGTAAAGACAAAACGATCTCGTCGCATATCGCTTTGGTTGCGTCCAACTTACTGCCCGAGTAAACATACCCGTCCTCGTCGTCGGCAACGTCTTTGTAGAAAATTTGGTTAAATGACAAGTCGGTCTGACGAGAAATTTCCGCAAGACATCTGTCGCAAAACCCGCGAATGTAACAACTTAACGTTCCCTGCAAAAGCACGTTCGGCTTTGTGAAAGTTGCAGTCAACCGAACGGAAACATTGCTCAGTTCCGCATTGGGATAAGGCAACAGGTTTTCGGTAGGCTTGTACTCGGTACAAAACTCTATCGCTTCGCCCTCGTGCGCGAAATTATCCGTCAAATCTATGATAACCTTTTCAAACACAATTGTTATTATACAAAATCGGCGTTATTTTGTCAACGGTTTACGCCAACTTTGCCTCTTGCACCGTTTCACGCGCAATGACAAGCTCTTCGTTGGTTGGGATAACAAGTACTTTTACCCTCGAATCGTCCGCCTGTATCTCCGCCACCGTGCCTCTCGGGCAGTGCGCGTTCTTGTAATCGTCCAACTTTACTCCGAGATATTCCATATCTTTCAAAGAAGCCGCGCGAACTTTATCGTCGTTTTCGCCTATACCCGCAGTAAACACGATGACGTCCACGCCGTTGAGTACCGCCGCGTAGGAGCCGATGTACTTTTTGGTGGCGTACGCAAACATATCCAAAGCCAAGCGCGCGCGATCGTTGCCCTCTTCCGCTGCTGCGGACAGATCTCTGAAATCGCTCGATACGCCAGAAATTCCAAGCATACCGCATTTTTTGTTGAGATACGTCAGCATTTCAGATACGTCCATACCCTCTTTCTCGGCGATGTATTCCGCCGCGGCAAAGTCGATGTCGCCGCTACGCGTTCCCATAGGTACGCCCGCAAGAGGCGTAAAGCCCATAGACGTGTCCACGCATTTACCGCCCTTTACCGCCGTAATGGAGGAACCGTTACCGAGGTGGCAGGTGATAATTTTGAGATCGCATAGGTCTTTTCCCAAATATTTAGCCGCTTCCTCGGCAACGTACTTGTGACTTGTGCCGTGCGCGCCGTAACGGCGAATCTTGTACTTTTCGTAATGGGAGTAGTCAACCGCGTACATATAAGCGTAGTCGGGCATCGTAAAGTGGAAACCCGTATCGAACACCAAAACCATCGGCGTGTGGGGCATTTGCGCAAGGCAGGCGTTTACCCCCACTATTGCGGCGGGATTGTGCAAAGGAGCCAAGTCCTTTATTTCCTCCATAAGTTTCATCGCTTCGGGCGTTACGAGCGTAGGCTTTTTGAACGCTTCGCCGGAAGCCACCACGCGGTGACCCACTCCGTCAATTTCGTCCATTGATTTTATCACGCCAACGCGCTTGTCGGTCAATGTGTCAAGGACAATTTTGACTGCGGCTTCGTGCGTGGGCATATCGATTTGTTGCTCAATTGTCTGCCCGTGCGCCTTGTAGACGAAATTGGAGTTGGCAATTCCTATGCGCTCGCACAAACCTTTTGCAAGCACGTTTTCCGTTTCCATATCGATGAGTTGATATTTAAGAGAAGAACTTCCCGAATTGATTACAAGAATTTTCATTGATTTACCTCGCTAAAACTGTGTTTGAAGTGCCGTGATCGCAACGGCGGCAACGATGTCCTCCGCTTTGCAACCGCGCGACAAGTCGTTGAGGGGCTTTGCAAAACCTTGACAAATGGGACCCACCGCCATAAAGCCGCCCAAACGTTCGGCAATTTTGTATCCGATGTTACCCGCTTGCAAATCGGGGAAGATAAACACGTTGGCGTGTCCTGCAACGGGGCTTCCTTTGGCTTTCATTTCGCCGACGGACGGCACAATCGCCGCGTCGAATTGCAGTTCTCCGTCAAGTTTGAGATCGGGAGCTTTCTCTTTGGCAATTCTCGTAGCTTCCTGCACCATCGTCACGTTGTCATGTTTCGCGCTTCCCTTGGAAGAAAAGGAAAGCATAGCAACTTTCGGTTCGATGCCCGCAATGGCTCTTGCGGATTGAGCGGTAGAAATCGCGCAGTCGGCAAGCCCCTCCGAGGTATAGGTGGGGTTCAAGCCGCAATCGGCGAAAACTACCAACCCGTCGGGACAATATTGATTGCCCTGCGGCGGACAAATCATAAGGTTAAAGCTGGACACAGCAGACACTCCCGGTGCGGTTTTGATTATTTGCAAACCGGGACGAAGCGTGTTTGCGGTAGAATGGCACGCGCCCGAAACAAGTCCGTCCACATCGCCCATTTTTAGCATCATTGCTCCGAAATAGGTTCCGTCTTTAAGCAGTTCCGTAGCTTGTTCGACGGTCATTCCCTTAGAGGCGCGCAATTCCACAAGTTTGGCATTGTATGCGCCGAGCTTGTCGCTCGTTAGCGGATCCACTATTTCCACTCCCGTGAGGTCAACGTCGGGGTTGGCATTTTTTATCGCGTTTTCGTTCCCCAAAAGAACGATTTGCGCAATTCCCTCCTGCGTTGCCATTTGCGCCGCCCTTACAACGCGGCTGTCTTCACCCTCGCAAAGCACTATTCTTTTATGCAATTTGGACGCTTTGCTTTTGATTTGTTCCAATACGCTCATAACAATCTCCTTTTGAAACGCTTTATTTATCGCGACGTTTGGTGTATAATAAACCCAAAAGTTATTTCGCAAGCTAAATTATATCATAGTAAAATTTTGTTGTAAACAAAATACGCAGAGAGAATGTAAAATGAAATCAGCGGCAATCATATGTGAATTTAATCCTTTGCACACGGGACACAAACGCTTGTTGGACTATGCGAAAAGCGTTGCCGACAAAACGGTTTGTATTATGAGCGGCAACTTTACCCAACGGGGTTTACCCGCTTGCGCCGACAAATACGCCCGCGCAAAACACGCCGTTTTGGCAGGAGCGGATCTCGTTGTGGAGTTGCCGACGGTATTTGCCGCCGCTTCGGCGGAAAACTTTGCGTTCGGCGGCGTGGCTATCGCGAAAACGCTTTGTTGCGACTACCTGATTTTCGGAAGCGAATGCGGAAACATAAGCGTTTTGCAAAATTGCGCAAACGCCATCGATCTACGCGAAAACCAACAACGCGTAAAAGAACAAGTCGCTTCGGGCGTGAGCTACCCGAAAGCACTTGCTCTCGCAACGGGTTTGGCGGAATTGGACAAGCCCAACAACGTACTCGCCATAGAATATATCCGCGCGCTGCAAAAACAAAACTGCACCGCAACGCCGCTAACAGTAAAACGCGACGACAACTTTAACGCCGAAATAGCGACGGCGGGAGAATACGCCTCTTCCGCAATGTTGAGGAAAGACCCGTCTTTACGCAAAAAGTACACGTTCGACTACGTGTCGCAAGACATAGACGACGATGTTGAAAACAAGTACAAGCAAATGATTCCCGCCTTTATGTCGGTGATGAGTACGTCGCAACTCGCTTTGACGGAGGGCGTAACGGAGGGATTGGAAAACCGTATTTTCAGAGCGGACAAATCTCGCGGTTACGAACAGATGGTGAGCGAAATAAAAACAAAACGCTACACTATGCTGAAACTTCAAAGAATAATGCTCAACGCCGTTTTACAAATAACAAAAGATTGCGTTATCCAACAAAAACAAAACTTTCCGCAGACAAAAGTTCTCGCCGTAAAAAGAAGCGCGACAACGTTGCTTAGACTTGTAAAGGACGGAACAGACCCCGTAACGGACAGAGCGGACAAATTGTACGGCGCGCTGACGGGTAAATCGCCGCCGAACTTTTTACCCGTGTACGACGATTGAATTTTTATCGCAACAGCCCAAACGGGCTGTTTTTCTTTGCATTTGACTGAAATTCGCCTCAAAATAAGGCTTTCAGGCATACTATGTCTAAAATAGTACTCTACAAAATCGCCAAAAACGACAAACTCAAAACAAAAATAAACAAATGTACGCGACAACGACCGCTTCGCACAACTTCTTCAAAACATACGAAAGGTTAGCAGACAATATACTACTGTGTGAAATATCTTAAAGTTACGCTTACTTTTCTTTTTGCCGTAGTCGTAGGATTGTTTATTTCCGCGCCGACAAAATATATGCAGAGTTTTTTTGACGGAATTACGGTTTGGGCGTACAACGTTTTGCCCGCGCTGTTCCCGTTTACCGTATTGACAACTCTCACACTTAAAATTCAACCCGAACATAAATTTTCCGTTACGAAAAAACTTTTCGGAGTAAGTTGCGACGACATTTGGGCGGCAAGCATACTTTGCGGCTATCCGATAGGCGCAAAAGCCATTGCCGACAGCAATGCGGACGCGCAGACGGCAACGCGCATATCCTCTTTCTGCTCCACTGCGGGACCTGTTTTTTTAATTGCCACAGTCGGAGCAAAATTGTTGCGTAACGGTACGGCAACGGCGATACTGTTGATTTCGCAAATTCTTTCCGCAATTTTGAACGGAATGTTTTTCAGAAGCAAAAAGGACGTAAGTTTACTTTCAAAACAACAATTCGAGGCAAAAGACTTCGGCGACACGATAACAAGCTCCGCTTTGTCCGTCATTTCCGTGGGCGGGTTGATCGCACTGTTTTATATGCTGTCGGATATGGTTAAAAGTTTTTTACCCGCCGCGTTGCAAAGTAATGTTGTCGTCGCGTTTTGTATAGGAATATTTGAGATGACAAACGGCGTTTTTGCAATTTGCAACATCACAAATATCGCCGTCGCTACCGTGTTGTGCAGTTGCCTTACCGCGTTCGGCGGGGTGTGCGTGTTTTTTCAATGCTACGCCTTTCTTAGCCAAAAGGGAGTAAAAATTCTCGACATAGTAAAAATGAAACTCGTACAGGCGGCAATCGCCACTTTGATAAGTTTCTGCCTTGTAACGTTGGCGTTTTGAAAAAGCACCTCAAAAAGGTGCTTACAATCGAATACTGTGATAGTTTTTTCAAAAAACCGCTACCTCTTTCCGAAAGCGGCGTTCAACTCTCTAAGTAAACTTTCCGTTGCGGCGAAATCGAGGCAATCGTCCGTTTGAGAAACGCCGAATTGGGAGGAAAGCCCTCCTGCGCCGAGGTAACTCTCTATCATCACGCCGTCCGCGCCGCCTTGTAACGCAACGCGCGCATTTGGTATTTGATTAAATGCGATTTTCCCGCTGTTGGCGTGATTCAGATCTGCCAGAACAAAATCGTTCATTCCGCGTTCGCGCAACATCTTTTTTACCTGCGCAATTTGAGCGGGCGATATATTCGAGCTAAAAACGCCGTCCCTCAAACCGCCGCGTAACACTATGTGGGCGTATTTGCAACCGTCCGTAACGACTTGCGCGCCGTTAAAGGGAAAAACGCAGGGGCGAGTTATCGCGTAAAGAGAGTCCGCCGCTTTGTCGATACTGCCGTCGGTGGGATTTTTAACGCCGCAACACACCTCCAAAGAGGACGCGAGATTGCGGTGAAAACTGTCCTCGGCGGAACGCGCGCCCACAAACCAATAACTGACCAAATCGTCCAGACATTGAAAAATTTCGGGATATAACAATTCGTCCGCGACGGGAAGCCCCAATTCGATACAGCCAATCATCATACGGCGGCAACGAACAATTCCCGCATTTATATCTACGGGGTCGTCGCTATGCAATTGAAAAGCCGTCCCTTTGTAGCCGTCGCCGTTGGAATGAGGTTTGGAAGTATAAATTCTGGCAACGACAAGTAAGTTTTGGCATTCGTCCGAGATTTTTTTGAGTTGCGACAAATACCGTTCCATTGCCACGGGGTCGTCGGCAGAACACGGTCCGCAAATAACGGTAAATTTTCGGCGAGTAGCCAAATTTTCTTTCAAACGTTCGTCCAACGCTCTTTTGATAGCAAGCAAATTCACGCTCAACGGAACGGACGTTTTGTACTCTTGGGGAGATAACAACTTCTTTTGTTCTGTGAGCATATTTACCTTGTTGTATATTTTTTTATTTCATCAAGACAGCACGACGGCACATAAGGCGAAATGTCCTGTCCGAGTTGAGCCAACTCTCTCACGAGCGAACTCGAAATATGCCTGTACTCCTTTGCGCCGACGACAAACACGGTGTCGCCGTCCCAATACTGCTTGTTGACGTCAGACAGATCGATAACGGACTGCAAATCCGTCGCATTGCGAATGGATTTTATCATAACGGTCGCCCCTACGCTCTTGCAAAAATCCGTCATCATTCCCTCGTAAGAAACGGCTTCCGCATTGGGTATGTGCGCGATAGATTTTTTCAACATTCCGAGCCTTGCTTCCAACGGAATCGCGTACTGCTTGGCGGCGTTGATACCCACCACAACAAACAGCTTGTCCACCAAACGCGCCGCTTGTTCGATTGCGTCTACGTGTCCTTTTGTTATCGGATAAAATGAACCTGCAAAAACTCCCGTTCGCATTACTTACTCCTTTTGTAAAAACTGAATTTAACCGTGCCGATTTTTCGACAGTCGTAGCACACAAGGTTTCCTGTTGCAGAGGGCAAAACGTCCTCGGCGGCGTGTTCGCAAACGACGATACCGTCCTCGCTTAACAGATCGTACTTGTCCGTGTCGTTCAACGCTTCTTCGTAAAAACCCGATTTGTATGGCGGATCGACAAAAATTATGTCCGCTTTGCCTTGAAACCGTTTCAAACAATCGCGAAAATCTCCGAATACGATATGGGGCGTTTCGCCAATCTTGGCAAAGTTGATTTTTATTGCCTCTATCGCCTCTTTGCTGTTGTCGCACAGAACTGCGCGTTCCGCGCCGCGGCTCAGACATTCGATCGCAAGCTGCCCCGACCCTGCAAACAGGTCCAAAACAGTTGATCCGCGTATCTTGTCGTTTATTATATTGAACAACGTTTCTTTCATTCTGTCCAAAGTAGGACGCGCCGCGCTTTTGGGCGAAACAAGATTTCTGCCCTTGTACTTTCCCGTAATAACTCTCATCACCTCTATTTTACAACATTATCGCAAATTACACAACAATTCGTAAATAATTACTCTGTCATCGGAAATATTTACTCCCTCTCCCAAGAAAACGGCTACGTCGCCCACGCGCACGTCGTCGTCGCCTATATCCACAAGAGTCATTGCCATACACACCGCAACGACAGTATACTTTTTTCCTTTTATGGAAATTTTGCTTCCCGTAAGAACACGGGGCAGTCCGTGCGCGTAGCCGATATTTACCGTTGCTATTTTTGTTGGTTTTGTAGGACGGTAAATTCCGCCGTAACCCACCGCCGCGCCCGCGCAAATACTTTTTACGGAAATCACATCGGCACACACGCTTTTTACGGGAGTAAGCGCGTTGTCGCCGTAACCGAAAAGTCCCAAACCGATTCGAACCATATCGAGATGATACTTAGGCGACAACAGCGTTGCGGACGTATTGGCTATATGCAGCAAAACGTCGGGGAAAGTCTTTTGCAAAACTGCCGCGCACCGCATAAAATATTCAAACTGCACGTCGCACGTTTCAACCGTATTCCCGTAAAAATGGGAGAAAACGCCCTCGACAACAACGGGTTGATTTTGCAATTTTTCCGCCAAAGCGGGCAACTCGTCAAGCGTAAACCCCAATCGCGACATTCCGCTGTCGATTTTGATATGAACGCGCGCAATATTATTTGTTTGTTTTGCCGCGCCTAATATCCGAGAAAGGGTATCGAAACTGTCCAAAGTGAGAATATAATTTTGTAAAACTGCCGATTTGGCGGCGCGTTCGTTTTGCGGAAGCAAAATCAACACGTCTTTGCCCAAAAAGGAAATCTGCTCCGCCTCGTTCAATGTCCCAACGCCGAAACAATGTACTTGCGGCGCGATGTGCGTAGCGATATGTAAAAGCCCGTGACCGTAAGCGTCATTTTTGACAACCGTGCACAACTTCGTTTCGCCGATAACCGACTTGAAATACGCGATATTTTTGTTTAATGCTTCAAAATTAAGGTGCTTCACCGACAACCCCCTCACATTCTTTTACTTCAAGAACAAACGATATGCGCGAAAACGTGTTTACAATGCGCCTCTTTTTTGCTATACTATAAATATGAAATTTCGCTTTACGTCACCACTTACAATACAAATATTTTTGTGGATAATTTTTGCGATAAGCGTTATCGGGCTTGTTGTCGGAATTTTGATTTTTGCGGGAGTGCATATCGAGGCGACGACGGGACAGGCAACGCTGTTGGTTAGCGCGTGCAGTCTGACGCTTGCGGTATCATTGCTTTTTTTGACCATTCACTACAAGGTGGACAAAGATTACCTACATCTGAATATCGCGTTTATCGATATGCTCGGCAACAGAATACGGATAGACAAAATACTCAACATAGTTATCGACAACGACAAATTGTACATCAGTTATTTGTGGAAAGGACCCGATCCCGTCATCGCGCTTGTTTCCATACGTCCGCAAAAATTCGACGAATTCAAAGACCTGCTGTTAAGCCTCAACGGCAACATAGTTTTTTACAGAACGCAACAAAATGAAACTACTGATAGCGAGCAATAATCAACACAAAATTTCCGAAATAAAACTTGCGTTGCAAGGACGTTTTGAAAGCATTTGCAGTTTGCAAGAGGACGGAATTGCCTGCGATCCGCAGGAAACGGGAAAAACTTTTTTGGAAAACGCATTGTTGAAAGCCAATGCCGTCGCCCACTACACCGACAAAGCCGTTTTGGCTGACGACACGGGGCTGTGCGTAAACGCCTTGAACGGCCGCCCGGGAATATATTCCGCACGCTACGCTTGCAGTCACGACGGCGCGGCAAACAGAATTAAACTCCTTTATGAAATGAAAGACAAAAAGGATAGGTCCGCTTACTTCACTACCACGGTGGTTTTACGCTATCCCGACGGCAGTTACGTTACGGCAAACGGGCGCGTGGACGGATACATTTTGACGGAAGAACACGGCTCGTGCGGTTTCGGTTACGACAGTTTGTTCTTCTGCCACGAACTTAACAAATCGTTTGCCGAAGCGACCGAACGGGAAAAGTTGTCGGTAAGTCACCGCGGCAGAGCGATTGCCAACTTGCTGAATAAATTAGACAACGCAGATTAAAATAAGCAATTGAAATAATTTTTCAGACGATAAAAGCCGAATCGAAGTTTACGCTACCAAAAGACCCTGCGACAACCGCAGGGTCATATTTTATCCAAGCAGGACTTGTTTTGTCTGTTACTAAAACACACATTCAGTACAGTCCCAAAGAATGTACGTCAAGCGTTTGCTTTCGTTTTCCGCGCCGCATTTCGGACAAGTAGAATCTATTTTTTATTTGCAACCGCAATTTTTGCAGAACAATGCGTCGTCGAGGTTTTCGGCGTTGCAATTTCTACACACCAAAAGTTTATCTCCTTTTTCGTTAAGTATAAAATATCAGTACTTTTCGGTCAAATCCAAAGATTTTCAACAATTAAATTTCGTAACGGTCAACGGACAATTTTCAAAATTTGCCGCAAATCGTCTATTTCAAAAGTAGGTTGCAACGAGGTACCGTTTACGCTGTGCGAAAAATTGAACCAGCACGTGTCGATTTCGGCGTTTACACCGCCCTGTATGTCGCTTGTCAAACTGTCGCCTACGATAAGGACTTTTGACCTATCCACATTGCCTATCTGCTCGAAACAAAAGTCAAAGTACTGCTTTTGCGGCTTGGGATAACCCACTTCTTCGGAAACAAACCTCGAAATAAAGTATTTGTCCAAACCGCTGCCTTTCATTCGACTGTTCTGTATAGTTACAACGCCGTTGCTTACAACGTACAGTCGGTGATCTTTTTGCAACGAACGTAGCACGGTTTTGGCGTGCGGCACAACGTAAAAGCCCAATTTCAGATACTCTTCGTATAAAATCGAAACCTTGTTGACCTCTGCAAGAGGAAGATCCAATTCGGCAAACGTATTTACAAATCTGCTGCTTAGCACTTCGGACTTGGTAAGTTTGCCCCGTTCAAAAAGCTGCCATTGCGCAATGTTGTTGCGACGGTACACGGCGAGAATTTCTTGTGAAAACCTCCACCCCATATCCCGAAAACACTTTTTAAGAGCCTGTTCTTCCGACTTGTCGAAATCTAAAATAGTATTGTCTGCGTCAAACAGTAATGTTTCGTATTTCAAAATTTTCTCCGTTTTGTTGTGTAGTTGTTTTCAAAAAGACAACATATAAGTGTATTCCGTGGCTGTTCCACGACCGTCGCGATAGGTGCGCTTCCCTGTTTCCGTGAGGGTCATTCCCAATTTTTCCATAACGCGACAACTCGCGCTATTACGCCAATCGCACTGCGCAATTATTTTCCTTGCACCTATGCTTTGGGCAAAACGCACTACCTCTTTTGCCGCCTCTGTGCAATAGCCTTTGCCTTGAAACGATTTGTCTATTATCCCACCCGTTTCGTAAACGCCATCGCCGATACGTGCGAGGTTAATTCCGCCTGTGTGAGCCGTCAAGACAAATTGCAAATTCGTAATCGTCGGGATTGTCCTTTTGCCATTCGCTTTCCGCAAACGACAAGAAATTGAACGTGTATGTTTCGGTTTTATAGGGCAGAAAAAGCATATATTTCGTCACGTAGGGATCGATCGCGTATTTATGTGCGGTTTTAAGGTCGCCCAATCTTATCGGGCATAACGCAAGCCGCGCCGTGTGCAATTCCACATACATATTTTCATTTTAACTTAAAAGAAAAATTCTTGCAATCTTTTACGCCCAAACAAAAAAGAACTTTCAAATAAAAACTTTGTTTTACAAAGCAAGAATTTGTGCAAACACGCTTTTCGCACCACACGCGGAAATAAATACAAATATCGGTTTATACCCGAACTTGTAATTGACTTCCTGCAAAGCGACTTATTTAGAGGAATACCCTAACTTGCATTATTTATTTAATCGCCTTTCCAATCGTTATACGGCGTAAGAACGGGGTTTAACAGCCCTGCAAGCCACAATGGTTTGAATGTACCGCTTGTCCCAAACAAAGAAAATTATTTTGGAAATTTCAATTCACTAAAAATTTAATAGGTGTTCAAGTAATACTTGAAAAAAAATGCACCTTTTGGCAAAACCTTAGGTAAAAATTTTACACCCAATGTTACCAAGAATGTTACCAAACACAAATTTGCACCATTTTTAAGTTGCTAATTTTTATTGTCTGACGGGTGAAAATCAACAAAGTAGGTACAAATTTAGCATTCAATGTTACCAAAAATATTACTCAAAGCAGATTTGCACCATTTTTTAGGTGTAAATTTTTATTATCCGACAGGCGAAAATCGGCAAAATCGGAATGTAACGCACAAAGTGATTTTGGTTACTTATCCCTAGAAATCGGGCAAAAAACAAAGAAAAACAGGCGTTTTTGGTTAAAAACACCTGTTTTTTAGTAAATGACGGGATTCGGGGGTCCCGCGATCCACGCGGGTCCGACATACAATATATAAAATTGCTCGGACAAAATGTCCGAACAATGGAGCGGGAGACGGGATTCGGGTTTGTGTCCCGCGCTCTCCGCGGGTCCGAATCCCCCACATTAAAGAAAAACGCTCGGACATCTCTGTCCGAGCAATGGAGCGGGAGACGGGATTCGGGTTTGTGTCCCGCGCTCTCCGCGGGTCCGAATCCCCCACATTAAAGAAAAAC
>CANQND010000007.1 GCA_947625115.1 uncultured Clostridia bacterium | reverse complement strand
TGGTGCTGGTGGAGGGAATCGGACCCCCGACCTAGTGATTACGAATCACTCGCTCTACCGACTGAGCCACACCAGCATTTTCAATTGCTAACATAGTATAGCAAAAAAATCGGAAGTTGTCAAAGAATATTTACCATTTTACAACAGGTTTTTACAACATAAAGGAGCGCGACGTTTGCGCGCCCCTGTTTCTGTCGTAAAACTCTATCCTATCAAAGTCAATGCCAGACCGAGGTATATCAAAGTCTGTCCGCACAGATAGGTAAGCATAATATAAAAATCACGGCGATTGATATCACGCTTGTTTGTTACGTAGTTTACTATCAGGTCGCTTACCACATAGATAAGGTAGCCCAACAAAATCATAAGTTCGTAACCGACAAATTTACCGTCGGCAATAACCATAATCGCCAAGGCAATGTTGATAAAATGAAAACACGCGTACGCCGGGCTTACGGTTGCTATCGCCACGTCGCTCTTGCCGCGAGTAAAGTAGCCTACCGCTCCCGCGCCTATCACTACGATAGCCAAAATCAGCCAACCGTACCAAGGGAAAGAATAGCTCAAAAGCGTCGTTTGATTGACGGCGTTCAATGTGTGCGCAACGGCAAATACTGCCGCGCCCGTAAGGAAGTACTTGGGGACTTTGTTGTTTATCAACAAAACGTCGCCTACTGCCGAAATCCAACAGGAGATGTACACCATCGGATAGTCTGGAACCAAAAACGCCATCGCCGCGCCCAACAATACGAGGCAAAAGGGCTTTGTTAGTTTGCGCCAAAACGGTATCATTAAAAAGCAAAACACAAGGTGTACGACGGATACCGCGGCAAACAAGGATATAAATATCCAAAAGCCCGTTTCAAAGCCGCTGCCCGTTTTTGCAAAAGGCGAAGCAAAAGAGAGTATGTTCATAATTACCTCAAATTTCGAGAGTTTTTTTCAGTATACCAAATCGCCGAACAAATTGCAATAATATAGGTCGATTTTGCCACAAAGATATTGCAAAAGGCGATTTCGTCGCCGCTATGCGGCATTTGCAGGCATAAATTCCAAGCCCGATCACTGCTTTTTGGGGATATGTTTTTTGTTTTTCAACACCACTATCGCTATATACACGGCGAGAAGCACCGCGCACGTGCCGAGCAAAATCACATACATCGACCAAAGAGGCATTTGCGTTTTGCCTACGTATATATTGCCGTCAAAGCTATCCTGCAACGCTTTTTGTCCCTGTTCGCTCAATCCGAGCCTACCCAACTCCTGTACGTAGCCTTGCATAAAGTGTTTGCGCAACATTCCTACGCCGTACGTCCCCGGCAGAACGCACAGAAAATTGCGCATACCATCGGGAAACTGCGACATAGGCATATACGCGCCGCAAATAAAACCGTACATTCCCGATACGAGCGTCGAAACCGCCGACAACGCACCCTGCGTGGAAATAAAACTTTCTATCACGCCCGCAACCAACGCGCCGAACAGTACGCAACAAAGGGTATCGGCAACGATAAGCAAAACGTCGGTAAAGGGAATGTACCACCCCACGATTGCAAGATACGCAAACCCGACAACCAAAACAGCCAAGATGACGATTAACGTTACGGCGAAATTGGCGATAAAGTAGCTTAGCGACAATGTTGTCCCCTTTACGGGAGAGATTTTTATGTCGTTGACGGAACCGTCGATTTTGTCCTGTATCATTACGGCATTGGAACACACCGCTACCGTTACAGCACACACGGACACCACGCTCGAAAGCAACCAACTGCCCGCAAGCCCGTTTACCAACCTTTCTTCCGCATAAAAGCCGAACGACTCGAATATGCCGTTAAAACTGTCTATGTACACCGACCTCAAAAAGGTAACGAACAGCACCAAAAGTGTCATCGGCGTGATCAACGACACGAAAAACAAAAATTTGTCTTTGAAATAGCACTTGATATTGCGCACAGTTAGCGCGTACAATTTTTTGCCCTCCATATCAGCGCACCTCCATAATTTTATTGCCCGTTACTCGCAGGAAAACGCTGTCCATATTGCCCTTTAACACCTCGTAATCGTCAAACAATTCGGGATAGCGCAAAATAAGCTGCGTTGCCGCAAACATATCGCTTACTTCTATATCCGCGTAGTCGCGCTCTCTCTTGACGACATAGCCTAGCGAGGAGAACAACGCGACAGCTTCCTCTATGTGAGAATAAATTCTTACGGTATCGGTCGCATATGCCGTTTTGAGTTCGTGAGGCGTTCCCTCGGCGACTTTTTTGCCCGAGTCGAGTATCAAAACATAGTCGGCGTTTGCCGCCTCTTCCATATAGTGAGTGGTCAAAAACACCGTTAGTCCGCGCGTTGCGCGCAAATTTTCTATCACGTTCCAAACGGCTTGACGCGTTTGAGGGTCCAAGCCCGTTGTCGGCTCGTCCAAAACGAGCAGTTCGGGATTATGCACCAATGCGCGAGCGATGTCCGCGCGCCTGCGTTGCCCTCCGCTCAACTTGCAAAGCGGACGTTTAAGAATTTCTTTCAAATCCAACAGTTGGTCCAATTCGTCAAGACGGCGTTTGAATTGTTCGCCTATTATCCCGTACAACGCGGCGCGGTATTTCAGATTGTCGTAGACGGATAAATGTTTGTCCAACACGGACGACTGAAACACAATGCCTATCTTGGATTTGACGCTTTCGGCTTTGACGTCGGGGTCTGCGCCGCACACGATTACCGTTC
Source organism: uncultured Clostridia bacterium (assembly GCA_947625115.1). GTDB lineage: Bacteria > Bacillota > Clostridia > Christensenellales > CAG-314 > Fimimonas. The sequence continues at coordinate 60,970 of CANQND010000007.1, read as the reverse complement.
CGCCGTCTTTGGGTAAAATTCCGCTGATGATATTGATAGTCGTTGATTTACCCGCGCCGTTTACGCCCAAAAAGGCAAACAGTTCGCCCTTTTTTACCGTAAAGGAAAGCCCGTCCACCGCTTTGACTCCTTTGAAAGACTTGTGCAAATCGGTTATTTTAATAAACGGTGCGTCTGTTCTGTCGTTACTGTTTTGATTTGTTCCCGCTGTCATCGTTGCCTCCGAAAAGTTTGTCTTTAAGCGCGAAAAATTCTTCCGTCAACAATTCGCTGACGTCGTTCCACGCCCAATTAAGATAGCCCGTGGCGTACATTGCCGCTATGCCGTGAACATACACCCACATATGAGTGTGCATTCTCAACGCCGCGTTTTCGTCAAAACCGTAGTTCTGCACGCGCTTCGCCTCTCGTTTGAATTGATACGCCTGTGCGTCGTCCGTTTCTTCGGAACGGTCGCGCATAAACAGATATTTGAAAAAGTTAGGCTGTTCCTTTGCAAAGCGAATGTAGCCCATACCGCTTGCCTTGTACTCGGGATATTTGCCCGACGCGATTTCCTCCGCGATATACTTGTCGTAACACGCCTGCATTTGCTCCGCAACGCGTTCTTCGAGTTGCCGCATATTGTCGAAACACAAATATATCGGCTGTGTGGAGCAACCGCACCGCTCCGCAACGTTTCGGGCGTTGAAAAATTCCATTCCCCTCTCCGCCACCAACGCCGTAGCCGCTTGAACTATCTGCTCTTTTGTAATTTGCTTTTTTGCCATATAGCCACCCAATAAATAACGTATGTTATTGATAACAATTGTTATTTTACAACGGAAAAACAACAATGTCAAGCAATTTTACAAAAAAATAAACGAAACAAAAGAAAAGAGCAAGTTATTGACGACTGCAAAGCAAAGTAGTATAATAGTAAAAGACGCCCGAAAGATTGGGCAAAAGGAGCATATTTATGAAAAAATTGGCAGAAAAAGTAGCAATTGTCGCTCTTATTTGCATTAGTTTTGTATTTGTACTGTTGGCTGTTTTGTACGCCACAAACGTAATTCCGCAAATAGAAGTGGAAAATAACAGCGTAGCGATCGTTGTTCTCTCCGTGTTGTCGGTGTTGTTTGTGGGATTGTCGGTATATTTGCTCATCGTCAACTTCTCCGAAGTGATAAACGTAAAGCGCATAGTGTTGTTTTACGACGCAAATACCACCACTCGGGCAAGCTACAAAGTAGTAAACAACATTGTGTACGGCTGCGCGAAAGAATTTCCCCAACTTAAAATAAAACGCACTACTTTCCGCGTGGACGACAAAATGGGCTTGGTGGCTAATATCTATCTCGAATCGCTTGTTGCGGAAGATATTGCTATTTACGTTCCCAAACTCAGAAATTTGCTTGAACAAAGTTTTTCCGAAGCGATAGGACTCAAATTCAACGCAATCAACTTTGAAGTTACAAAACTTTCAAAGAAATTCACCCCCGCAGATACCCTTGTGGAAGCCGCCAACCAAACGCCCGCACAAGAGGCTGCTCCCGTTGAGGAGGAAGCCGTTGCCGAGCAACCCGCGACGGAACAAACGGAAACGACCGATACGGCGGAAGCTACGGAAACGGCGGACGATCACAAACAGGAAGATATTGCCGCAGGAGAAGAATCCGACGTGCAAACAAACGAATAAGCTAACGTTACAATGGAAAGAAGCGCGGGCGCGCTTCTTTTTTTTGTATAAATTTTACATGTAAATGCACATTCTAATCCAAAGGAGAAACACAAAATGACGGTAGCTCAACAAGTGGGAGAAAATTTGAGAACGGCTCGAAAAGCGAAAGGTATGACTCAACAAAAAGTTGCCGAGTCAATGCACAAATATCAATCCGATTACAGCGAATACGAAAGAGGCTTGATACAGCTCGACTACGACAAAATCATATTTTTGTGCAATCTGTTCGACATAACGCCAAACGATTTGTTCGATATGGGGTAATGCGTCAAAGCTGCAACAATTCTTTCAAAAGAGCTTCCAAACGAGTACGCTGTTCGGCATTGAGCAACGGACGTATTCTGTTTGCAAACGCTATCAACTGCTCGTTGGAAAGTTGTCCGCGAGCCTTTTGTTCGATAACGTTGTTTACGATGTCGCGCACCAATTGTCCCTCACCCTCGCGCTCGTACTTGGCGGCAAGACGCTTCATTTCCTCCACCTTGCTTTGGTAGTCGTCGGGTTTGTTTTGCTCGTTGCGTTGCGGTTCGTTTTCCGTACGTTGATCGGATCGTTTGGGCGTTTCGCTGTAACCGTTGCGTTGGTTGACAAATATATTGCGCGGATCGTCTTTGTTGTAGGACATAGTAAAAAACTCCTTGTAATTTAGTTGTTACTATAAATTATATGTCGGCATATAATGTAATGATTACAAAAAGGGGGTTTTGCGCGTATGAATTTGTCCACAGTGGCGTTGATCCTGTTAGCGTGGCAACTGCTCGGCAAAGATAACGACTCGCAACCGCGCGCCGCTCCCCCGCAAATAGGTTTGACGGATATTTTATCCGACGACGTGAAAAACATAATACATAACGCGCAAAAACTGTCGGACAGTTCCTGTACGCAACAAGACAGGGCGGGGGCAATTTTTGAGATAATGTCCAACCCCGCCGTTATGAACCTCGCAAGCAACCTCTTCGGCAAAGCGGCTGCTCCCGACGGCTCGGCAAACGCGCCGCAAAGCGAAAACGCGCAAACAAACGACGAGGGTTACAAATTTGAAACTCCGTCGTCCGCTTCGCAGGAATTTTTCCGTCCGATAGACAACATTGCCGACGCGGAAGTAAAACACAAACTCTATTGGTTTTACGACAATTGGTACAACAAACAATAAAAAAGTTTTAACGGTAACAGAACAAAGCGAAAGCCGACTTCCGCCAAGAAGTCGGCTTGTTGTTTACTGACGGGGTTTATCCCCAATACTCGTTTACGGCGTTCATTAGCTGTTCGTAACTTTCAAGGCGGTTGTACTTGCTTTCGGGCGTGTAACCCTTGCCGTGAATATTTATTCCCAAAGGCGAATAATAACTTGCGCAAGTGTAGTACACCGCCCACGGGAACGAAATAACGTTGTTGTGAATGTCCGTCACGTTGCCCTCGAAAGGAAGTTCCGCCCACGTTTGAGCAATGCCCTTGCCGTAGGTCGTCACGCCCATTTGCACCGCCGTCTTGTAGTCGCGCAGACAACCCGTGAGCAACTCGCTCGCGCTTGCGCTGTTGCCGTCCGTCCACACCGCTATGTCGCAAATTTCTGCGGAGGGTGCGTCGAAGTAGTACGCATAACTGCTTGCCCTGTACTCGTTCTGTCGCATATGGGCGGGCTTGGGCATATCGAGATAGGTGATGAGCAACTCCCCGTCGGAATTTTTCAATTGCGCCTTTTGAGCGTCCGTCAGATGAGCGTCCGTTATCAACATCGAGGCGATTTCGCTTACGTACTCTACGTTTCCGCCCGGGTTGCCTTTCAGATCAAGCACCAGATGTTTTAACCCGAGAGTCTTGAACAAACGCATAACTTCGGCAAATTCGCTGCTCGACGAAACCTTTTCGTCCTCCTCGTTGACGTAATCCATAAATTCATTTATGCGTATATATCCCGTATCGGGAGGCAATTCCGTCAGGCATCGCAGTTGCTCGGTAGTTACCGTCGCTCCGACGGGTTTGTTGGTTTCGGTAGAAATGTTTGTGTAATTTCTGCCGAAATAGAACTCGATAAAATTGTATTGGTAGTTGCTGTTGAGAACGGGCAACGCCGCGCGCCTTATCGGCGCAGACAAAATTTCGTAGTCGGCAGGGGAAGTTTCGTTTTTACGCAAAAAACAGAACGTTGCGGAATAGGTTCTTTCCATAATCTGTTTTATCGCAGTGTACGACCACTCGGAAAACACGATTTCGTCAAAAGTTTCTCCGTCCACAACGGGAGGCGCGCCCGCCTTTGTGCGCATATCGCTCAATTTCAAAATTATGTCGCCGCTTTGCAATACGCCGTAGGCGGGAGTGTCGGCGGTAACGGAGGACACGTACAAACCCATATTCTCTTCTACCAAGAAAGACGCTCCGAAAATCTCGTTGACGGCAGTTGCCGTGGGATTACAAAAATCGTAGTACGTTTGCGGGGACATAAGTTGACAAAAACGATCCCCCGCATATTGCATAAGCGCGGTTCCCGAAGCCTCAACCGCATTGACCCATTTCTCTTCGCTTATGTCGCGATAGTAGTTGTTTTTGAGATACTGCACGACGGAATCGAGAATGTCGTCCGCGTCGTCCGCGGTGCTGTGCGATATGGATTGAAATACCGAACAGAGCAACCAACCCAAAGCAAAACACGCTATCAACGCTACGCACAAAAGTACGATATAAAGCGGTCTTTTGCTCGACTTGGCGCGTTCGGGCGCGGGACGGCTGTACCAATCGTCGGGCGATCCCTGCGGCTGCTGACTTTGTTGTTCTTTTTGCTTTTTTTCGTATTCTTCGTCAAAAAAATCCTGTGCCATCAATTACTCCTTAAACTGTCTGCAAGCCATTGCAGAGCTTGCACCTTTTGACGGGCGGTTTCGGCGTTTCCCTGAAACACCGTTTTTCCGCCGTCCAACACCACTGCGTTACCCATAGCCAATTTCGGATCCGACGTTACGCAAATATGCGTAGCGTTAAATAACGAAAACGCCTTTCTTACCGAATCAGGCGAACACCCCTCAAAAAAATCGTCCCAAATAACGATTTTGCGCTCTACCGTCGTCCCGCGGGCGATAGCGAGAATTTTGCGCCGTTCCAAAGACAGTTTGTTCACCCGTTCCTTTACGTCAAACCCGAACCTTTCCGCCCTTTGCAAAGCGATTGCAAGGCGTTGGCGTTTGTCTGCCTTGCGTACTTTGAGGGGATACGCAATATTATACAATATGCTGCGTTTCTCGAAAAAAACGGGGTTGTTCGGCAAATAAAGTATATCCAAGTTGGCATTTGTAATACTGCTTATTTCTTTGCCGTCCACATATATCCGACCGCTTGTAGCCGATACCTCTTTGAGCAAAAGCCTGCAAATTGACGTTTTGCCGCTTTGCGTATCGGCAAGCAAAACGTTTATGCCGTCGGTAAACGTAAAACTTACGCCTTTGAGCAGTTCAAACTCGTCGTAGGGATATTGCAAATGCACGTCTTTGAACTCTATCATTCTTCCAATTCGTCCAAAGTGAGCTTGTACGCCTCGATAAAGTTATCCAAAAAGTAATCTACTTCGGGGCTGTTGTAGGCGCGAATTTCTTCGAGAATGGTCTTTTCCGCCTTGGAGAACTCCGAATTGGACATTTTGAGTTCGTCAAGACATTTGATATACGCGCAAATCTTGTCCGCGTACTTAACAAATCGATGTTCTACGCTGTCGGCGTCGTTGATTATCTCGGCATAGCTATCGGCAAGTTCTTTCGGCAAATGAGTAAGCAACCGCTCGTTGCTGTAATGCTCCAAACTTTTGTAAGCGTCGCGAATTTCGGGGTTGAAATATTTTATGGGCGTAGGCAAATCGCCCGTCAAAACCTCGCTCGTTTCGTGAAACAACGCTTTGACGGCAATTTTGTCCGCATTGAGATTTCCGCCGAAATACACGTTGGATATGGTTGCCAAAGCGTGCGCCACAACCGCTACCTGCTGACTGTGTTCCATTATGTTTTCCGTCATATTGGAGTGCATAAGCCCCCAGCGGTTGATATACTTCATTCTGTTGAGATAAGCGAAAAATTTATACATAATAGCTCCTTTTGTTTGTGCAAAAGCCGTTTACGCAACTGCGCGGTTCGCCTCGTGGAAACCGCCGTCAGCACGAGTTGTTACTCTTAAAAGCGACGGCATACGCCGAAACGACGGCTTTGACGCGTTGTTCGTCACCGTCTTTGCGCAACGAAACAAACCCGACGTACAACCGATTTATATAATTTTAGCACATAATTTGCCAAATAACAACAAAAAGCAGCCACGCAAAAGGCGGCTGCTTTGTTTTTTTGAGTGTTATTTTGCCTGTTCGGCGGTTTCGCTGCTGTTTGGCACGTCCTCGGGATACACGTATTTTATGCAATGACGGGGGCAACCCTCCAAACATTTGTAGCAATGGATACACTTGCTGTAATCGATGATTGGTACGTTGTTGACAAGATGTATCGCGCCGACGGGGCAGTTACGCTCGCATTTGCCGCAAGCAATGCAACCCGCCTGACACTTGGACATAACGTCCTTGCCGCGACACTGCGTGGAGCATGCCACATACACCTTTGCGGAAACGGGTACGCGCTTGATGAGGCTCTTGGGACAGGTTTGGATACACAGTCCGCAACTGCGACACAGTTCGGGATCGACGTGCGCATAACCCTCGCGACATTCGATTGCGTGGTAGGGACAAGCGTCAACGCAACTTCCCGCGCCCATACAACCCACTTCGCAGGCTTTTCTGCCGCCCGCAAGCAAATTCTGACTGACGCAATCTCCGTAGCCTTGATATTCGTACTTGTCTTGGCATTTAACGCCGCCAGAGCAGCCTACAACGGCGATCGTCGGTTCGGCATTGCCGCTAACTTCTATACCCAAGATATTGCTTATTTCGATACGTTTGTCTGTGGGGGTTTGTCCGCAACTATCGAGATTGGCTTTGCCCTCCACCAACGCTTTGGCGAAACCTGCGCAACCGGGATAACCGCACGCGCCGCAATTTGCGCCCGCAAGACATTTTTCCACTTCCTTTATGCGCGGATCTTCCTTAACTTGCGTAAACTTGTTGATGAGCAAAATCAGTATTCCCAACACGAGAGAAAACCCAAATGCTATCGCCAATGCAACAAGCACGGTTGTCCACTGAAATTCGCGTCCTACTGCAAGAATCAAGTTTGTCATTACAACCTCCTTAAATCAACGTGAACACATAGAATGCCATTGCCATAAAGCAAGCGACAAGCATCGTTATCGGGAAACCTTTCAAAGCCTTTGCCACGTGCAGTTTGTCCGCCTTTTGGCGCAGACCTGCAAGCAAAACTATTGCAAGAGTAAATCCCAACCCGTAGAACAGTCCGCTCAAAACCGCCTCGCCGTAGCCGAGTGCCATATTTACTTTTACGTAATGACCGAAGAACACCTCGCCGAACGAATAACCCGCTTCTTCGGCAGAGGTTACCGTTGCGGTAACTATCTTGGCGATACCGAGTATCGCGCAGTTGGTAGTTACCAAGGGGAGGTAAATTCCCATTGCGGAGTACAGCCCCGGGCTGAAACGTTTCAGCACCATTTCAAGTATCTGTACCAAAGAGGCAATCAACAAGATGAACACCAAAATGCTCAGATATTCCAACCCCATAGGAGCAAGCAAGAACGTGTAGATGGGGTAAGTGATCGCGCAGGTGATGACCATAACCGCGGTAACGGCAAGACCCATTCCCGCCGCCGAGCTGATCTTTTTGGAAACACCGAGGAAAGGGCATATTCCCAAAAACTGTGAGAGAACAAAGTTATCTGCAAAAAGCGCAGCTACAATAATTCCGAATACGTCCATAGTTATGCCTCCTTAGCCGCTGTATTTTCCGCGGCGACTTCCGCCTTGTGTTTTTGTTCGCCCGCTTTGTGTTTGAGCTTGCGCTCCACCGCGTTATAGCACACGTTGAAGATGGCAATAAACAAAGCGTAAGTGAGGAACGCGCCTGCGGGTTTGGCAAAAAATTCGATTTTGAAGTTCCAAAGCGTCGCTCCGAAAAGAGTTCCTTTGCCGAGTACTTCGCGGACAATTCCCATAAGAGTTATGGAAAGAGTAAAGCCAATTCCCATAAACAAGCCGTCGCAGACGGAATCCAACACGGGATTGTGGCTTGCAAAACTCTCCGCACGTCCCAAAATTATGCAATTGACTACTATCAACGCAAGGTACATACCCAAACTTTCGTACAGCGAGGGCAAAAACGCCTCGATGAACATCGATACCACGGTAACAAACGTCGCTATGATAACGATAAAGCAGGGGATACGCACTTTGTCGGGAATGACGTTGCGCAACAACGAAATTATCAGGTTGCTGAACACCAACACAAATATTACCGCCGCGCCCATTCCGAGGCAGTCCATAGCCGCCGTTGTAAGGGCGAGCGTAGGACATGTGCCGAGAACAAGACGGAGAGTGGGGTTTTGACGGACGGTTCCGTCAAGAGCAATTTCCTTAAATCTTTGTAATTTCATATTTGCGTCCTCCTTAATTTCCCGACGCAAGTTTTGCGTCGAAGTCGTTGAGTACCGCCAAAACGGCAGCCGCAATTATATCCGAAGAGTTGGTTGCGCCGCTTGCCTTGTGGGAAGTGTACAGTTCCAACACCGTGTCGGCAGTTGCGCCGTTAAGTTGAGTTAACAGCACGTTCGCATTGCTTTCGCTCGGCATACCGCTCACAAAGCCGCTCACCGTCGCCGTTACCGATTGAACAGTGCCTTTTGAATCGACGCCCTTTACCACCACTTCGAGTATATAGGAGTTCGGATATGAGGCGAACTTCAAACCGGAAACGGTGTACTTAACGTTGTCGCCATCTTCCACGTAGGAGTGAATAACGGCATAGCGCATTTGATTGCCTATCTTAACGGCAATTACCCTGTGGTCGGTTATGCTTTGCAACAGTTCGGCTTTTTCCTCCATACCGCTTGTCGAAACGACAGTTCCGTTCTCTTTGACGGCGACCGCCTCGTAAGCGTCTTCGTTGCCGTACACGTAAGCCATAATGCCGTTATCGCTGTCCGCTTTTTCTCCGACAAGCAAGTAAGCCAACGGATAGTCCGCGGGAGAGATCAGATCCATAAATTTAACGGGTTGCTCCGCGGGATCATCTGCCGCCACCGTTGCGTTTTGGTGAATATTTGCAGTGGAGAACTTGTAGTCGGCATATTCTTCGCCCAACAGTTGCTTAACGACGTCTGTCGCGAGAGCAACTTTGTCTATCAAGCCAAGTTCGTTTTTGACGCTTTCGGTGTTGAGGCAATACCAAGCCGCCGTTTTGACCGCGTTGTAGATTGCCGTGGAAGTCATTGCCACCGTTGCGCCCGTCATATCCAATTGGAGATCTTCGTCCACTCGTCTGCCGACGTACCAAGTCTTGCCGGCAGTGGCGGGTACGCGGTCGATATAGGACTGCTTGTCGTTTTCCTTTACAGCCCAACCGAATATCGTTGCGTCGCTCTTGACGACAACGTAAAGAGTAACGGAACCGTTTTGATAACCGCCTTTTCCCAAAGCTTCGATTATGTACGCTCCGTCGCGAGATCTATAAACATTTTTTATTTGTCCGTCAGGCGCGTTTGTGTTATTCAAATCTGCGCTGAACTCGGTATCGAGTTCGTAGTCGGGGTAAATTTTGCTCATTGCGCGCGCAAGCCGTTCGTCGTCGCTAATGTACAGAACTTCGTTTAATACGGCGAGCAACGCCACGCAAACCACGCATATGCACACCAACACGGCTACCGCTTTTACGGCGGCGATAAGCGCGGGATTAGCAGGTTTTTTGGTCTTTTCCGACATATCACTCACCCTCCTTTACTACGGTTTCGTCCGACGCGGGTTGTTTGACAACCTTTTTGCGAGGTTTTCTTTCGGGCTTTACGTAGCCGAAAGGCTTGCGACGAATGTACAAATCAAACAGGGGAACGAGCAGGTTGCCGAGCAAAATTGCAAAGGACACCGCTTCTCCCTTGATCGCCTTGCGCAAAACCGCCGTCAAAACGCCCAAAAACGCGAAATAGATGTAGTTGCCTAATTTGGTATTGGGAGTTGTAACGTAGTCCGTAGCCATAAATATCGCGCCGAGAATAAGTCCGCCGCTCAAAATGCTCGGCAGGAACACGCTCCACGCGTCTGCAAATCTGCTTGCGTCACCAAGCAATGACGGAATAAATTTGCCGTCGGAGTTGAAGCCGCTTTCTATCCAAGTGATAAGCACCGTTACCAACCCCGTCGTTGCGATGTACACAATGGGCCAACGGAAGTTAAGCACGCCGCGAATAACGAGGTAAACACCGCCCGCGATGAGCGCGAGTTTGCACGTTTCGCCTATGCAACCCGCAACGCCCGTTCCGAGGAACAAATCGAGATTGGTCAAAGTACTCGTTGCGTTCTGCACGCTTGTTCCGCCCAGCAGTACTTGCAAAGGCGTTGCGCCCGCGGTGACCTTTCCGTGCGAAATGGCGGAAGTTATCTCAACGGGATTGCCGAGCAAATTGGGGTTGGCGTAGTGCATAACGCCGCCGAACGCCGCTCCGAATGCGATAAACGCGAAAACTCTGCCCGCGATGGCGGGGTTCACAAGGTTTTTGCCCGTACCGCCGAACAGCATTTTTACCACCACTATGGCAAATATGCTTGCAAAAATGCCTACGTACCACTTGGAAGTGGGATACAAATTCATTCCGATAAGCATACCCGTAACAAGAGAGGTAAAGTCAAATTCTTTGAGTATCTGCTTAAAGGGCTTTTTGCAGCACAGCAAGAATATCCACTCGGACGCAACGGACGTTATGCAACAAATGGCAAGGTGCATAAAGGACAGCGCGCCGAGCGAAGCGTAAGCCAAGTTGGCGGTTCCCATAAGGATACAGCCTGCAATGCACGCGGGAAGCAACGCAATGCAAACGTCGATCATTATCCGACGAGTGGTACGCGGAGATTTTATTTGCGGAGAACTCGAATATATGTAGTTAGCCATACTATTTTTTCTCCTTTGCTTTGATTTTGGTAAGTCGAACGCTCTGCACTATCGGGCGTTTGGCAGGACACACATAGGCGCACGTGCCGCACTCGAAGCAGTTGAGCGCGCCGTACTTGACGGCATTTTCGGTGTCGCCGACGGTCGTGTAAAAGTCGATGTACATCGGCATAAGTTTCATCGGGCATACCGCCGCGCAACGTCCGCAATTGATACAGGGCGTGGGCAACAAAGAACTCGCTTCTTTATCCGTCAACGCCAAAAAGCCGCTATCCGTCTTGGAAACGGAAACGTCCAAATCCATAAGGCTGAACCCCATCATCGGACCGCCGCTGATAAGTTTTACGGTGTTTTCGCGCAGCCCGCCGCAAAGTTCCACCACAGCCGACAACGGAGTACCGATTGCAACTTCGAGGTTTTTGGGATTTGCAATGCCGTCGCCGCTTACCGTCATAAGACGTTTGTGAAGCGTTACACCGTTTACCACAGCGTCCCACACGGCGTAAGCCGTGCCTACGTTGTCCACGATACAACCCACTGCGGCGGGCAGACCGCCTACGGGTACCTCGCGGTTGAGGCAAGCCTTGATTAGCGTTTTTTCCGCGCCTTGCGGATATTTTGCTTTGAGCAGAACGACTACTATGTCGCCCTCTTTGCGGTTTTGCAACGCTTCTTTGGAGTCGGCAATAACGCCCGATTGTTCCAGAAGTTTGTTGTAGGCTTCCTGCTTGTTTGCCTCTATGCCTATGTAGACGTTGGTAACGCCTATCGCCTTGGCAAGCAGACGTACGCCCGCAAGGAACTCTGCCGTACGCTCAATCAACAGACGATTGTCGCAGTTGAGATACGGTTCACATTCGGCGGCGTTTATGATAAGACTGTCAACGGGGTCTTTCGGCTGCAATTTTACCGCCGTGGGAAAACCCGCTCCGCCCATACCGACGATACCCGCCTCGCGAATACGCTCCACGATCTGTTCGGAAGTGACGCTTTCGTACGAAACGTCGCCGTCCGTTTTTACCGCGGAGAACGCCGCCAAAGGAGGCAACGTAAACTTGTCTTGCTTGCCGTTGGACTTTATGTGAATACAATCGACAAGCGCGCCCTGCGCGTTTTTGCGCTTGACTATTTCCACAACCTCGCCGCAGACGGGCGAATGAATATTTGCCGAAATCAAGCCGTTTGCCTCGGCAATCAACTGTCCTTCGACAACTTCATCTCCCGCCTTTACAACGGGTTGCGCTGGTTTTCCTATGTGCTGTGACACCGAAACGAAGTAATCGGTAACAACGGGCATATCTTCGATGCTCACTCCCGCCGTCAGGTCCTTTCTGTCCGGCACATGAAAACCGCCTTTGAAAGTTTTCATATACACTACTTACTCCTTTGATAGGATTTTTTTGGCGCATTTGCACCATACGCAAAACAGTATATCATACAAAACAATAATTGTAAATAAAAGAATAAAACACTTTTCAGATTTTTTTCGACACAAAATTAAAAAGCGTTTTATTACGTAAAATTTTTTAACTTTTGTAAAAAGGCGATTTTGCCGCTAACGCTCCACCTTGCCCATAACCGTAACGACGCCGTTTTGTACCAACAAACCGCCCTCGTGCCACATTTTGTAGACGGGCAAACCGTGTTCGCGATGAGCGCGAGAGGCACATTCTTCTTGCAAAGGAGAGGCGAGATAGTGAACTTCGAGGTCGAAACCTTTCACCAATCCCAAGCCGCGCCAAATGCCGTACTCGTCGTAGTCGTCGTCGGGAGTTATGTGATAGCGGTCAAGTTGCAACATCGCGCCTGCCGACGCGCCCGCAACGATCCCGTCAAAATTTTCCACCGCCTTTGTCAAGCCCAAATCCGCCAAACGGGCAATGGCTTTTTCGGGCATACCGCCCGTAAAGAAAAGCATTTGCGCTTGCTCCACCTGCGAAAGAAAATCGCTATCGGAGTAGGGGTTAAGCCAATCAAGCTCTTCCTCGCCGTAGCCGTACGCCAAAAACGGGCGAATAACGTTACCGTATTTTTCGCCGTGTTTGCCGTAGATACACAGCCAACTTTCGTTGTCCCACGCCTGCTTTTCACGATAGGCAAGGGGCAAAATCAACACACGGGGTCGATTTTTCAGTAATTTTTCGAGATGTGGGCGCGCCCATTCGCCGTCGAAATTGTAGTAGTTGATAAGGATATTCGTCTGCGCCATCAGTACAGTTCCACTCCGTCTTTGCCAACGTAGGCGTAGGCGATCTTGTGTTCGGCGGGCTTTTCGTCGCCCAAGGTTATCGCGTTGCGAATAAGCCTTTTCGCTTCTTGCAGACCTCTGCCGTCGTTGTGGAAAACCTCGCACAAAACGTCGCCCTTGCGCACTTTGTCGCCTATCGCCACGTGCATAATCACTCCCACGGAGAAATCGATAACGTCGCTCTTTGTCATACGTCCGCCGCCCAAATACGTTACCGCTCTGCCTATATCCGCCGCGACCATAGCCGTTACGTAACCGTCTTTTTCGGCGACGACGAGTTCTTGCGCGCCTATTTCAAAAAGTTCGGGGTGCAAAATGTAATCGGGATCGCCGTGTTGCGCCTCGACCATTTCCGCAAATTTGGCAAGGGCCTTGCCGCTGTCAATGGCGTTTTGGAAAGCCTCTTCCGCCGTGGCGAGGGTGTACTTGCCCGTCAAAGCCAACAAACGCAAAGCGACTTCTCGTATTTCGTAGTACAAACGGTTCTTTTTGCCGCGAAGAACGTCCACTATGCCGATGATTTCCAGACTGTTGCCCACGTGATCGCTCAAAGGCTGTTGCATATCGGTGATAAGCGCGCCTATACGTTTGCCCGCAATCGTTCCTATGGCAACCATTTTGGAAGCAAGTTCCAACGCGCTTTGCGGGTCGGGCATAAACGCGCCGCTTCCGTACTTGACGTCCAACAAAATAGTATCCGAACCGCTTGCCAATTTTTTGCTCATTATGCTTGCGCATATCAACGGAATGGAGTTTACCGTACCCGTGACGTCGCGAAGGGCGTAGATTTTTTTGTCGGCGGGGGCAAGATTTGCCGTTTGACCGATAACCGCGCAACCGACGCGTTTTACCACGTCGAAGAACTCGCTTTCGGACAACGCCGTATCGAAGCCGGGAATACTTTCCAATTTGTCTATCGTTCCGCCCGTAAAGCCCAAGCCTCTGCCGCTCATCTTTGCGACGTAAACACCGCAACAGGCAAGTATCGGAGCAAGCGCGAGCGTCGTGCTGTCGCCTATGCCGCCCGTGGAATGTTTGTCCACCACCGTTCCGCCCAACGCGGACATATCCACCACGTCGCCGCTTCGCAACATAGCTTCCGTCATATCGAACGTTTCTCTGTCCGTCATTCCGTTAAGCAAAATAGCCATCAAAAGCGCGGACATCTGGTAGTCGGGGATTGTTCCGTAGGTAAAACCGTTTACGAAAAAGTATATTTCCTCTTTGGTAAGTTCTTTTCCGATTTTTTTCTTTTCGATAATGTCTATTACCGTCATTATATGCTCCTTGTGCGTTTAAGTTTGCGCCGCCCGCTTTGGCAAAACGGCGTCGATTTATTTTATATTATAGCATATATTTTGTATTCGTTCAATAGCAACGGAAAATTTTATAGAAAAAACCGCCCGTATGTGAACGGACGGCGAGTTTGTTAAAACAGAAAACCGTCGTCAAACCGCAAACAAAAACCGTTGTGTGCAAAATCGTTTTTAACAACGTTACTGTCTGTAAGCGCAACGACAAAGCGCGTCCCGAACACGGAACGCGCTTTTATTCAAAATATTTAACCGAAAATTCTGTGAAGAGATTCGATTTTGTCGGGCGAAAGGGTTTGCTGTTGTTCGATGTTTTCCAACGCCGACTGTATCAAAGCACTCTGCTCGTCTGTCAGGCTGTCCGCAACGACGGAACCAACGCTTTCCACAACGGGAAGTATCAATTGACTTTCGCCTACTTTTTTTACTATATTTTCCGCGTCCGCTACCGTCAACGAGTTCTGTGTGGTGTAGTAGTACAAATCGTGAATTACTTCGCCCTCTTTGATAAATTCGACGGAACCTATATCCAGCGAAGCCAAATCGACGGGCAGATCAAACGCGTCGCTCAAAGAATTCAACAAAATGTCCAGCGTTTTCAGCGAGCCATCGGACATTCCGTTTTTTATTTCGTCAAGTCTTGCAAAAATCTCGTCGAGTTCGTCAAATTCACCCGTGCGCAACAACTCCTCGAAGTCGAAATCGCCCAACTTTATCATTTCCTTAGCCATTTCAGACGCGCCGCACAAGCCGTCTACCAAATCGGGCAGGTTGGTCTTTTCGCCCTCCTCCGTGGTAACGGTGGTCAGCCATTGGAAAGGTTTGGAAGTCAATCCGTTGTAGAACTTGGCTACGCCGCTTTCTCCGTACTCGGCAAGCATATCGAGAATTTGCAATGCGCCCTCCTCGGACGGGGCAGGTTCTTCCTCGGACGGAGCGGACTCGCTTTGCACGGCAGCCGTTTCGGGAACGGTTCCGCTAACGTCGCTCGCCAATGCGGACAATTTGCCCAAATTCGTCAACAGTCCCGATAACGCCATACAAACAACTATCGCCACCGCAAAGCCTTGCACGGCACCTAAAAGACTGCCTATCAATCTGTGTTTCTTGACGGGTTTTACCTTGCGCTTTTCTCCGCGGCGTATAATTGCGTTGCAGATTGGCGCGACAATGATCCAAGTGAGAAACAGCAATGCGGCAAACAGCAGAACAAACACGATCACGTTTACTATGCCCTGTACGAAAGGCACAAGTATTTGACTAAGGTCAACTCCTTGCATTGCCTCCGTAACCATATCGCACATATACTGCAACACCGTTACGCCCTCTTCGATTTCGATTTTTACAACGGCGTTGCCCACAACTCCGCAAAGAAGCCCCGCTATGACCGCGCACACGACAATAGTCACAATGCGCGCAACGGAACGCTTTATTCCGCGGATAAGTCCCATAATTATGCCTATCAGGATAGGCAAAACGGTAATTACTATCATACCCAAAACAAAATAGTTCATAATGTATCTCCGTTTTCTCCTATGTATTTTATTGTGTACCAATATTTATTGACTACACCCGAGAAAAAATTTCACGGGCGCGACAAATTTCAGCCGAGTTGCACCCTTTTGAGAAAATCTTCCGCCGAAACGTTCGTGTACAACGGACGGCGCAGGGGATTGTAGTTTTTTACGATGTGTTTGATAACGATTATGTAGGAATCGTCACCACCGCCGCGGTGAAAATTATACGGATCGGGCGCGTAAGTTTGCTCGTCGTACTCTTTGTCCACCCAACCCTCTACGGGTTCGCCCTCACAAAAAATTTCGACGTTCACGCAACCCACAAATGCGTCCTCTTCTATCTCGGTAACCGTTTTGGGTATCCATACTTTTTTAAGAGAAGCGCAATTGACAAAAGCCTTTGCCCCGATACTTTGCAAACCGCTGTTGAGCAACACGCACTTGACTTCGGAATTGCCGAAACAGTTGTTGCATATCGACGCGGTGTTGCTTGGCGTAGCAACGTACTGAACGTTCTGTTGAATCAATTTTATCGCAACAGGTCCGTTTTTACCGTCCGCGAAGTAAAAATCGGCGGATTTTTCAAAAATAGCGTCAAATTCTTTTTGTATATCCATTTTCCCTCGCCTCATTATTATAACAAAATTCGCACAGCATTGTCAATTCTATTTGTAAAAAATTTTACTGCGACTTTCTTTGCCATTGCGCAAAAACAGACAGACTGACGCAAGCAAAAGACGACAACTTGCGGCTGTGCAAAAACCAACCTCGCAAAGGAGGTTGGTTTCAGTCTGAACTATTCACCGCGTTACCGACGGTAGCAATCGAAAATTACTCGCAGAGTTCCGCAAAGTACTTGATTGTGCGCACCATTTGCGTTGTGTAGCTGTTTTCGTTGTCGTACCAAGCCACAACCTGCACTTGATAGGTGTCGTCGTCCAACTTCTGCACCATTGTTTGCGTTGCGTCGAAAATGGAACCGTGAGTTTCGCCGATAACGTCGCTGGAAACGATGGGGTCTTCGTTGTAGCCGTAGCTTTCGCTTTGTACGCTCTTCATATAGGCGTTTATGCTTTCCTTGGTGATGTCGTGACCCTTGACAACCGCAACGAGGATCGTTGTGCTACCCGTGCAAACGGGAACGCGTTGCGCGCTGCCGATAAGTTTCTTGTCCAATTCGGGGATAACGAGTCCGATAGCTTTCGCCGCTCCCGTGGAGTTGGGAACGATGTTGCAAGCCGCCGCGCGCGCACGACGGAGGTCGCCCTTGCGGTGAGGTCCGTCAAGCACCATTTGGTCGCCCGTGTAGGCGTGAACCGTTGTCATAATACCGGAAAGAATGGGCGCATAGTCGTTGAGAGCTTTCGCCATAGGAGCAAGGCAGTTTGTTGTGCAGCTTGCCGCGGAAATGATTGTATCGGTGGGCTTCAACGTGCCTTCGTTTACGCCGTAAACAATTGTGGGCAGATCGTTGCCTGCGGGAGCGGAAATGATAACTCTCTTTGCGCCCGCGTCAATGTGAGCCTGAGCTTTCGCTTTGGTTGTGTAAATTCCCGTACATTCCAACACCACGTCTACTCTGAGCCTCTTCCAAGGAAGTTTTTCCGCCTTGGGTTCGGCGTAAATGTTGATGGTTTTGCCGTTTACGGTGAGCGTACCGGGAGTAACTACCTTTTTGCCGTCCTCGGACAAAACGGGTTCGGTACTGCTGACTGTGCTTGCAAGCTCGTAACGCTTTTGAGCCGTGTCGTACTTCAAGAGGTGTGCCAACATCTTGGGGCTGGTAAGATCGTTGATAGCAACGATTTCATAACCCTTTGCGCCGAACATCTGACGGAACGCAAGACGTCCGATACGTCCAAAGCCATTGATTGCAACTCTTACTTTTTTCTGTGCCATTGTGAGAATACCTCCAAAAAATTTTTAGTTGGTTTTGCAATACTTCTTTACTAAAAATACGTATTGTGGTACAATATCCATAGAGTCGAATGACTCCGTGGTGTCCAAATCTACCATTTTTGATTATACCACAAGGCGAAAAGTTTGACAATATCTAACAATAAAAAATTGATATAAAATTCAATTTTGCCTTATATAAAAACTATTTATGTCGGAGGAATCACAATGCCACTCGTAACAACCAAAGAAATGTTTGAAAAAGCCTACAAAGGCGGCTATGCCGTAGGCGCGTTTAACGTAAACGATATGGAAATGGTCCAAGCTATCGTAGAAGCCGCCAACGAATGTCGCTCTCCCGTGATATTGCAGGTGTCGGCAGGCGCGCGCAAGTACGCCAATCCCGTGTATCTGAAACATCTTGTGGAAGCCGCCGTGGAAACGACGGATATTCCCATTGCAATGCACCTCGATCACGGCGCGGATTTCGACATATGCAAAGCAAGTATCGACGGCGGATTTACGTCGGTTATGATTGACGCAAGCTCCAAACCTTGGGAAGAAAACATCGCTTTGACGCGCAAAGTCGTTGAGTACGCTCACGCGCACGGCGTTGTTGTAGAGGCGGAACTCGGAAAACTTGCCGGAGTGGAGGACGACGTACACGTCGAAGCAAAGGACGCGCTGTTCACCAGCCCCGATGAGGTGGAAGAATTTACTGCGAGAACGGGCATAGACAGCCTTGCCATCGCTATCGGCACAAGCCACGGCGCGTACAAATTCAAACCCGGGCAAGACCCCAAGCTCCGCTTGGACATTCTGGAAGAAATCGGCAAGCGTTTGCCCGGATTTCCCATTGTGTTGCACGGAGCAAGCAGCGTTCCGCAAGATAAGGTCGCGATAGTCAACCAATACGGCGGAGATATGCCCAATGCGATAGGTATCCCCGAAAGCGAACTGCGCAAAGCCGCCAAAATGGCTGTTTGCAAAATAAATATCGACAGCGATTTGCGCGTTGCCTTTACCGCCGCCGTGAGAAAACACTT
Source organism: uncultured Clostridia bacterium (assembly GCA_947625115.1). Taxonomy (GTDB): domain Bacteria; phylum Bacillota; class Clostridia; order Christensenellales; family CAG-314; genus Fimimonas. The sequence goes on along the minus strand of CANQND010000007.1, from coordinate 42,201 downwards.
TGCGGAAAACCCCTCTCACTTCGACCCAAGACAATACCTCGGCGACGCCCGCGCAATGATGAAAGAAATGGTAAAACACAAAATCACCGACGTGCTGGGCAGCGCGGGAAAAGCCTGAAATCGTTACAACACAAAACCCCGACTTTGTTTACGAAGTCGGGGTTTTTTGAATGTTAAGCATTTTTTGAGGATTCGTTATTGTCTTGCGCAACGCCGTCTGTTTTGACAAAAAAGAGCAGTATGCCCGCAACCGTACTTACAAAAAGCAACACGCAGATCTTGAAGCCGATCCCTATCGGTTGGTTTTTGTCCAAACGGCGGCGGATCGACACCGTCATCGGGATAGTCCACGCAAGAGGGAGCAAAAAGGCAATTCCGCTTATCACGGTGCCTATGATCATAAATATCTTTACCGCAAGACTCAAATCTTTTTGGTCTGCGGCGGCTGTGGCGTTGTGGGTTTCCGCACGGCAACCGCAATTCAAACAGATAACGGCGTTATCGTCCATTTCCTTTCCGCAATGCGCGCAATATTTCATAGTTTCTCCTTACCGTCGTTTCGACGAAATATTTACTATATAAATTATATACGAGCAACGCTCCAAAAGTCAACAAAAAACGTTTATTTTGCGCAAGTATCCTCTTTGACCGAAAAGACGAACAGGTTTTTGCGCGGTTGGTGCGGCGCGCAATTATGCCAAAATACGGGAAAAATAAAATAAACAGGCTGTTTTTGCGGTCAAGGTATTTACATTTGCACGCAATTTTATTATAATTATCTTTACCACACTCGCATTTTGAGAAAATTATGAAAATTACAATTGTTGCAGATGTTTTGGGTCTTGAAAACAACGGGACTGTCAAAACTATAAAACGCCTTATTAACGGCTTGGCCGCCAAAGGACACGAAGTGAGAGTTGTTTCTCCTTTGAAAAACGACGAAAGCGTCAATCCGAAGTATTACGCCGTTGCCAAAAGACATTTCGGCATATTCGACAAATATATTTCCAAAGCAAACGGAGCGGATTTCGGTATACCCGACAAAAAGATATTGAAAGAAGCCATACAAGGCTCCGACGTGGTACACATTTGTTTGCCGTTCAAAATGGGCAAAGCCGCGTTAAAAATATGCAAAGAACTCAACGTGCCGTGTACTTCCGCTTTCCACTGTCAACCCGAAAACGTGACGAGCCACTTGTGTCTGAAAGACTCCAAACTCGCCAACGAATACCTGTACGCGCGCTTCGGACGGTTTTACAAAAACGTGGGATATATTCACTGCCCGTCGCAGTTCATCGCCGACGAATTGGACAAACACCGCTACAAAGCTAAAAAGTTTGTTATTTCCAACGGCGTCGTCACCACTTACCACAAGGAAAGAACGGAAAAACCGCAAGAGTTCCAAGACAAATTCGTCATTTTGTTTACGGGCAGATACAGCAGAGAAAAAAGACACGATCTGCTGATAAAAGCCGTCAAAAACAGTAAGTACGCCAACGATATTCAACTGATATTCGCAGGAAACGGACCCAACGAAAAGAAAGTGAGAAAGTGCGCCCAAGGATTGAAAAATCCGCCCGTTATGAAGTTGTTCACGCAGGACGAGCTTGCAAAGGTGGTAAACTACTGCGATTTGTACGTACACCCCAGCGACGTGGAGATAGAGGCGATTGCTTGTATCGAAGCGATGTCCTGCGGCGTCGTTCCCGTCATAAACAATTCCGCCAAGTCCGCCACAAAATCATTTGCGTTAGACGAAAGGAGCCTGTTCAAACAAAGCGACTACAAAGATCTTACAAAAAAGATCGATTATTGGATAGAACACCCTGAGGAAAAAGCGCAAATGAGCTTGCGCTACGAGGAATACGCAAAGCGTTTTGAAATAGGCAACTGCATAGACAAAATGCTGGAAATGTTCCAAGAGGCAATCGACAACTCGCGGACAGAAAAATAAATATGAAAAAAGTCAAATGGGGTGAAAAAAAGTACTATTCTTCGCTTGACGAGAATAGCTTTATGCACACCAAAATAAAAAAAGAAATTCCTATACCCAACGACTACAAATATATCCCGCGAAATATTTTTGTCAGATGCGCGCAGTTTTTGTTTTACTATCTGATAGCCGTGCCTGTGTGCCGAATTTATCCGAGGATAGCCTGCTCAGTCAAGGTCAAAGGAAAAGAAAACATAAAAAAGATACGCGGCGGCGCGATTTTGGTGGGTAACCACTCTCACGTTTTGGACTGTATGTTTGCCTCGACGTTTGTCGCGCTACCCAAAAGAAACTACTTTATCGCAAACAAAGAAGCCGTCGAGGTTGTGGGCGGAAGATTTTTTACCAAGGCTCTCGGCGCGCTTCCGCTACCCGACGAAATAAAGGGATTGGCAAATCTTTCCAACGCGGTAGATACCCTGTTGAAAAAGGGCAATTGCGTAACCGTCTACCCCGAAGCCGCCATTTGGCCCTACTCTACTTTTTTACGACCCTTTCCGTCGGCGTGTTTTCACTACGCCGTTCAATCCGACGTACCCGTTGTGCCGTTCGCCGTTACTTACCGATACGCCAAACGCAGACCTATGAAGAAAAAACCCAAAGTAAACATAACGATTTTGGAGCCGATCTACGCCGACAAAACGCTTTCCGTTGCGAATAGGAAAAAGGACTTAGCCGAAAGAACAACCCAAGCGATAAAAAACGTTGTCGAAAGCGACGACAACGTTAGTTTTGTTGAATATGTTCAAAAGGAAACGGAATAAATCTTTTTACCTTATTTTTTACTTTTGTCAAAATCTTTGTAGACGTCCACAATGTTGAGCAGTACTTCCAGACATTTTTCCATTTCTTCGCCTATTGCGTATTCGTATCTGCCGTGACAGTTGTAGCCGCCCGTAAAAATATTGGGGCAAGGCAACCCTTCGTAACTCAAACGCGCGCCGTCCGTGCCGCCGCGAATGGGTACCACTTTGGGAGTTACTCCCGCCCGCACCATTGCCGACTTGGCATTTTCCACAAGGTGAATGTGCGGTAAAATTTTGTCTTTCATATTGTAGTAGCTGTCGGAAATTTCCGCAGTGACGGTTTGCGCGCCGTACTTGGCGTTGAGAAACTCCGCTATCTGCCCGAACAGCTTTTTCTTTTGCTCAAATTTGTCGCGATCGTGATCGCGTATTATGTAAGTTGCCGTTGCCTCGTCGCAACTGCCGTTCATACTGTCCAAGTGGAAAAATCCCTCGTAACCGCTTGTGTAGCGGGGATTTTGCTCTACGGGCAACATACTTTGCAATTCCATAAGTATCAAATTGGCGTTAAGCATAACGTCCTTGGCACTTCCCGGGTGTACCGACAGCCCCTTTACGCGTACTTTCGCAGTAGCCGCGTTGAAATTTTCGTATTCCAACTCGCCCAAACCGCCGCCGTCCACCGTGTAGGCTCCGTCCGCGCCGAAACGCTTTACGTCGAAAAAGTCCGTTCCGCGCCCCACTTCTTCGTCGGGAGTAAAGGCGATTTGCACCGCGCCGTGTTTTATCTCGGGGTGGGAAACAAGCGTTTCGACAAGAGTCATTATCTCGGCTACGCCCGCTTTGTCGTCCGCGCCCAACAGCGTTCTGCCGTCGGAGCTGATAACCGTTTGACCGATGTGACTAAGCAAATCGGGAAAACTTTCGGGAGAGAGTTTTCTGCCCTCCGCAAGAGGAATGTCGCCGCCGTCGTAGTCGGGGGTAACGATGGGAAAAACGTCCTTGCCGCTCACGGCAGGAGAAGTGTCCGCGTGCGCAATGAACCCCAAAGAGTAATTGCTCTTAACGTTTGCGGGCAACCTTGCGTAAACGTAACCGTAATCGTCCATATACGCTTTGACTCCCAACTCTTGCAACTCCTCGCACAACATACCGAGTAGCCTTTTTTGCTTGTCGCTGCTGGGAAAACTTTCCGCGTCGGGTACCGACTCGGTGTCTATCGCAACATATCTCAAAAATCTGTCCAAAAGTTTTTTGTTCATATACTGTCCATCTCGCTATTTTAGTTTGTAATTTTACGTAAACGCGCGCCGAAATTTGAAACGATTTGTCCGCGCAAAATTTGCCGCGAACGTCAGGCGCGATCCTCGTCGAGGTAGGTGGCGATCAAATCGGAAACGTGCAACAGCAACGCCAACTTGTACTTGGCGAGAGCTTCGCTAAGCGCGTAACTGCCGCCCCTGACTCGTTCGTCGAAACCGCCCATATGCCAATTGATAGCCATAGCCTCTTCCGCAGTGAGCTTTATGTACTGCGACACGATGAAAACGGACTTTTCGCCGTGACCGTAAGGGAATTTCTCTTCCACCTTGAAAAACGGTTTTTGAACCCAGCCGCCGTTTTCCTTGACGTTGCGCATTTCCGTCACATAGTAGTTGACCTTGCACACGTCGTGCAACAAGCCGCAAACGGCGATAGTTTCGTCGCTGTACACCTTGGCGTAGTCGTCGCCGTACTCCTGACGCACCAACGCTTTTAGACGTTTGTAAACGTTGAGCGAATGTTGACACAAGCCGCCGTACTCGGCAAGGTGGTAACGCGCGGACGCGGGCGTTGTGAAAAAGTCGTTGTTTTGAAGATATTCCAAAAGTTTATCCGCGCCCTCTCGGCGAATATATTTGTTGTACACTTCGAGAAATTCCGCTTTGGTTTCGTTGATGTCCATAGTTTTCTCCTTGTTATCTTAGTTGTTTCAGCCAACTCGACTTATCAAATCTCACGTTAGCCGAGCTGGTGGACGGCAATCGCACAACGGGCAACGAGCCGTTGTAGTTTTCTGCCGTTAGGCGGTAGGCAACCGCGCCGTTACACAATATCTTGGAAACGGGACAGTTGTCCGTCACGACGCGCAAGTCTACGGTTGTGACGTCGCGCAAATCGGCGTCCATTGAACCCTCGATATTGCAACTCGCCACTATATCCCACAACGCAACGCCGTTTTGCAAACAAAGATTTTTCTTTTGCTCTACCGTTACGGGCAACGGCGCGCCGAAAGCCTCTGCAAGCACCGCCCAAAAGCGGTTTTGTTTGTTGCCGTAGTAGAAAGACGTTTCGCGAGATTTGACGCTCGGAAAACTGCCGAGAATCAACACGCGGCTATGTTCGTCGAATATGGGCGAAAAACCTACACAAAAACTCATTTGCCGTCTACGCGAAAACGTTCGCGCCTCCGTTTTGCCGCGCAAAGAAAGTTTGCAAACGCGCCTTGCGCGACGTTACGGCTACATTATACTACTTTTTCTCTTTGATTGCAACGTATCCGTAACGTTTGTTGTTGACCGCAAACATTAGCAAGCTCAACAGTACCGAAACAAATTCCGCAACGGGCGTGGCAAGCCAGATACCGTCCAAGCCCCAAATCAAAGGCATAACGAAAATACATACCAATTGGAACACCAACGTTCGCCCGAATGACACCACGGCGGAAATCAAACCGTTGTTCAATGCCGTGAAGAATGACGAACAGAACATACAGTACCCGCAGAATAAAAAACTTATCGAGTACAGCCTCATTCCGCGAACGGTCATCTCCGTGATCGTTTTGCTGTAACTGACGAATATCAAAGCGATGACGTCCGCCAAAGCTATCGCGGAGGCAGCCATAACAACGCTTGTAACGGTGAGAACGATCATTGACTTTTTGAATACGTTTTGCAATTCCGTTTTGTTTTTTGCGCCGTAATTGAAGCCCACTATCGGCGCAACTCCCAGACAATAGCCGATAAATATCGCCACAAACACAAATTGCACGTACATTATCACGCCGAACGCCGCAACGCCGTCGGCTCCCACAATGCGCGTGAGCTGCCAATTGTAGATGATAGACACCAACGACATAGCTATATTTCCCAAAAGTTCGCTGCTGCCGTTTACGCAAGACTTGCCTATCACGCGCCAATTTACGCGGAATTTTACAAAACGGAGCAAACTTCTGTTTTTACAAGCAAAGTAAATTACGGGAGCGATACCGCCCACCGCCTGAGATAAAGCCGTGCCTAACGCCGCGCCCGCAACGCCCATCTTACAGCCTATGATAAACAGCGCGTCGAACACAATATTGGTTATGCCGCTGACAACGGCAAAGACAAATCCCAAATGAGGTTTTTCCGCCGCCATAAAGAAACTTTGGAAAAGGTTCTGCAACATAAAAAATGGCAAAGCCGCAATGATTATCCGTGAGTAGACAACGGCGTCCACCAACACGTCGCCCGTTGCTCCTATCAATCCCGCAATGGGTCGCAGTAAAAAGAAAAAGCCTGCGGCAAGCACCGTACCCACCGCAAAAGTGACGGTTACTATCAGCGTGAAATATTTGTTCGCGCTTTCCCTGTCCCCCTCGCCCAGCGTTTTGGACACTACCGCGGTGCCGCCCGCGCCGAACATAAACCCAACCGCACCCAAGATCATTATCACGGGGAAAATGTAATTTACCGCTTTGAAAGGAACGTCCCCCGCAAAATTGGACACAAAAATGCCGTCCACCACCGAATACACGGAAGTGAACACCATCATCAGTATCGGACCCAGACAAAAACGCATAAGTTTGCCGTAGGTGAAGTTGTCGGAAAGTTGAATTTTCATAGCGGAAAAACAAAGTTTACAAAATCGTTTTACGGCGCAATACGGCAAAACGAACTGCCTTTTGCGACGAAAAACGTTCGTTGTTATAGTAAATCATATTCAATTAAATGTCAAACGCAAAAGCGCGACGGTAACACTTTTTTTGAAAAAACCATATTGTGAAACAGACTGAATAGGTCAAATACGAAAGTCGAAATTTTCGGCGAATGGAGGTAAAAATGTTTAACGGAATGTTTAACGAAGGCGGCTATGACGGAAACGGCAACTGCGGAGGCGGTTGCGGAAACGGTATGACTTTCGGCGGTTGCAACTGCACGTGGATATTGCTCATTATCCTGTTTTTGTGCTGCTGCGGCGGAAAGCTCAAAAATTTCAGCCTTAACGTAAATCCCTGCTGCTTGATTCTGCTTACGGCTCTTTTGTTCTGCACGGGCGGAATTTCTCTCGGTCACGGCTGCAAATAACTGTTGACTTGACTCTCTTGTACATAGCAAATGACAAAAAAGGGCTGCCGCAACGGGCAGTCCTTTCAGTTGTTATCGTTGTCATCTTGCGGTTTTACCGCGTCGTCGTCCTGTTCGAGTTCTATCTCCTTGTTGGCAAATCCCTTGCCGATAACTTCCTTTACGTTTTCAACATAGGCAAAGGCGTTTGGGTCTACGTGATTTATGATACGCCGCGCCTTTACGAGTTGGGCTTTGTGAATTACGCACAAAATCATTTCCCTCTCGCGATGAGAGTACCCGCCCACCACTTTGACGGAAGTTAGCCCGTGTTTGAGTTCGGTCGTAAGCGCGCGAGTCATTTCGTCGGGTTTTTCCGTGGTGATTTCCAACTCTATTGCGGAGGAAAATCCTTTGAAAATGGCTTCCTGTACTATCTGACACACAAACAATGCCGCAATCGAATAGATAAACATATTTAGAGCTTCGCCGACATTGCGATTTACTACGCCGAACACAACGGAGGCAACGCTTATCACAATGGCGTTTGCCAACAAGATAAAGCGAAGCGCGTCGCTGCTGCTCTTTTTGGAATAACGCTGTACGATAAGCCCTACTATATCGGTGCCGCCCGTGGAGGCGTTGACGGAAAGCAACAACGGCAACGAAATGCCGTGCAACGCGCCGCCCAACAACACGTACAAAACGTTATCGAGAGTGCCGCTCTCGTCAGCCATTATGCCCTTGACGAGGTTGGCGACGTTGCACACTCTGAACACAATCAATTCGCTTGCAAGCAACAACAGATAAACCGTCGTTTTGAGCGCGAAACGCTTGCGATACTTGCAAAAGCAGTAGATAACGATTGGAATATTCAACGTCAACAGCCAAATTCCCGCCGAAAAATACCATTTGGAGACGGAAAGCTGCGTAAGCAAAAGGTCCAAAATCGAGGAAATACCCAAAACGCCGCCCACTATCGTGTTGGTGGGGAGCAAAAACACCTCTACCGCAACCGCAGTTGCAAGGCTTGCCGCAAATATTATCAGATACTGTCTGAGGTGGTAAACAAAGTTTCTTTTCATTTCGTTTTGTAGCTCCTGTTAAACGTGGGTCGGCTGAATACGTCGTAGACGTCCTTTACAAAGACAAACGCCTTGGGATCTCGCGCTTTTATCAATTGTTTGAGATACACGCGCTGTCTGTACTGAACGACAACCATAATTATTTTCCTGTCCGGCGCGTCCTCTCTGTTCTTTTTGACGTCAACGCAACTGCAACCGCGCTTGAAATAGTTGGTTATGTCCTGCGTCAACTGTTCGTATTCGGAAGTGACTATCATAAATTTTTGCGGGTGATTGAAACCGCGTTTGAACATTCCCATAAACGAAGAACCGAGAACGACGTACACCAACGAGTAAAACACCACCGAAAGGTTTTCCTTTTCTATCAAGATGACGATGACGCTACCCAAAACGGATATAATGAAATTGGCAATCATTATCACTTTGGAAAGGTCTATCTCGGGGTGGAACTTGTACACAATGCGCGCAAGCACTTCCGTGCCGCCGTTGGAACCGTTGTACTCGCTTGCGATGTACATTGCAAAACCGATACATACTCCCGCGATAATAATGCCTATCGTGGGAGATTCGGTAAATTGAGGTATGCGCATATACGGGAAAACAGCCAACGCGCCCGTGCATACGAGAGTGGCGTAAATTGTTTTTACGGTAAAATCTCCGCGCAGAAAAATAACCGAGCAAACAAGCAACGGAATGTTTATGATAAAGTACACCAAAGACATCAATTGATCGTAGCTTATCCCTTGTACAAACAGCCTGAATATGTAGGTAAGAGCCGAACTCAACCCGCTGAATCCGCCCGCAATGAGCTTGCACGGGTTGAGAAAAACGTATAGCGTGACGGCGTTCAACACGCCCGCAACCGTCAACCAGAAATATTCTTTAAGTTTGGTCAAAAAATATTTTGCCGTAAGTTTTTTCAAAACGCTTTCCTCTCGTAACAAAAGAGATTTCGTACTCTACCATAATACAAAATCTCTTTAAGATAAATATAGTACTTAGTAAAATTTCTGTCAATTATTTGACGGAATTTGCACAAAATTTGTCAAAACTGCGCGGACAATTTTTTGAGTATCACGTAGCCGTTGTGCTGTAAATGACAACTGTCGGAATACTTGCGCCCCGTTAAAACGTCCTCGTAGACGGAACCGAGATAGAGATTGTAGGGTTCGCCGCGATTTACCGCCACTATCGCTTGCGAATCGCTCTCGGTATCCACCCGTTCAAAGGCGTACACGCCCCGTTCGGCAACCAACTCGTGGAAGTCGCCGTCGGAGAACACCGACAGCTTTCTCAACTCACCCAACCTGCGGTAGAAATCCAACATAAGTTTGTTCTCTTCGCCCCAAGGATAACACGCGCGGCAGAAAGGATCTTTGTACCCCTCCGAGGCAACTTCGTCGCCGTAGTACACGCAGGGGAAGCCGAACATCGTGTACTGCAACACGGCGGCAATCTTCAACAGTTTGCACCCTTCCTTGTATTGGAAATCGTTGAGTTTGGTGCGCGCCATCGTTTCCTTTGGAGCGTTGTCCAAACGCGTTCCCGCGAGATTTGTGAGAATACGCGTTGTGTCGTGCGTACCCAAAACGTTCATAAGATTGTTGCGCACAAAGCGCGGATAGTTGTTTACGGTGTCGAACACAACGTCGGATAACGCCTGTTCGTTGCCGTCGCGAACAAAAGAGATAATGCCGTTCATCAACGGATAGTTCATAACGCTATCCAACTGAGTGCCGTCAAGATAGTGGCGGCGTACGCCGTAGTCCACCTTGTTGGACGCGTCCTCCCACACTTCGCCTATTATTACCGCGTCCGCCTTTTCTTTCTTGGCGGCGGCGACGATCTTGTCCAACATACAGTCGTCTATCTCGTCCACGACGTCCAAACGCCAGCCCGACGCGCCCGCTCTCAACCAACGAGGAACAATGCCGTTTTTGGAAGTGAAATATCTTTGCGCGCCCTTGCTTGCGGCGTTTATGCGCGGCAGATTTTGAAAATTCCACCAACACTCGTAACTGCCGTCGGGGTAGATGTGAAACCAATCGCGGCAGGGAGAATCGGGGTCGTTGTACGCGCCGCCCTCGCCGTACTTTTTGCCGCGGTTGAAGTACTTGGAAGTGCTTCCGACGTGGTTGAAAACGCCGTCCAACACAACGCGCATACCAAGACTGTCGGCTTTTTCGCACAGTTGACGAAAATCTTCCGCCGTGCCGAACATCGGATCGATGAGTTCGTAGTCCTCGGTGTCGTACTTGTGGTTGGAGTACGCCTTGAATATCGGGTTGAGGTACAGCGTCGTCACGTTGAGCGATTTGAGGTAATCGAGCTTGGAAATTACGCCGCGAAGATTGCCCCCGAAGAAATCTCTGTTGCGAACTACGCCGTCCTCTTCGCGATAGAAAGGTTGATCGCCCCAATGGCGCATAACCTTGTCCTCGGTTGCCACCGTTTCGCCCGTTGCGCAAAATCTGTCCACCATTATCTGATACATTACGCCTTTGTTGAGCCAAGCGGGCGTTTCGTACATTTTTTTGTACACCGACAATTGATAAGGACGGACGTTTTCAAAAAACATCTGCGCGCGGCGGTTGTCGCCCATACCGACATAACGCTCGTAGGTTACGCCATCCATAACGAAATAGTACCAATACAGACCCTTTTTGAGGTGGATATCCGCCAAATAGTTGTCGTAGCCGTCGCCGCTTACGTCTTTGTACATTATATACTCGTTTTGCACCGATTTGTCGTCGCTGTACACCACGAGAGTTACGCGCGACGGGTTGACGACTTCGTGTATCTGTATACGTATGCCGAAGCGAACGTTTTCGCCAACGGCTCCGACAATGGATTTGTAAAATTCGTCGGTGGGATTGTATCTTACGTAGTCCATTACATTCTCCAAATTCTTTCGGCGTATTCCTTGACGGCTCTGTCTGCGGCAAAACGCCCCGATTCCGCAATATTTTTCAAAGACATTTTGTTCCAGCGGTCAATATCTTTGTACGCTTCGTCAAGCCTGTCGTAGACTGCCATATAGTCGGAGAAATCGGCAAAACACATATAGGGATCCGCAACGGGATAACTGCGCAACAGATAGTTGCTTATGTTTTCAAAAGTTTCTCCCGCAAAGCCATTGTTGAGTTCTTCTATTATTACGCGCAACTTGGGTATCTTGAAATAGTAGGAAGTGCTGTTGTAGCCCGTTTCCCACAGTTCTTCCACTTCGCGGGCGTCCATACCGAAGATAAATATGTTGTCGTCGCCAACGCTGTCGTGAATTTCCACGTTTGCGCCGTCCATTGTTCCCAAGGTGATTGCGCCGTTGATCATAAACTTCATATTGCTCGTGCCGCTCGCTTCCTTGCCAGCCAAAGAAATTTGTTCGGAAATTTCCGCCGCGGGAATAAGTTCCTCCGCCATAGTTACGCAGTAATTTTCCATAAATACGACGTTCAACTTTTTGCGAATATCGGGGTGAGCCTCCAAATCTTTTTGTATGCAACAAATAAGTTTGATAACTTCCTTTGCGGCGTAGTAGCTCGGAGCGGCTTTCGCGCCGAAAATAAAGGTTTGGGGAGTTACGTCCAAATCGGGGTTTTCTTTGAGATCGTGGTAAAGCGAAACAATTTTCAGCACGTTTAACAGCTGACGTTTGTACTCGTGCAGTCGTTTTATCTGCACGTCAAAACGCGTTTCGGGATCTATCCTTACGCCGAGCTTTTGCATTGCGCGTTGAGCGAAACGCTCCTTGTTGGCAAGTTTTATCTTCGCCATACGCTTGTGAACGTTGGCGTCGTCCAAAAACGCGTTCAGCTTGGTAAGCTGACTTGCGTCGGAAACAAATCCGTCGCCGATAAGTTCCTTTATCAAATCCGTCAATCCCTTGTTGGCTTGACACAACCATCTGCGGTGTGCAATTCCGTTGGTGACGTTGGTAAACAAATCGGGTTGCAGATCGTAGAAATTTTTGAACAAATTCTTTTTGAGAATGTCGCTGTGCAGTTCGGACACGCCGTTGACGCTGTGAGAAGAAATAATGGACAAGTTTGCCATACGAACCTGACCGTAAGCGATGACGGCGAGGTCGGAAACCTTTTTGAAATCCTGAGTTTTATCAAAAAAGTCCTTGCAGGCGCGCTCGTTTATTTCCACGATTATCTGATAAATACGCGGCAAAAGACGTTGGAAAATATATTCGGGCCAACACTCCAAAGCCTCCGCCATTACCGTGTGATTTGTGTAGGCGGTTACCGATTTTACCATATTCCAAGCCTTGTCCCAATCCATATGATATTCGTCTATGAATATACGCATAAGCTCGGGACCGCAAAGGGCGGGGTGCGTGTCGTTGATATGCACCGCAACCAAATCGGTGAATTTGTCAAAGTTGCCGTAACGCTTGTAGTGGTCGGCGGCGATGTTCTGCATTGCGGCGGAAACCAAAAAGTATTCCTGTTTCAAACGCAGAGTTTTGCCCTCTTCGTGATCGTCGTTGGGGTACAGAACTTTTGTTATCATCTCCGCCTGAGATTGTTCTTCCAACGCGCGGAGATATTCGCCCTGACCGAACGTGCGGAAATCGAAAGGCTTGTTGGGACGTGCCGCCCACAACCGCAAAACGCCGACGGCAGGCGCGCCGTAGCCCTCTACGACCATATCGTAGGGGAAAGCCTTTACTTCCTGACAGTTTACCTGTTCGTAAACGGGTCCCTGATCGGTCCAGATTTCTTTCACTTCACCGCCGAAACGCACCACCTGCGTTTTGTCGGCGCGTTCTTTCAACCACACTTCGCCGCCCGGCAACCAATTTTCGGGCAGTTCCGTTTGCCAACCGTCCACAATTTTTTGTTGAAAAAATCCGTATTCGAAACGCAACGAATGTCCCATTACGGGATAGTTCTCCTTGGCAAGGCAATCGAGATAACAGGCGGCAAGTCTGCCCAAACCGCCGTTGCCCAAACCTGCGTCCGGTTCGCAGTCGTAAAGATCCTCGATGTCAACGTAGTAGTATTTTTTGATAGTATCGGCAAACAAACTTTCCATTTCCATATTGAAAAGATTGTTTTTCAAACTGCGCCCCATCAAAAATTCCATTGAAAGGTAGTGAACTCTTTTTCTGTCGCGCGCTTTGTGCTGGCGGTTGAACGCCGTGCGCTTTTCCAAAAGCATATCGCGCACCACGCTTGCCACGCACTTGTACAACTGCGCGTTGGTAAGTTCGCTTGCCGAAATGCCGTATGCCTTGTTGGAGGCACTTTCTATCATATCCTTTATCCGTGCTTTGGTCAAACCGTTATTTGTTGTCGTCATCTACTTTTTTCTCCGTGTGAATCTGTAAGTTTTTGCGCGCTTTTTTTGCGAGTTGCGGCAGGTTTGTAGTAGTACAACACGCTTGCCGCGGGTATTGTGAACTCGGCGTAGCCCTCTTGCGTCGTGGACACGTCCGCAACGACATCCACTCCTCTGCCGCCGTAACGCGATTCGTCGCTGTCGAGAATAAGTCGGTAGTCGCCCGCGTCCATAAAGAACCCATACTTGCGGTAGTCGTAGATACTGAAATTGATCAACACAAGCACGATATTGCCGCGCTTGTCGATACGTTCAAAGGCAAGCACGTTGTTTGCGCTGTCGTCGGGAAGCAACCAACGGAAACCTTGCCAATCGGAATCGTTTTGGTAGAGCGGTTTGTACTTTTTGTACACGTCGTTGAGCTGCTGCACGAAAAGTTTGTGACTGTCGTGTTTGGGATAGGTCAACAGCATCCAATCCAATTCTCTGCTCTCGCTCCACTCGTTCCACTGCGCAAGTTCCACGCCCATAAAGTTGAGCTTTTTGCCGGGGTGAGCGTACTGAAACCCCAACAACGCTTTGAGTTGGGCGAATTTGCTGTCGTAGTCGCCGAACATCTTGTTTATGAGGCTGCCTTTCATATGTACCACTTCGTCGTGAGAAAGCGGCAAAATAAAGTTTTCGGAATAGGCGTAGCACATAGAGAAAGTGAGTTGATTGTGGTGTTCCGCGCGCCACAGCGTGTCCGTTTTCATATAGGACAGCACGTCGTTCATCCAGCCCATATTCCACTTGTAGTTGAAGCCCAAACCGCCCACGTAAGTGGGATGAGTAACTTTGGGGAAAGCCGTCGATTCCTCCGCGACGAACAACGCGTAGGGGCATATCTCAAATACTTTGCAACTCAACTTACGCAAGAAGTCGATAGCTTCGAGATTTTCTTTGCCGCCCCACTTGTTGGGTCGCCACTCGCCGTCGCGCCTGTCGTAGTCGAGATAGAGCATACTTGCCACTGCGTCCACGCGCAAACCGTCGAAGTGAAATTCTTTCAGCCAATACGCCGCGTTGGAAATGAGAAAACTTTGCACTTCGTAACGGGAGTAATCGAATATACGCGTACCCCAATTTTTATGTTCTTTTTTGAATTCGTCCGCGCTTTCGTAACAGCAGGTGCCGTCAAACTCTATCAAACCGTGCGCGTCTTTGCAGAAATGAGCGGGGACCCAATCCAAAATGACGCCTATGCCCGCTTTGTGGAATTTGTTGATAAGATATTTGAGGTCGTCGGGGGTGCCGTAACGGCTGGTGGGAGAGTAAAATCCCGTTGACTGATAGCCCCAACTGCCGTCGTAGGGGTGTTCGGAAAGGGGCAGAAATTCCACGTGAGTGTAGCCCATCTTTTTGACATAGGGTACAAGATATTTGGCGAGATCGCGATAGCTGTACATACGCCCGTCGTAATGACGACGCCAACTGCCCGCATGCACCTCGTAGATATTGACGGGACTTTTGTAAATGTCCTTTTTCTTTTGCCGCTCGATCCACTTGTCGTCGGACCAGACGAACGGTTCATCGGGGTCGTAGACTATGCTCGCCGTTTTGGGGCGAACTTCCGAGTACGTTGCGTAGGGATCCGCCTTGTAGAGTATGCTGCCGTTTTGAGTTGTGATTGCGTATTTGTAGCAATCTCCGTGGCGCGCCTCTACCGTTATTTGCCAGATACCGTCCACAAGCGTCATTTTGTCGTGCGCAAACAGCCAATTGTTGAAGTCGCCTACAACGCACACGTCCTTGGCGTTGGGAGCCCACACCGCGAAGTGGTAAAGCCCTTTGCGTAATCTGTGACAGCCCAACAATTCGTAGGCGTTGTCGCTGTCGCCGTTGTAAAAATTCGTAAATCTGTTTGCCATATCAATCCTCCGTGCGGTGCGTTTCCACCGTAAGTTTTTTGAGCCAATTTGCGTTACGTTGCGAGAAATCGCCGCGTTTTGCCATATATTTCCAACAACCCAGCGTACCCGGCGTGTTCATACGGGCGCGCGTATCGTCCTCGGCAATATCCTGCATACTGTAAATTACCAATTCGGCGCGGCTTTGCGCAAGAAGCGCGAGCAAATTGCGCGCAATGTGTTCGCCGTCGGCAAGCCCCGTCACTTCCAATGCCTTTTGACGTTGCCATTCTTCCAGACTTTGCCACCAACCCACCGTGGTGTCGTTGTCGTGAGTACCGAGGTAGGCAACGCAATGTTCGTTGAAGTTTGCGGGCAAAAAAGGATTGTCGGGATTGCCGTCGCAACCGAATTGCACTATTTTCATTCCCGCCAAGCCGCATTTGTCCCTCAGATCCAACACGCTCTTGGGAATGTCGCCCAAATCTTCGGCAATTATCGTAAGCTCGGGGAACGCGTCCATAATGTGTTTGAGAAATTCGTAGCCGATACCTTTCAGCCAATGTCCGTGACGAGCCGTCTTTTCGCCGTACTTTATCGCGTAGTAGCTGTCGAACGCGCGGAAATGATCTATGCGCAACACGTCCATCATTTCGGCGCATTTGCCTACGCGGCGCGTCCACCAATCAAATTTTTGTCTTTTCATCGCTTCCCAATCGTACAGCGGATTGCCCCACAACTGACCGTCCTCCGAGAAGTAGTCGGGAGGAACGCCCGCAACCCAATCGGGTCGGCGATCGGGAGTCAAAACAAACAGCTCGGGGTGCGCCCACACGTCTGCGGAATCGTACGCCACATAGATAGGTATGTCCCCGATAAGTTTTATGCCCGACTTGGCAAGTTTGGCACGGAAAGTTTTCCACTGTTTGTCGAAAATATACTGACAAAAAACGACGAAGTCCGTTTCGTCCGAAAGAAGTTGCGAGTACTTTGCAATAGCCTCTTCCTTACGCATACGAATATCGTCGTCGTCCCATTCCAACCAAGATTTGCCGTTAAAGTATTTTTTTACCGCGCAAAACAACGCGTAATCTTTCAGCCAATAGTCGTTGCGTTCGCAAAACTCAACGTAGTCTTGGGGAGGATTGTTTTTTACAAAATTGGCAAAAGCCTCTCTCAAAAGTTTTTCTTTGCACTCGATTGCATAACCGTAGTCGTTGCCGCGGGCGCGCAGACTTTCCGACAAAGATTCTTCGCTTATCAAACCCGTACGGCAAAGTTCCTCTGCGTCGATAACGAGAGTGTTTCCCGCAAAAGCCGACGGCGAAGCATAGGGAGAATTGACAAAATCGGTGGGGGTTATGGGCAGAATTTGCCAATAACGCTGTTTTGACGCCCTTAAAAATTCGATAAATTTGTCCGTTTCGGCAAGAGTTCCCACTCCGCTCGCGCTCGGCAATGAGGTGATATGCAACAAAATTCCGCTTGATCTCATAGTTTCCTCAATAAAGTTTGTATAAATTTTTGCAATAAATATTTTAACTGCAAAATATATTTTAACATTACTTCAAATTAAAAGCAATTATTTGAAATAATATCGTGCGCAAAATTTTTGCTTAATATATATTTGGCGCAAATTCATTTTTCTTCGTTTTGTTGACAATTTCGCAAAATCGGTATATAATATATCACATAAAAGGTAATATCCGACGGAAATGTGGGAGAAATCCCGTGTCCATTCGCCTCGGCAATTCAACGACAGACTAATATTTTAGTTTGCCGTTTTATTTTTAGAAGATGAGTAAAGAACAAAGACAACACCTTATCGGTTTGATAATGCTCGGCGCGGTAGCCGTATTTTGGGGAGCGGGGTTTATCCTCAACGCTCAACTGCTCAATCTCGGCTTTACCGACACCCCTCAGTTGATAAACGCAATGCGTTTCGGGCTGTCGGCGTTGTTGCTTGCCGTTATTTTCAACAAAAAAATACGGTTGGAAAAACATTCCGTCCTCTACGGTTTGGTGGGAGGAGCGTTGCTCTTTGTCGGCTTTTCCACACAGTTGATAGGGATAAAATACACCACTCCGTCGCATAGCGGATTTTTTACCGCCGCCTACATAGTTTTGGTTCCGTTCATAGCTTGGATAGCGTACCGCAAACGTCCGCATTGGAGTATTTTTGTGGGAGCCGCCGTCGCGATAGTTGGTTTTGTGGTGTTGAATTTCAGCAAAAACGAAAGCGGCGCGTCCGTCAAAGGCGATATGATAACGCTTTTGGGCGCATTGTGCTTTGCTTTGCAGATCGTGTGGGCGGACTACATCTTGAAAAAGAACAAGACGGACTACGTGCAATTGACTTTTTGGCAAGTGACTTTTGCGGCGGCGTTGTTTGTTCTGTACACGGTTATTTTTGAGAGCAACCGCTATGCCGCGCTGTCTTTGGATATGGGTAAGGTGAGTTGGCGGCTTGCCATTGTCGTGTTCGGCGGAACGACGTTCGCCTACTACGCGCAAACGTTTGCCCAACTGCATTTGAGTCCCTCCGAAACCTCGTTGATAATGTCTTGCGAATCGCCGATAGGAGCGTTTTTGTCAATGGCGATAGGCTTGGAAAACTTTGTGTGGCAAACAATTGTCGGCGGAGTGTTGGTTATTTGCGCCGTCGTTTTGGTGGAACTTGTACCCAACCTGCGCCTGAAACGCAAACGCGGTGACGAGTTGCCTGCTCAAACCCCCGAAACGGACGCCGCCCTTAACGACGAGGGGACGGACCCGAAAGACAACGAACGGTAATTCGATTTTACCGTACGACAAATTTCAAAAAATACTGCCCTGTCGCAATCGGCGAGAGGGCAGTTTGTTTGTCAACTTCAAAAAACTTTTACTTTCTACGCAGTAACCTTATGTTGTCGGCGGAAACGCGCTTGGTAAGACCGTCGTCAACGTACTGACGGTATTCTTTGCCGTCGCCCAACAACACCACGTCGTCAAGGTTTACCTCGTCGGTACACTGCGCGCCTCTTGTTACGGGGACGCACTTGCCCTTGCGTATGTAAAACACAACTTCGTTGAGTTGCGCGCTTACGGTATGTTCGCCGCTTTCCGCCTTTTGGCAAGAGAACGATTTGCCGTCGTATCTGACTTCGGTCATATCCTCGGGCAGCCACACCTCTCTTGTCTTTCGTCCCTTTTGCACAAACGGCGCGATCATTATGCTATCGCCCACCAACAGTTGGTCCTCGACGCGGCGGGAACGCTCGTCGCCGTACTCGAAAGAAAGCGGTTTTATGTACATATCTCCGCCCAGCGCGGCTTTGACAAATTCGGAATATATGTAGGGCAACAACTTGTAGCGCAACGATATTACTCCCGCGAAATCTTCATTGTCGGCGTAACGGAAACACTCTTGCTTTTTTGTGAGCAACGCCGAGTGATTGCGCATAAGCGGCGTAAATACCGAAAAGGCAAGCCACCTCAACATAAGTTCTCTGCCGCAATTGCCGCCGAAACCGCCCGTATCTGCGCCGCTGTACAAAAAGCCCACCATATTGAGCGACGGCATCATTTTTACGTTTCTCACAAGGTGATCCCATTCGGAAGCGTTGTCGCCCGTCCATATACCGCCGTAGCGATGCGCTCCGACGTACGAGGCGCGGCTGAACAGCAAATATCTGTTCGGTAAAATCTTGTCCAACTGTTCGCCAGCCGCCTGCGTCATAAGCGCGCCGTACAAATTGTGGACCTTTTCGTGCAGGACTCTTTGCCCGTTGATATTGTGGTAGAAATTGCGGTAATCTTTGTAAGCGTTTGATTCCTTTTCGCTTTCCAAAGTGGGTGCGGGGGTAAGCGCGTTAAATATGCCCGTGTATTCGCTGTAAAAAATTGCGGGTTCGTTCATATCGTTCCAGAAGCCCTCTATCCCGAGATCGGTCAGTTTGCGGTATTCGTTGCCGAACCACTCACGTACGGCGGGTTGGAAGAAATCAGGAAAATGCGTCATTCCCGGCCATACCGCGGCTTTGAAAAAACCGCCCTCGTGATTGGTGCAAAAGTAATTGTTTTGCACGCCCGTGTCGTAGGTGTCGTTACCGGGTTCTATCTTGACGCCCGCGTCTACGATAGGCACAAGACGTATGCCGCGCTTTCGTAAACTTTCGGCATAACCTTTCAAATCGGGAAAACGCTTTTTGTTTACGGTAAAATCGATGAACCTATCCATATAGTCTATATCCATACAGATCCAATCGAGAGGTATGTTTGCGTTGCGATAGCCGTCAGCCACTTCGTCGAAATCTTTTTGCCGCTTGTAACCCCAACGGCTTTGACCGAAACCGAACGCCCACAAAGGCGGAATGTAACTGCGCCCGATAAGCGACAAAAACTCTTTTACTATGGCGTAGGAACTTTCGCCCGTCAACTCTATCACCTTGACGTTTCCGTCGCAAGTTACCGTTATTTCGCCGCTGTTTTGCCAATCTATTTCAAACAAAACGCGAGATGGGGTGTCGAAAAATGCGCCGAAATGCTTGTCGCCGTCCACCACTATCAAATTGTGCGAACCGTACATAGACAGCATATCGTCGGTGTGGTTAGGGTTGTCGGTGTTGTAACTTACGTATCTGCCGCCGCGTTTATCTATGCCGCGAACCTGTTCGCCGAGTCCGTACACAATGTCGTTTTCCGCCAAAGGACAACGGAAAACAAGTTTTTCGCCCTGTTCCGTTTGCCAATGTTCCAAGCTGTCGGCTTTCTCCGTTTCGCCCAATATCGCGCCCGTTTCAAAGGGCGTTCCGAAAATTACTTCTTTTGCCATAATCATTACCTTTATATATTTATATTGCCGTAACCGTTACTTTTTGCCGCGACCCGCTTGTCGTACGCTTGCGAAGCGGGCGTGTAAATAAAATTCGTCTATTCGCCACCCCGATATGTATCCTTGCGCGTTACTATTGACTAACGTTCCATTGACAGTTGCCCTCGGGAAAGAGCGCGACCGTTCCGCCCTCCTTGACAACCGAACACAGCGTACGAATACAGGAAATATCCACCGCGCCCTTTCTCATTCCGATCGGACCGAAATCGTGCAAAAGCAGTCGAATATACCCACTTGCACGACCAAAGAATGTCGCTTGCCACAAAGTAAATGGGGCGTTTTATCGTTATGGCGACGAAAGCGGGATCGAGAAAACCTTGATGATTGGACAAATCAGATAGTTCTGCTTTTTGTCGAGTTTTACGCTTTTGGTTTTGAAATTATATCTTCACGCCAAAAGCCGCGCAATCGGGCGCAACAACGCGAAATAAAATTTATGTCTGAATTTGACGTGCTTCTCCGCTGTATGCTCCGCGTGCATATAGGGTAATTATACCATATATTCCGTCAAAAAACAACAAAAAATCTCTTCAACAACGCAAGCGACCGCGCACGATATTCTTATCGGCGTAACAAAAGAGCCTATTTCCGTGCGAAATAAGCTCTTTGTTGTTGCAAATTATTAAATTTTTGCTACCACATATGGCGAATTTGCCTTACTTGCGGGGGTTTTTGATATTGGCTTGGGCTGCTGTACTACTTACAGGAGCGATGTGCTGTTACCTATTCTCTATTTCGGGCAAACATATGCTCCAACTTTGTTCGCTATTCTTTTTTAGATAATTCTTTTGCCGTTGCAATAAAGCTCTTTGGGTAAATTTTTGTAATTGATTTCAAAGAGTTCATGTGTTTCAAGATTTTCAAAAGCCATAGCATTATATTCATCATATTCGGGAGAGTCCAATTCTTCGCCGTTATCTGATTCAAACATTGTGTCGTACTTCGCTTCGATTACTTTGTCGTCATATACAAAGCGGAATACTAAATCGTAAACCGTATGTGCATACCAATGTTCGAGTACAAAATCAATCAATTTTGAAAACCCGTTATGTTCTTTTTCGTAAATCATCTTTAATTCTCCTTATGTTGTGGTTGACTCGGCACAATATGTGCGCCATTTTTTGAGTAATGAATGATACCCCACGTTGTCGGTACTTTCTCCCCGGTATTTGGATCAATATAGTAACCTATAATTCTACCAAAATCAACACGTTCTTTATTAGGTCCCAAGTGTGTTCCCGTTCCCGAAAATTTACGCACTAGTTGCTGAGCTTCTTCTATTGTACCTAAAAATATGCTTCTCCCGGGTATATAGTTTTTGTTCCCGACAATATGTTTACCCTGCCTACCGATATGCAGAGTTGTTCTGCCGCCTTTTGTGCCATTGAAATGTCCGCTATATCCTGCGCCCATATCAGCCTACCTCCTTTTTGTGAGATAAGCCGAAGTCGCTTTCAAAAGCAATTACTTCCACTCCGCAAAGTTTTGCCAAACAGAAAATTTTGCTCGGTGCCCGACCGTAGACTATTATACCCTTTATAACAACATATTTCAAGTATCTGAACATGCTATTATCAAAATCTATAAAATGCATTTATTCATAAATCTTAGGACTCTTTTGTCATACAATTTCTTATTTTCAAATCAAGTGTAATTTGCGTGAAAAGAAATATTTTTTTCGTTTTTACCCTTTTGGAATCACAAGAAAAGGGCTATTTCATTAAGAAATAAGCCCCAAACCACATATATTGTGTTTTATTTTTTTACGACTGCTATTTAGCCGCCCTCGAATGTCGTATTTTCGCTTGTGCCACTACACTACTTGCAATAAGCGAAAGTAAATAGTAGGATTCAATCATCCACCCACTCTATTTCTTGCTCAACTTCCCAAAAGGTCTTGCCGTCGAAGATGGGCTCGTCAAAAAATCGTTTGATGTTCTCCTCTGCACGAGAATCGTTGGAATCGAATATTTCTTCATACACCTCTGACCCTTCTGTCGATGACTTTTTGATTATTCTGTAAACCAAAATTGAATGAACATCGTTTTCCCAACCGGAATTTATTTGAAATACAGTTCCAGCTATATTAAAAATGATATTGTCCATTCCATAATACAACATTTCTCTAAACTCTGTAATTTCTTGGTTATTCACCCTTTTCGTCCTCCAAAATATTTTTTGTATTTTTCATATTCTTCGTCGCTTAAAAGACGACCTAATTTGTCACGAACGCCATTTCTATAAAAATGGATATGATATACCCGCATATTGTTCCCAATCAACTTGGGTTCGGGATGATAGTCAATATCAAAGGCAACCGTGTGATCGGGATTAAATTCACGATATTGCTTAAAAGAGCCATCTGAATATAGAGCCAAATAAGCCTTGCTGGAATGGGCTTCTTGTGGCAAATCATGATTTTTTCCTAATCCTTTTAGTACTTTCACACCCTCAATTTTGTCAACGGTTTCGTATGTGTATGCCACATTCTTTCCGCTTGCAAATGTTCCGCGCCCGCCCATTATCTCACCACCTTTCTCGAAGCGAGATAATCTACGGCTAAGATATTTCCACGCATTTCCTTGAACGGTGTTCCAAAGCATATGATTGCGGACGGAGATAACATTTCAAGCATGGCAATCTCTTCTTCTTCGTTTTTAAGCAATATAGAAGTTTTATCAAAAATTAAACGCGCTATGCCATAGGACTGTCCTTCCACAGAGGAATCCATTTCAAAAGACAAAAACTGCTTGCCAACAATGCTTTTGAACATTTGTATCATATTTTCATCAAATTGCCATCTCGTCATTTTCTTTCCTCCTCAAAGTGAATTTTTTGTGATTTAATCTTTTCTGATTTTATAATGCGAATTTCAACTGCCGGACTACCGGATTTAGAATATAAACGCATAACAACTCTTGTCCCATCAGGAAAAATTGTTTGTTTTCCATGTCCATTGGCTATCTTATTTTTTATTCAATTATTTTATAAGGTTAATTCCGACAGCTTCTCACATATGCGATTTTTTTCATTACTGCCTACCGTACTTAACCTTAAAATTGGAATACCGTATTTACAGAGTATCGAATCTTTCAGCCTATCACGCTCTTTTTGCCTTTCGTTATTGTGAAAGGCGAATCCATCTACTTCTATCACGAGGATAGGATTATGTGACAGCTTTGAAAATATTAAAAAATCTACATGTGTCCAATCGTTACTTGCAAACTCCATTTCTCTAGGTGTTAAATCTCTCAGTTCGCCAAGTAATAACCTAAACGGTACATGCATAGCCACGTTAAACCACGAGAAACGTCTTTCAGCCAAAATATTTTTTATGATTGAAAACATCAAGTTTTCACTGTCATATTCACTTAACTTTCCGTATTTGCGTAAAATCATTTCTCTGGATTTAGCGTTTACTTCATATAAACAATCAAAGACAGAATTGATTTTGCTGTTTATAATATCATGATTGTGATATTGTATGTACTCAATGAGTTCATGAACAGGAGAAATTTTGTCGTTGTCATTTCCATCTGTAACAACAATAAATCTATCAACGGCACGTGATATAGCTACATTCAAGCGATTGGGATTTGAAACAAATTCTCCGATTTGATTGTCAACGGTAGACAAAATTATAACGCTACGTTCTTGCCCTTGAAATTTATCTACTGTATCTGCTTTAATTGTAGTGTTGCAGAATTCTTTTTGCAAACAATTTGCTTGTGCGCGATATGGAGTAATTATTCCAACTGACGAGTCCTCGACATTCAAATTTTGTTCAGGAATAACCTCGTTTTTAATTACATCAATTTGTCTTTGATTGTAATGTCCTCTCGCCATATTACCTGCAACGGTTCTGTATACCATCATAGGTTGACAATTTATTTTTCTATCTGTCATTATAACAAGTTTACACTTGGGCGCACTATACCAAAGAGTCATATTATCGTCTGTTTCTGCCTAAATACTTTGAAGAAATAGGCATTGACAAGTTTATTTATCTTGATGTCGATCTCGTAGTAAACTGCGACATCGGTGAACTTCTCAATGAAGTCGATAACTCTCGCTCGGTTTATGGCGCGCTCAACTACTCCACTGCCGATGATGCCGAATACATACAGTCACTTGGACTGTCCTACCTCAACTATATTAACGCCGGTGTTATGGTAATTGACAGCAAACAATTCAATCAAAGACACTATCTTGATAAAGCAATAGAAATCATAAAGCAACGGCGCAAATTCATCTATATAGATCAAGACATACTCAACCTTGTTTGCAGAGGCGACATAGGTCTTATTTCTCCGTCTTGGAATATGCAATGGAATAATTTAGATTGCCCCGAAAAGTTTATGCCGGAAGTTCGTGACGCTATAATGCAAATCACCCAACCGCGTATCGTCCACTATACGATTGATAAACCGTGGAATTGTATGCTCAACCACTACGGCGAGTTTTACCATAAATACGCCGCAATGAATCCCGTCTACAAATGGTTTGTAAAATAGTAATCTTTCTTGCCCGTAAATTTTATTGTACAATGCCTAACGGCTCGTTTGCAAAAAATTATGTACTTTTTTGTAAAGAAAATTTGGTTCTATAATAAATGTTGGGGTGCAAGCAAAAAAGATAGAGCAAAGACTCTTTTTCAGTGTATAATTGAATTGGAAAAACCACTAGGAAAAAGGGAGATTGCTCTATGGATAATTGTATCACAAAGTTTCTGGATTTGGGAAACGTTTTTGTAGAAAAAGTTGAAAATTATTCTAATAATATTGTCGTATATGTAAGTACCGAAAGCAGGGAGGTGGTATGTCCGCAGTGCGGGCATATCACCAAGAGAGTACACGACTACCGATTGCAAGATATTAAAGACGTTCCGTATAATGGCAAAAGCATAATTATTAGATTAAGAAAGCGAAGATATGTATGTTGTGAATGCGGGAAAAGGTTTAGTGAAAAGTATGGTTTCTTACCAAGATACCACCACATGACGCAGAGAGTATATATGCATATACTCAGGGAATGCAGAGAGTTGGTTTCATACAAGAACATTGCTCAAAGATTCGGAGTAAGTTCATATACCGTTATGAGAGTAATGAATATGTACAGTAGGGAGATATACAAATCTCCGAGAGTATTCAGTATAGATGAATTTAAGGGAAATGCGGGAGATAGATTTCAGTGTATTATTGCAGATCCTGTAAGACATAAAGTATTGGAAATATTACCAAACAGGGACAGTATACAACTAAACACCAGATTCGATCTTCCGTCGAACTGCATTCGCGCAAGACCACCACTTTTTAACGCAGTGGTCTTGCGTTAAATGTACACGTCAACGTTAATCTCCTGCCATTGAGATTCGCGCGTCAAAACGTTATAAACCTCTCGGCGGAACTGCTTGGCTTCTTCAAAGCTGATGGAGAAACTCCAAAACGGCTTATTTCTTCTCCTTGCTTTGTTTGATAGCAGCCTGGGCTGCTGCGAGGCGCGCAATGGGTACGCGGAAAGGCGAGCAGGATACGTAAGTCAGATTTATGCTGTGAGCAAATTCGATACTGCTCGGATCGCCGCCGTGTTCGCCGCAGATACCGCATTGAAGTTCGGGACGAGTGCTACGTCCGAGAGTGACAGCCATCTTCATAAGTTTGCCTACGCCTACCGTGTCCAAACGGGCAAACGGGTCGGATTCGTAGATCTTGCTTGAATAGTAGCTGGGGAGGAATTTGCTTGCGTCGTCACGGCTGAAACCGAACGTCATCTGAGTGAGGTCGTTTGTGCCGAAAGAGAAGAACTCCGCTTCCTTGGCGATTTCGTCCGCAGTAAGCGCGGCACGAGGAATTTCGATCATTGTGCCGACTTGATAACGGAGAGTTGCACCGCTTTCCTTTATCACTTGGTCGGCGGTTGCGACAACTGTCTTTTTGACGTATGCCAATTCTTTCACTTCGCCCACAAGCGGGATCATAATTTCGGGAACGACATTCCAATCGGGGTGACGTTTTTGAACGTTCAAAGCCGCCTTGATTACCGCGCGAGTTTGCATTTCGGCAATTTCGGGATAGGTAACAGCCAAACGGCAACCGCGGTGTCCCATCATTGGGTTAAACTCGTGCAAAGAGTTGCAAATCTGCTTTATCTGAGCGACGGTCTTGCCCTGCGCGTGCGCAAGTTCTTCTATATCGCGTTCGTCGGTGGGTACAAATTCGTGAAGAGGAGGATCCAAGAAACGAATGATAACGGGTTGTCCGTGCAAAGCCTCCATAAGACCCTCGAAGTCGGATTGTTGCAAAGGTTCGATCTTGGCAAGAGCGCGTTCGCGTTCTTCCTTTGTTTCGGAAACAATCATCTCGCGGAACTTGTCGATACGTCCCTCTCCGAAGAACATATGCTCGGTACGGCACAGACCGATACCTTGCGCGCCCAATTCAAATGCGCGTTGCGCGTCGGCGGGAGTGTCGGCGTTGGTACGAACTTCCAATGCCTTGTACTTGTCGGCGAGGCGCATTATCCGTCCGAAGTAACCGCTGTTGGGATCTGCCGGAACGGTCTTTATGGCTATGTCGTAAATTTTACCCGTGGATCCGTCCAAACTTATGGGGTCGCCCTCGTGGAACACTTTGCCGCCGAGTTCAAATTGCTTGTTGGCTTCGTCCATCTTTATGTCGCCGCAACCGGAAACGCAACAAGTACCCATTCCGCGTGCAACGACGGCGGCGTGAGAAGTTTGTCCTCCGCGAACGGTGAGAATACCTTGCGCGTACTTCATACCCTCGATGTCTTCGGGGCTGGTTTCGAGGCGGACAAGGATAACTTTTTTCTTTTGCTTTCCAAGCGCAACCGCGTCCTCGGGAGTAAACACAACCGTTCCCGCGGCGGCTCCCGGGCTTGCCGCTATACCTTTGCCCACAACGTTGTTCTTGTCGGCGTCTTTAAGCGCGTCGTTGTCGAACGTGGGGTGAAGCAACATATCCAACGACTTGGCGTCTATTTGCATAAGAGCTTCCTGTTCGGTGATCATACCCTCGTCGATAAGGTCGCAAGCGATCTTTATGGCGGCGGCAGCCGTACGCTTGCCGTTACGGGTTTGGAGCATATACAGCTTGCCGCGTTCGATGGTAAACTCCATATCCTGCATATCTCTGTAATGGTGTTCCAAAGTTTCGCAAACTTGAAGGAATTGTGCGTAGACGTCTGGCAAAATTTCCGCCATTTGAGAAATGGGCATCGGCGTACGAACGCCCGCAACGACGTCTTCGCCCTGCGCGTTCATTAGAAATTCGCCCATAAGACCTTTCTCGCCCGTGGCGGGGTTACGCGTAAATGCAACGCCCGTGCCGCAATCGTCGCCCATATTGCCGAACGCCATCATCTGAACGTTCACTGCCGTACCCCAACTGTAAGGTATGTCGTGATCCATACGGTAAACGTTGGCGCGAGGGTTATCCCAACTGCGGAACACCGCTTCCACCGCCGCAAACAACTGTTCGGTTGCGTCCTGCGGGAAAGGCTTGCCTATCTTGGCTTGATACTCCCCTTTGAACTGTCTTACAAGTTCTTGGAGATCTTCCGCCGTCATTTCCACGTCGTAGGTTATGTGACGTTTTTCTTTCATTTTGTCGATGAGTTCTTCAAAGTACTTTTTGCCTACTTCCATAACTACGTCGCTGAACATCTGAATGAAACGTCTGTAACAGTCCCACGCCCAACGCGGATTGTTGCTCTGCCGAGCGAGAACTTCTACCACTTCGTCGTTCAAACCGAGGTTGAGGATCGTGTCCATCATACCCGGCATAGAGGCGCGCGCGCCCGAACGGACGGAAACAAGCAGAGGATTTTGCTTGTCGCCGAACTTTTTGCCGGTGAGTTTTTCCAACTTTTTGATGTAACGGAGAATGTCGGCTTTTATTTCGTCGTTGATACGTCTGCCGTCCTCATAGTACTGCGTACATGCTTCGGTGGAAATGGTAAAACCTTGGGGTACGGGCAAACCGATATTGGTCATTTCCGCAAGGTTCGCGCCCTTACCGCCGAGGATCTCACGCATTTGTGCGTTGCCTTCGCTAAACATATAGATAAATTTTTTAGCCACTTTTTATTCCTCCAAAAAATAAATTGCTGTTTGTGAGCGTGAACGCTCATACGGATTTATTTTACAATATTTTGACGAAATACACAAGCAATTTGCAGGAAAAAAAGTACGCTTGACGCAATGTTTCAAAAGACTTATACCGAAAATTGTTGTTGCACATTCCTTTCGCTTATGATATATTTATATTTACCGAACAAATAACGGGTAAACGGGTGAGATATGACAACTGCTTCCAAAAAAACACTACTCATATCCTTGTGCATTGCTTTGAGCATAGCACTCTTTTTGCCTTGCCTGTTTGCAAACGCCCGTTCCGTTGCCGACTACTCCCGCAAAGGCTACGCGCCGAAGAGCATTTCCGCCGCGCGTTTTTTGCAAGAAAGCCTCAACATTACGCCGTCGCAAGAGGAAACCGACTACCTTGACACGCGGACGGATCTGAACGTTTTGTACAACGACGACATTCCCGCAAGCGTTGTGACGGCGGTTTTCGACAGCGCGTCGCAAAGCGTTGAAGTTTCGGCAAAAAGCTACGGCTACGCCGCCGATAACGGACAAACCGTCACGTGGTCGCCCACGGAAGTAAACGGCGTTCCGCTTTTAGGAACGGTTACGGTTCCCGCGGACGAAAACGACTACGTATCGGTGAAATTTGAAAGCGTTTTGAGCATAGACAAAACCGTTGCCAACACCATTCTCAACGCCTACTATCGTGCCGCAAAGGCACAATCGGACGCGCTCAAAGAACACAACAGACAGACGGAAAGCTACAACTTGTACTTGCAAGAAGAGGATCACTACCGTAACGTCTTGCTACCCGAGTACGAAAATTACCTGCAAAAACTTGCGGAATGGCAACGCAAATACGACGCATATAACGCCTATCTTGCCGAATACGAACAGTACCTTGCCGAAAAGGAAGCGTACGACAACTACGACGAAGCCGCCGACAGGGCGCGCTACGACGAAGAGATGTCGCGCTACCAACAGTACAAAGTGGAAATGGAAATATACGAGCAACTGCTTGCCGAATACAACGAAAAACTCAATTCGGAAGATTTGATAAAGTATCGCGGACAGTTGCGCACGTTGGAATATATCCGCGCAAAATGCGAAAATCGCTCGCTTTACGGCGCGATAACGGGCGATACAGTCACTTTGGTGCTTTCTCACAAAGAGGATCTGCGACTTGCTCTTGCGGTGACAAATTTAGACAAAAACGCCGTAGACAAGGCGGACAAAGCCACGCGCAACCTGCGCAACCTTTTGTCCAACCTCGACGCTTGCTCTTCCGATGAAGAAAAGTACGCCTTTTACGTTACCTGCTACGACGACCTAAAACTCAATTTTTGCAACTTACTGCGCTGTTTGGACTACTTCTACCGCAGCGATATGGTGCGCGAACAGATACAAAACAAAAACAAAGATATGCAGTACCGCATTTTGTTGGCGCAACTGTACGAGATTGCCAACGCCCTTTCGGACGAAAAAATAGGCAACTACGAAAAGGCTTTTTTGTCCAACAAAAAAACGGAAGCGTACTTTGACGAAAATTGGAACATCGGCGGGACGAGTCCGTTGCAAATTCTCGGAGATTGTGTGCTGGACGACGCGGACGACGCGCAACCTCTTGAAAACGGCGTGCCGTTTTTGCCCGTAGAACCCTCGAAACCAACGGAAGTTGCCGAGCCTAAACCGCCGCAAAGACCGCCTTTGCCCATTGCACCGCAACAAGTTGCCGAACCGAGCGAGGCTCCCGAACGGCAAGAACGTCCCGTTGAGCCTCAACCCGTGGCAGAACCCGAACCGTTCAATCCGACGGAAGAAGAACAAAAACTGCAACGCTCTTTCGACGCTGGGTTGCAACCTCGCGAAGAAATAACTCAAAACGCCGAAATAACGCTGTCTGCGCAGGTAAAAAAATATTTCCGTAACGCGCAAACCGTTTCGGTTTACTTTTTCGACGACGCGGAAGCAACCGACTACTACTACCATGCCGACGTACAGCGCGGCGATATGATACAACTGCCGCAAGAGTTGCCCGTCCGCTCGGAAAAAGGCTACGCCTGTACTTTTGACGGGTGGGTTTTCAAAGACGGCTCGTACGTGGATTGGTACAATCTTCCCGACGGCGAGGAGCTGTTCGTCTATCCGAAATTTACCAAAACTCCCAACCTGTACGAGGTCGTGTGGGAAATTGACGGAGTTCAATACAGGCAGAACGCGTCTTTCGGGGAAATTCCGCAGTACGACGGCGTTCCGCAAAAAGCCGACGACCCCGACGGCAGAGCGTACCGCTTTGTCGGTTGGGACAAACCGCTTGTCGAAATGACGGAAGAACCCGCGCGCTACACCGCCCTGTTCGAGGCGAGCTTTTTGATAACGTGGATAACCGACGGCGAAAAAACGGTAACGGCTTGTTGGAAAGGCGATACGCCAGCGTACCCCTACGGCACTCCCGAAAAAGAACCGTCAGGCTTTTACGCGTATGTTTTCGACGAATGGGACAAGCCGCTTGTACCCGCCGTTAGCGACGAGGTATACGAGGCGCGATTCGGAGCAAAAACCGTGCTTGCCGTTGACGGCGGCAGGGCG
The DNA here is from genome assembly GCA_947625115.1 of uncultured Clostridia bacterium. Lineage (GTDB taxonomy): Bacteria > Bacillota > Clostridia > Christensenellales > CAG-314 > Fimimonas. The sequence continues at coordinate 11,323 of CANQND010000007.1, read as the reverse complement.
TACGTTCGCTACGAAGATAAAATATGCACGGCGATATTCAACACGGCTAACCAACGCGACGTAGATATAGGTTTGTTGTTGGAAATAGCCGACGAAAAGGGTTACGCAATTTCGCTGAACGTCAACAACGGTGCGACGACAATATACTTTTCGGCGGCGGACGTCTACGAAATGGCGCGAGCAGGAGCGCGCTACTACACTTTCGACCGCGAACAAACGGGTTTCCGCGAATATCGCTACTTTCTCGAACTCTGCGACAACGACCTGCGCCAAACCGACATCGCAGTGCAAGCGCGCGTAACTGTTTCTGACGCAATGAACGCAGTCAACACCAGATTGCACCGCGAAACGGACCCCGAAACTCCGTTACGCATACAACTATCCGACGGAAAAGCGACTTTCGCAATGGAAACGAACACTCGCTACTTTACCGTAACGCGCTACAACGTGTACCTGTCAAGCTCTAACGAGATTTCCCTGACGGTAAGCGCGACGAGCGACCTCAAACACAACGATACGGTAACAATAACCTACGGCGAAGTGCCTGCGGGCAAGCGTTTGGTGCTAAAAGCCACCGACGACGCGGGCAAAGAAGTGGAGATCGTCGGAGATAGATTTACTATCGGTTCGGGAGATGTTACGCTATTTGCCATACTTACGGACGTTTACTACACCGTCACTTTCAAGTCGGAGGGCAAAGTGATAAGTACCCGCACCTACAAGTACGGCGAAGTCCCCGAATTGCCCGTCAATCCTTTCAAGGCACCCGACGGCGAATTTAGTTACGAATTTGACGGGTGGGACAAACAAGTAACCGCCGTAACCGCCGACGAGGTGTACAATGCGGTATTTATCGCCACCCCATTGGAAGAAATTCGCTCCGAAATGTCCGCAAAAGTCAAGTTGGCAATCTCTCTTGCCGCAATAGGCGGCGCGGCGTTGATCGCGCTTGCGATAGCGTTGCCTGTTGCGATAGTGAAAAAACGCAAAAAAGTTGCCGCTCATAACGCCGCAAATAACGGCGACAACTCCTCACGGTGATTTTCAGCATAGTTTAAGATAAGGCGAAAATCGCATCCCGTTTCGGAAAAAAGTCGAAAAATATCGAAAAAACGCTCTATTGACAGGGCGTTTTTTTTCGTTTTTTTATTGACAATAGATGTCTAAAAGAATAAAATATAATTTAGATTATGCGTACGCACACGCGTGCATACGCGCACAAAAAAAAACAAAGGAGCATTTTTATGAAAAGAACCTACGGAAAATTCAAAACGGTTCTGCTTGCACTGCTTGCGTTGACGGCTGTGCTTTGCGTGACGTTTGCTTCCGTTGCGGTTGCGGACACGACGACTGTCGCCCAACACGGTCCGATCACGGTCGAAACAAACGCACGCAAACTGACGGTAAGCATTGACGCGACGAAGCTCGACGAGTTGACGAGCGAAGAAGTCAAAGGCGCGGGCGACGACATAATTTCGCAATTGAAAGACATCGTCGTCGAGCAGATAATGTCGAGCGAGGCTGTCGGCATATCCGCAATAAGCAACACGTTACCTCTTGACGCGGGCGAGGAATCTGTTTTGGGTCGCTATGCGGACAAACTCAAAGAGAAACTTCGCGAAGAAGGTCAATTGGACAAGTACATTAACGGCGAATACGATCTACTGATAAAACAAGCCGTCGCAGAGTATATGGACGAGCATGAAGATGTAGATTCCGAAACGGTACAAAAAATGATGGATGAAGTAAACTCCATCGTTGAGGACGTTATCGTAGAAGAAGCCGTCAAAGCCGAGGATCCCGACCTTGCAGGCGACGAGCTTGAACAGCGCAAAAACGAAGTCAAGGAACAACTTGCAACGGGCGACACATCTGCTCTCGGTTCTTACACCGATACCTACAATAAAAGCCAACAAAAGCAGGAAGAATTGCAAGATACCGTTACCGACATTGTGGAAAACGGCGCGCCTGCTTTGGGAGTGGACGACATCTTGTCCGCGTTGGAATCTTTGAAAGTAAACGGCTACACCGTTCTCACCGAGGAAAGCGGTTGGGATATATCGGGCGTGAAAGGGCTTTTGTTCGATCTGCTCGACAAATTCAGAGCGATAGACGACGAATTTGTTTTCGACTTTGACGTCGAAGCGGTATTCGGTTTCGGTACGGCTCAGTTCCAACTTACTCTTCAAGTAACCAACTACGACAACTCCACGTTGCAAAGCGTTATCAACTACGTCAAAGAACACTTTGATTTCTCTCACGAAAACGGAGTGTGGACCGTCAACGTAAAGGTTCCCGAGGGCGTACTTAACGTTCTCAACTACTTGCCCGATGACCTGCTCAACGATATTTTCGAGGCAAGCTCTCAAAGTATCAGCGGCATAAAAGAAGTTATCGACGGCTACTCTACCGAAGATATGATGACGGCTTTGAAAGGAATCGAATATCACAAAATATTCGAGTCGGTGCTTAACCACAAGAACGGCGTAGTCAACTTCATCGTCGAACGCTCTTACGACATCGTAACGAAAATTGCGCAAAAACAAAACGTTGCGGAAGTCAAAGAGTTGCTGAAAGGCTACGGAATTTCCCTTTCGACAAGATGGGACAGCGTTCTCGGCAAAGTTCTCGATAAACTGCACGAATTGAAAGCCGACACGTGGCAACAAAGCGAATACGTAGACTTCCTGAAAAGCGAAGAATGCACCGCCGCTATCGTGGACGTACTCAATCAAGTAGGAGGAGAATCCGTTCGCAATGCGCTGTCTTCTGTTTTGGACGAGATCTACGACATAATTCCCGCGGACATAAAGGACTGCGTTCCCACCGAACTGTTTGAAAACAAATGGCTCGTTTGGAGCGGCAACGTAGATGTCGAGGGCAAAAACTTCGACTCGCTGTTGGGCAAAGTGTTCAGACGCCTTTCCGGTTTGCTGGGCGTGGACCAAGTTAAAATAGATCAAATAATCAATTGGATAGACGAAAACATTAACTATCAAGACGTTTCGCTGTCCTTTGGTTTGCAGTTGTCCAATGTAGGCAAAGTTACCTACCACTACAACGACGAAAGCGTTACGGGCTTGGTGCTGAACGGAACGGAAGTTTCGCGTTTTGCTCCTACCGAGGGCAAAGACGGCAAAACGATACTCGCTTGGACGGCTGACAAAACAACCGCCGCCGAAACAGTAAACGGCGACACAACGTACTACGCGGTTACGGAGTTCGACGCAGTTTTGAGCGTGGACCGCATAGAGGGCGAAAACGGCGAGTACGTGAAAGAATACAACGGCAACGACGTTGTGCTTACCGCCAACATAACCAGCGGAGAGGGCAACGACGGTCACTGCACCTATCAATGGTACAAAAACGAAAGAGCACTCGACGGAGCTACCGAAAGCAGTTACTCCTTTGGAAACGTTGCCGACAGCGGCGACTACTACTGCGTTGTTACCTCCGAAATAACGGGTCACTCCGCCACATCGGATACCGTCACGGTGGAGATAAACAAAAAGATCGTTACAATTACGGACGCTTGGGAATACACTTCTCCTCTTGCTTACACGGGCGGGGAATTGAAAGTAGACCTGACCGAAACGGCAAAAGAAACTCTTAACAGAGAGTTGGGCGTAGGCAAATGGACGATAAGCGGCAACACCGCTACCGCGGCGGGCAGCTACAAAGCCAAAGTGGAAATCACGGATACGACTCTTGCCGCCAACTACGCTCTCAACATTGCGGAATTGACATGGGAAATTACCGACAACGTTCCCGTAGATCCCAACGGTGAAAGAGGCAAAGTGTTTACCGCGGTAGACGCAAACGGCGATCCCCTTGTGATAGACGGCACCACCGTTACCGTTAAGGACGTAAACGGTTCCGTAAACAAAAACTACCGTCTTACGGGCGCGCCCGCAAACGACTACCGTATCAGTTACTTCGAGGACGTGTTGCGTAGCAACAACAAAAACGTCAACGCGGCGATAATTCAAATCTTGTCTTTGCGCTTTACCGACGCAAGCGACAAAGAAGTTCCCGTAAACGGTGTGTTTGAGGTTACGCTCACCAATAACGACAAATTCGGTTCCGTTGCGCAAGCGGATATTATACTCATTCACATTCACCAATCCAAGCGCGTTTTGGTAGACGCAACCGTAGCAAACGGCAAAGTCACCTTTACCGTGAACGACTTCTCCGATTTTGCGTTGCTGTCCAATGCGGCTGTCGGCGCGGGCGAGGAAGAAACGGACGCTTGGTGGATATGGCTTCTGCTCGCGATAATAATTATCCTCAACATCGTCATAATTCTGTTGTTGCTCCTGCGCAGAAAAGAGGCTGAACAAACCGCAGACGAACAAACGGAAACTCCCGCAGAGGAAGTTGTCGCCACCGAAACAGAACAGCCCGAGCAAACGGAAGTTGTTGCCGAACCCGAACAACAGCAAGACGAACCTCTTGTTCCCTTTGTCGTTACCGAGGGTACGGTACTCGACAGAAGTTTCACGGCAAGATTGTCGCAAGCTGAGGACGCGCTCAAAGAACTCTACTCCGCCGTCAAGAATGAGTTGCTCTCCTACAAGAAGATACGTTCTCGCGTAAGTTGGAAGTTCGACTCTTTCTACAAAGGAAGAAAGAAATGCGTCATTCTTCAAATTCGCGGAAAGAAACTGAATATGTACATTGCCTTGAATGCGGCGGACCTTGCGCCCAAGTATCACGCAAAGGACGTTTCGGAAAAGGCACGTTTCAGCAGCGTACCCACTTTGGTAAAAATCTCCGGCAAACGTTCGTTGCTGTACGCTAAACAATTGATAGCTTTGTTAATGAGCAATCTGGGCGTGGAACGCGACAAAGAACAGAACGTCAACTACAAACTCAGACGTAAAGCCACTCAAACGTTGATAAACGAGGGCTACATCAAAGTTAAACCCGCAAAGGGAAGATTTGCCGCCGCCGCAAGAGCGCAGGAACAACCGCAACAGGAAGAACCCGCTCCCGCCGCAGAGGAAACCCCCGCCGAAACCGCCGAAGAAACGGTTCAAACCGAAAATGCGGAACAAACAACGGAAGAAAACAACCCCGCTCCCGCCGAAGATACAAATAACGGCGACGACAACAAATAACGTCGATAGGTAAATTCGATCCGCTATCAAAGCCCGTCAAGTTAAACGCTTGACGGGCTTTTGAACGTTTGTGGGCAAATTGAGTTTACAACCGAAAAGTTTTGGTGTATACTTACATTACTTGCGTCTTACTTGGGGGTGTTTTTAGATTCGCCCGACGTTGAAGAAGATTTGATAAGCGCGTCGCAGTGCCACTGCGTTAAAAGGCAAAAAAAATTAAATGCTGATAATAGCACTTCTCGTCAATCTAACAGATTGGCATTTGCCGCTTAGTTAAACTCGGCACGTAGGCTTTGACGTTTTTGCGTCGTCGAATGACCTGCGCAAGACTACGCAAATAGAACCCAAACGGTGACACCGAAACGGTTGGGTTTGAAAAATTTTTCGGTGCGGGCAACTGCAAGTTGGTTTGCTTCCTTGCCGTTGCGACGTTGAAAGTAAACTGTGCGCGAAGAAAGTCAAGTAGTCTTGCGGCGGTACACGGGTGCAATTCCCGTCACCTCCACCATTTGTCACTAAGTTTCCGACCAAACGCAAGTTAGTCGCTCGGGCGTTCGCCCGAGAACAGTGAAGTTTTGCGCTATGCGCAAAGTGAAGTTGTGCTGTCGCACAGTGAAGTACGCCTTGCGGTGTGTGAAGTTTGCGGCACTGCCGCAAGTTGAGGACGGGCGTAAACGCCCGAACTGTTTACACTACTTTGTGCGGGAAGTGAATAGGCAACTGAAATAAAGGCTTTTCTTGACGACGCAAGAGAAGCCTTTTATTACTGCTCCCGACTTGTTACCTACGGACAAAACGTGTCAAAATATTAAATAACTTTATACACAATAGCCGACCTGCTCCCTGCGGACAGGGGTGGGCGGTCGGGAACATTGTAACACAAGGAGCGAGGGTGTTCGACCAAAAATAATCTGCAACGAGGGTGGCGAGGGAATTTAACTTGTTTCGGTAGTCGAAACTCATCAGTCACCTAACGGTGACAGCTTCTCTTGCGTCGTCAAGAGAAGCCTTTGACACAGTTGCAGACCTATTACCTGCGGACAGGGGTGGGCGGTCGGGGACCTTGTAACACAGGGAGCGAGGGTGTTCGACCAAAAATAATCTGCAACGAGGGTGGCGCGGGAATTTATTTCGGGTATTCCTCTTCCACCGTCTTGCGACGGTCCCCCTTCCCCTCGTCGCCGCACGGCTTTGGTTAGCACCAAGCGCGTAAACGCGCTCGGTACCGCTAACAGTCGGCGGCTCCTCTTCCCACGCAAGTATTAGCGTACTTGCGCGGGGACCCATTTTGCACGACAGGGACGGTTATTTTGGCAGTTGCGGACGCGCCGACCGAAGCGAAGCCTTTTTTGGGCGAACGCCCGAGCGACAAGCGGTCGGGGAGTGGAACGGAGAGGCGAATGCTCGAATTGTTTTGAAACCCCATTGCTTGGTTTTACAAAAAACCGTTGCAAAAAGTTATTTTTAACTAATGGGGTCAAATAAAATAATAAAAAAAAGGAAAAACCCCTTGACAAAAAATTCGGGGGGGGGGTAGAATGGACTAAGGAGGTTATAAAAATGAATAATTTAGCTAAACTAATGAGCAAATGGTGGTTCAGGCTCTGTTTGTTTGCAGGCTTTGCGGTTATTATGCTCGTCTTGACGTTGGTTCTTGGGGCAAACTACGAAACAATCATAGGCGAAACTACCGCAAATAAATATATGAACGACGGCGGCGCGCCTTTTGTGGCTTGCATAGGCGTTTATCCCGCGGTGATACTTATGTACTTTGCCTGCGACATAATCAACAATCTCAGGTTCAAGGTTACCAAGTTGCTCAGAACTTTGTTGTTGATTGCTTCTATGGTGCTGTACGCGGTTATTTTGCTTGTCGTGTGCATTATGCCCTTGCAAAACGGCGCGGACAAACCTGTTGGAAATTCCTTTATCGACGGGTTGGCTTTTGCACCGCTAATCACTTACCCGCTTGTGTACTTCTTTATCGTGGGCAGATTTGAAGAAACAGACAACTTCAAACCCAACAGAATAAAGGAATTTATTTTGATTTTGGGTTCGTTGATACTTCCCGTTCTGCTCGGCTTTTTGCTTATGCTGATAATACAGCTGGCTAAAAACGCGACGGTAACTTACGTCGTTTACATCGGACTTATGGCGATAATCGTTGTGGGATTTATCATTTCCATAAAAAAGTACGGCTTGTTCGTAGGCGGCTTGAAAGAATATCGCAGGGAACACCCCTCGTCAAGTTCTTCTTCGTCAAGTTCCTCTTCAAGCGGCGAAGCCTACAACGACGACGGATCGGAATCCGTTTACTCGTGGGCAAGCAAATTGGAATCCGCAATTAAATCGGTATCGAGCCAATACACTTACATAGATTGCTACGCAAGCACCTACGAAAACACCATTACTCTTAACGTAAAAATCAACGTTTTCTACACGAGCAAAGATGAACCCGAATACGCCGAGCGTCACCCGAGAGAGTTTAACGACGCGGCAAAAGACGTTGAAAGGGCTTGGAGAAACGCGGCAAAAGATTGTCCGTACAGCTCCGAACTGAACGTCGAGGACGTTTCCTGATAGCGTAGTAACGACATCGGCTTACAAATCAAACAGGCTGTCGCAAGCGACCTTTACTTGCGACAGCCGTTTTTTTAGATACGCCATTACTTACAAACCGAACTTAGTAACGCCTTTTTTCAATGGCTTTTGCGGCGGACGAAGTTGCACATCGTGTGCGCACCGCCCGAATGCGTAAAACGGCTTGGCGCACCGCCGCGACCGTTTTCAAAGCGCATTTATCAATGCAATTCTATGTCGTAAACGTCGTCGAACGACACGCACAAACCGCTTTCCAACGTCAATGTACGATTGTAGACGTCCAATTTTTTCAATCTGCCAAATACGGAGAGATATTTGCCGCCGCTCTTTTTGTCGTCGGGACAAAAATAGGTTATCCTGACGGCGGGAAAGGCTCCCTTTTGCTCGGCAAGCAGTAAAAGTTTTTCGTTCAATTCTTCGACGCGCGCGCCCTCCAACTCGATACGCTCTTCCGTCAAACGCGCCGCTTCGTCTATTTCGTCGTCGTAACCCTTTAACGCGGCAAAGGGGCTGAACTGCGCCGCCCTGTCGTGAATGCTCATTCTGTTTCTGTTTGCGGAAACGTGATGAGGCAAATTTATAATATCGTCGTATCTTTCCGTTTCTTTCATAATTTTTGTTCTCTGCCGCCCAAAAAACTTTTTACTTTTTGTGTCCGCCTATCTGCCCGTTGCGCTCCACCGTCGTCGCGCCCTCTTCCAGATCCATTCCCTTTATTATGGCGTTTTTGCCGAATTTTTTGTGTATGGTAAGCACCGTTTTTTGCAAACTTTCCTCTTTGTCCAACTCACGCTGACGCTTGGCGCGCTGTTCGTCGGCATTGTCGTAGTCGGTAAAAATGTCCATTTGCTCGTACTCGCGCGAGGGAACTTTGTCCTTGGGGAGTACGTGGTTGGCAACAACGTACATTCGACGCACCAACAAATCGCGATTTACTATCCTGTCGTAGAGGCGCGTGACCGCTTCCGCAATTTGTTTTGTCGAGGACGTGTAACCCTCCAAATTGACGGTGCCGTGAGCGTGTTTGGGAACTTTGCGCCCCCAATGGTCTACGTGTACCTCGCCCTTGTACTTGCGGCGTATTTCGGGGTTGGAGATACACTCCGTATCGTAACCGACGGTGAGTACCATTTGGTCGGTTTTGAGTTCTTTGTCTACCAGATCCAATACGAGCAGTTCCGTCATTTCGCGCACGATAAGTTTGCCTTTTTCAAAGTTGTAAGGCGAACTCAACACCTGTCCCGTACTCAAACTGTTGGTTTCGGGCTTGTAGGCTTTGACGTCGGCAATAGTGACGGGTTCGTAACCCCAAGCGTGATCTATCAGCAATTCGGCGTTTATACCGAAAATCTTGTACAACACGCCCTCGTTTTGCAACGAGCAACGGGCAATATCTCCCATTGTGCGCAAACCGATACGCTCCAATCTATCGGCATAGCCCGCGCCCACTCGCCAAAAGTCCGTCAGAGGCGTGTGCACCCACAATCTGCGGCGGTAACTCATTTCGTCGAGTTCCGCAATGCGCACGCCGTCGCCGTCGGGTTCGACGTGCTTTGCCTCTACGTCCATTGCCACTTTGGCAAGGTACATATTTGTTCCGATACCTGCGGTTGCCGTAATTCCCGTGGTTGCCAAAACGTCTTTTATCATCTTGACGGTAAGTTCGCGCGCCGTTAGCCCGTAAACTTTGAGATAAGATGTCAGGTCGATAAAAACTTCGTCTATCGAGTACACGTGAATGTCCTCGGGAGCGACATACTTGGTGTAAATCTTGTAGATTTGCGTACTGTACTGCATATACAAAGCCATACGCGGCGGCGCAATGACAAAATCCAACGCCAACGACGGGTCGGAACGCAATTCCGCCGCGTTGACGGAACTGCCGCACAACTTGCGTTTGGGAGCTTTCGCCTGACGGGCGGCGTTGATGGACTTTACCTTTTGCACCACCTCGAACAAACGGGCGCGCCCCGACACACCGTACGCTTTCAGCGCGGGAGAAACCGCCAAACAAATGGTTTTTTCCGTACGGGAAGCGTCTGCCACCACCAAATTGGTGACAATGGGGTCCAAACCGCGCTCCCGACACTCTACCGAAGCGTAAAAAGACTTTAAGTCTATCGAAACGTATTGTTTTTCCGCCATTTGTTTCTCCCGCAAAATAGAACAAACAATCTAAAATTATTATATCAAACTTTACGCGTTATGTCAATAGCGCGAAAGAGCAAAAGAAAATTTTGCCCGTAAACGATTTTGCCCCGAAAAGGCAAAAAAATTCCGCCGCGACGGTAAGTCGGACGGAAAATCAAGTTAAAGCTCTACGCCGTTGAGTTTGAGCAGTTCGCGAGCCGATTCGACGCTATCCACGCCCGTTTTGTTTTTAATGGGCGCAAATTCGCGTTCGCGCACCACTTCAAAGGGCAGGCAGGTTTCCATCATTCGTACCATATCCAAAATCAACGTTTCAAATTTGTAAGCGTTTTCGCGATCGGGTTTTACCGTAACGCCGTTGCGATAGGTTGCCACTTTCTTTTTGACTACGTGGACGGGGATCCTTTTCCCGACCGTTTCGTCGAGCTTTTTCAAATTGAACAGATAATTGAGTATCACGCCGAAAGAGTAGGCGAGATTGCCGTCGGCGGCGCGTTGATTTGCCATTTCGTCCGTCATTTCGTAGTACTCTATCACCGACGAAATGCCGTCCTCCAAACAAAGCACGCCCACCTTTTCGTAGGGTTCGCATTTGCGTACGAACTTGGCTCCGCAGTTACAGCCGCTCAAAACCGTTGCGCCCACGAACAGAGGATCCGCCATACGTTGCAACACGTTGTCCACGGCGAACACGTTCAACCACTCTATCGCGGGGAAATCTCGGAGTACGTCGGCTTTTTTCATAGATGAGTACCAACCGCCGTTGCCGTTGGGCGAGGTGGCTATCGAACAGCGACTTTCCAACACCAACTTGCCCTCGAAATCCACTACGGGTGCCATATCCTGCACAAAGAAACGCACGTATTGAGAGGGATAGCCGAAATAGTCGTGTTCGCGCAAAAACTTTTTGGTGGCGTTGTCGTTGGCTTCGCTGGTCATAACAAACAACGGCACCCAACAATCACATTGCCTGCAAACGTCCGTCAAATTGGCGATAAGCCGCTCAAAAATGTATACGGGGCGGGTTATACCGATGTCGTACGCGCCCTTGGGAGCGTCGGAACCGAGCCTCGTCCCCTGACCGCCCGCAAGCAGCACCGCGCCCACCTTGCCCGCTTTGACCGTCTGTTTGCCGACGTTTTCGTACGCGCTTTTGTCGCGGTGAATATCCTGCAAAGTCAAACCCGAAATGGGCTGTATGCGCCCTTTGCCGCTAAGATCCTCGGGGTGTTTCCACAAATCTACCGTGTTCCAATCTATTTGGCGTATTTGCCTGACAAAACGTTCGAGTTCGTCGCCGCTCAAACCGTTCAAAACGGACAACAAATGTTGCTGTCCGTGTTCGATAAGTATCTTTTTTACTTCTTCCATTATGAACGATACCCCTTTGGATTTTTTGTTTGCCAATTCCACAGCGAAGCGCACATATCCTCTATGCCGAGCTTGGCTTC
>CANQND010000006.1 GCA_947625115.1 uncultured Clostridia bacterium | reverse complement strand
GCTACTCTTCTTCTTTGCGGAATTTGCCGCTCATCCAATCTTCGACAAGCGCGCAAATACGATCGAGGTCGTCCGAAGTGAAGTAGTCGATATAGATACGCCCCTTTCTTCCGTTGCCTATTGCAGATACCTTTGTTGCAAAAGCTCGTTGCATATTGGAAACAAGGTTTACCAATTCTTTGCTGTCCTGAATGGACGGTTTGGGTTTGTCGGGTTTGGGATTGAGAAATTCTCTTACCATTTTTTCCATTTCGCGGACGGTAAGTTGATTATCGCACCCTTTCAACGCCAATTTGAATTGCTGATCCGACGGCACCACAACCAAAGTTCTCGCGTGTCCCGCCGAAAGACGTCCCTGTTCTATCAAGCCGATAACGTCCTCGTTGAGGGTCAACAGCCGCAATGTATTTGCCACGGCGGAGCGGCTTTTGCCTATGCGATCGGCGGCAACTTCCTGCGTCATATTGAATTCCGTCATCAACGTTTTTATGGCGCGAGCCGCCTCTATGGGGGAAAGATCCTCGCGTTGCAAGTTTTCGATGAGGCTTATTTCCTTTATCTGTTGCGGCGTGTAGTGACGGATAATTGCGGGTATGTCCTTTTGTCCCGCCATTCTGCTTGCGCGGAAACGGCGTTCGCCCGCTATTATCATAAAGCGTTTGCCTATCGGGGTTACCACGATGGGTTGAATAACGCCGTGCAATTTTATGCTTTCGGCAAGTTCCTGCAATGCCTCTTCGTCAAATTTTTTGCGCGGTTGTTCGTAGTTGGGGTCTATTTCCGAAAGCGCGATACGCACCACAACGTCCGAATTCGCGCCCCCATCTTCGTGATTTTGCGCGGTTTGCTGTACGTTTTCGATATCGTCGATGTTGTTAAGCCCCATCAAAGACGCCAAACCTCTTCCTAATCCTTTGTTTGCCATACTCAACTAACCTTCCTCTCTTTCCAAAAACTGTTTTGCCAACGCTTGATACGCCATTGCGCCGTTGGATTTGGGCGCGTGCAACACAACGGGAACGCCAAAACTCGGAGATTCCACCAACTTTATGTTGCGAGGTACGGGAACGGTGTAAATTTTACTGCTGAAATATTTGTAAATTTCCGCAGTGACCTGCTTGGATAACGTAGTCCTTGTGTCGTACATTGTAAGTACCACGCCGTTTATCTGTATTTGCGGATTGAGCCGCTGTTTTACAATTTTGAAAGTATTCAACAACTGCGTAACGCCTTCCAACGCAAAAAATTCGCTCTGTATGGGAATTATCACGCTGTCGCAAGCAACCATTGCGTTCAGCGTGAGCAGACCGAGGCTGGGCGGACAGTCTATGAAAATGTAGTCGTAGTCCTCTTTGACGGGCGCAAGCGCGCGTTTTAACGTGCTTTCGCGCGCGGGCATACGTACCAAATCCACTTCCGCTCCCGCCAAATCGCTGTTGCTCGGCAATATCCACAAATTGGGAATAACGGCTTTCAATGCAACTTCATTTACTGTGTTGTACCCCATCAGGACGTCGTAAACGGTGCTTTGTAGCATATTTTTTTCTATTCCGTAACCGCTGGTGGCGTTACCTTGCGGATCGAAGTCCACAAGCATAACTTTCCTGCCCGCAATTGCAACGTATGCGGCAAGGTTTATCGCCGTGGTCGTTTTTCCCACGCCGCCCTTTTGATTTGAAAACGCAATGATTTTTCCCATTATCTCACCCCAAAGGAACTTACTTTCGGCTTGTCGGAGCAACGACAAATTGCCCGCGCCGAAACGACAAGTTTATACACAAACAGTATAACATAAAATCAAATTCATTTCAACAATAAATGCGTTTTTGTGAAACAAAATTTTCATCTTGTGAAACAAATTCTTTTCGTATAAAGCTGTCGCCTCGATATGCCGAGCAACGGCAAAAAGAAGTTGTCGGTTTGCGCGTTAAGTGGTACAATATATTGAGAGGTAACTATGAACAAAACCATCGTAGCGTTATCCACCGCTCGCGGACGCGCGGCAATATCCGTCATTCGTATGAGCGGCGACGACGCAATAGCAATCGCCGAAAAAATTTTTCAACCCTTTCCCCAACAGCCCAATCTGCTCAAAGTGGGAAATTTGGCTACGCGATATTTCAACGAACGCGCAATGTGCGTTTACTTTGTCGCGCCGCACTCCTACACGGGCGAAAACACCGTAGAATTTCACTGTCACGGCGGCATTGCCGTTGCGCAGGCGGTGATAGAAGCCTGTCTGGAAAACGGAGCCATACCCGCTCAAAACGGAGAGTTCAGTAAACGCGCGTTTATAAACGGCAAACAAAATCTCACTAATGCCGAGGGTATGATCGAAATGATCGACGCGGAAACGGCGTCGGCGGCAAAAGCGGGCGCAAACCTTTTGGAAAACAAATTGGGCAAGCGTATTTCGGAACTTCAAGACAAATTGCTCGATACCGTATCTGCTTGCGAAGTGTCTTTGGACTATCCCGAAGAAGATTTGGAATTGCCCACGGCGCAAACGGTAAAAAAAGAACTCGGCGAAACGATAAAAGAGCTTGACGCGCTCATTTCCACCTCCGTTTTGGGAAAAGTGGCAAAGTATGGAATAGACGTTGCGATAGTGGGCAGACCGAACGTGGGCAAATCCAGCCTGCTCAACGCGCTTCTCGGGACGGATCGAGCCATCGTGTCGGAAATTCAAGGCACCACGCGCGACACTCTGACGGAAAGCGTCAACTACAAAGATATAAGATTTAACTTTGTGGATACAGCGGGAATACGGGAAAGCTCTGACGTAATAGAGATAGAGGGCGTAAAACGCGCCAAGAAAGCGGCGGACAGCGCGGACGCGGTGCTTTACGTTACCGACGACCCGAACGACCGTTCCGTCTATCCGACGGTACGTCCGCAAATACGTATCTACAACAAAAGCGATTTGTTCGGCAACGAACCCTGCTGTGTGGACAGTTTGGTAGTATCCGCCAAGTACGGCGACGTGGAGATAATCAAGGAAACGCTTTACCAGATGTTCAGCGCGGAGGAAATCGAATCGAGCGATCTACTGATAACCAACGAACGGCACCTCGCCTGCCTGAAACTTGCAAAACAGCAATTGACCGAAGCCCGAAACGCCTGCGAAACAACCACGCTGGACGTCGTTACATCTCAAATACGGCAAGCGTGGGAAACTTTGGGCGAAATAACGGGAACAAACGCGCGCGAGGACGTTATTGACAGAATTTACAGTAAATTTTGTCTTGGAAAATGAAAATGACAAACAAACACTTTGACGTAGTAGTTATCGGCGCGGGACACGCCGGGTGCGAGGCGGCTCTTGCCTCCGCGCGTTTGGGGTGCAAAACGCTTTTACTTGCCACCAACTTGGACACAGTGGCTTTTTTGGCGTGCAATCCCAGCGTCGGCGGTACGGCGAAAGGACAAATCGTAAAAGAAATAGACGCGTTGGGCGGAGAAATGGCAAAGAACGCCGACAAAAGTCTGTTGCAAATGCGTATGCTCAACAGGGGAAAGGGTCCCGCCGTGTTCTCTCCTCGCGCGCAAGTGGACAAAAACGCCTATCATTACAATATGAAACGCACCGTGGAAAACACTCCCAACCTGTTTTTAAGGCAGGGTGAAGCGGTAGACGTAACGCGCAACTCCGACGGGACTTTTACGGTAAAAACCGCCGTCGATTTGCAGTACACTTGCAAAGCCGCAATATTTTGTTGCGGAGTTTACCTCAACTCACGCACAATTGTTGGACAGTGCGTACGCGATAGCGGACCCAACGGATTTGCCAACGCAAAGTATCTCACGGCAAGCCTCGTAAAACTTGGTTTTAACGTAAGCCGTTTCAAAACGGGAACGCCCGCGCGCGTAAAACTCGATTCGATCGACCTCAACAAGACAATCGAGCAACGCGGAGAAAGCGACGTCGCGCCCTTTTCTTTTGTTACCGACTCTATCCCCGCAACAAAGCGCAGTTGCTACCTGACCTATTCCACCGAAGAAACCAAACGAATAATTTTGGAAAACAAACATCTCGCGCCCATCTACAACGGCTCGATAAACGGAGTGGGTCCCCGATACTGCCCGAGCATAGAGGACAAAGTGGTGCGCTTTGCGGACAAGGAACGTCACCAGATATTCCTCGAACCGGAATCGGAATACACGTGCGAATTTTACGTACAGGGCGCGTCCAGCTCTATGCCTGCGGATATTCAAGAACAAATTTATCACAGTATCGAGGGGTTGGAAAACGTAGAAATTATGCGCGACGCCTACGCGATAGAATACGATTGCATAGACGCAACGCAACTTAACGCCACGCTTATGTCCAAGCGCATAGCGGGCTTGTTTTTCGCGGGACAGATCAACGGCACAAGCGGTTACGAAGAAGCCGCAGGACAAGGTATCGTTGCAGGCATAAACGCGGAAAGATACGTTCACGGCAAATCTCCTTTTACGCTACGCAGAGATAACAGTTACATAGGCGTATTGATAGACGACATAACCACCAAAGAAAACACCGAACCCTACCGAATGATGACAAGCCGCGCGGAATACCGCCTTATTTTGAGGCAGGACAACGCCGATTTGCGTCTGACGGAACTCGGCAGACAGATAGGCTTGGTGGACGACTGCCGTTATGCGAAATACTTGCGCAAAAAGGAGCAAATATCTCTTGCGGAAAGAGAACTAAGCAAGGTTGTTTCGCCTAAGATTTACGGACCGCTGTTTGAAGAAAAAAACGAGCCGATAACGGGCGCAGGGCTGACCGTAGACGAAATGCTACGCCGTCCAAATATAACGGCAAAAGATATCCAAACGTTGGGCTTTTTTGCAGGGATAGACTCCGACGCGCTGTACCAGATAGAATTGGAATGTAAGTACAGGGGATACATAGAAAAGGAAGAAGAGGCGATAGCGCAGGCAAGTAAGTTGGAAAACAAGCTGTTGCCCGAAAATATCGACTACTCCAAGATAGAGGGCTTGCGCATAGAAGCGCGGTTAAAACTGAACAAAATACGTCCGCGCAATCTCGGTCAGGCAAGCAGGATACTCGGCGTTTCTCCCGCCGACATACAGATATTGATAGTGTACCTTGCACAAAATATCCACAATTGATTTGTACAAGAAAAGCCGTTTAAGTGTACAATTTTGAACATTAAATAAAGAAATACAACAAAATATTAGTATGAAAGACATAGTTATCCACATCGACGGCGAATTGAACGAGAAGCTGAAAATCTACCGTGATTTTCTGCTTGAAGAAAACGCCAAATACAACCTTACGGCGATAACGGACGAAGAAGAAATTCGCGTAAAACACTTTGCCGACAGTATGTACGGCGCGGCGGCTATCCCCTACGCCGCTTCCGTTTGCGACATAGGTTGCGGAGCGGGTTTTCCCTCCGTGCCGCTAAAACTACTGCGAAAGGACATCGCCGTCACGCTTGTGGACAGTCAAAAGAAACGTATCGATTTTTGCAAAACGCTTTGCGGTAAATTGGGCGTAACAGCAGAATTTTTTCACGCTCGCGCAGAAGATTTCGCTCAAACCCATTCGGAAGAATTTGACGTCGCCGTTGCGAGGGCGGTAGCTCCGCTGAACATTTTGTTGGAGTACACCGCGCAAATCGTAAAAATCGGCGGCGCAGTCGTTGCCTACAAAACGGATATATCAGAGGTTGACGGCACGGCAAACGCGTGCAAACTGCTGGGTTTGCAATTTGAAACTCATTTTGACTACGTTCTCGACGACGGAAGTCGCCGCTCCATACTTGTATTCCGCAAAACGTCGCCTACGCCCAAACGCTATCCGCGCGGACAAAACAAACCGCGCAAACAGCCGCTGTAACGGGAATATTGGTATATGAATTTCCTTTGGCAAAGTTAAACAGCCGAGAGCTTTCGCGCTTTCGGCTTTTTCCGTTCAAAATTATTTTCGATTTCGGCAAACTTTACGGGTAAATTGATTGGCAGGGGCTGAATTTCGGCAACAGAAAAGCGGTTCGACTGACGTCAAACCGCCTGATTTTGCAAACTTCCGCAAACAACGGGTATCGATTTTCAACTATACGATCTGTTTTACGGGCAAAATGAAGTAAAGCACTTCGTCGCTGTCCTTTACGGTGATGACGCAACTGTTGTGTTGCGCAAATTCCATCTTTATCGTTTCGGCGTTTATTACTTTCAAACAGTCGTTGATGTACTTGCTGTTGTAAGCGCACCTCACGTCTTTGCCCGTCAAAGAAATAGTTATGTTTTCCTTGGCTGTGCCGTATTGGCTGGTGGAGGAAATGTTCATCTTATATTCTTCAATGTCCAGCACCACCAAATTGTTCTTTTCACTGCGCGACATTATCGACGCGGTGTTCAGGGCGCGCTCGAAAGTTTCTTTGTTGACGTACAATGTCGAAAGGAAATCGCGCGGAACTATGTTGTCGTACTTGATGTACTGTCCCGCAAGCAAACGGGTAAGCAATTTGGTATCCTGCATACAAATTAGCAGGTAGTTGTTTTCGATGAACACTTTCAAAACGTTGTCGCTGTCGCTAAGCAATTTGGAAAGTTCCGAAAGACTTCTTGACGGTATCGTAGCGGAAATGTATTCGACGCGTTCTTCCAACGCCTTTTTGCTCAAAGCAAAACGGTAACCGTCGGTAGCGACTGCGGTCAAGGTGTACTCGCGCGCTTCAAAGTAGACGCCTTTCAACATTGGACGGCTGTCGTCGGTGGCTACGGAGAAAATTACGTTGTTTATTATCTCGCGCAGATTGGCTTCCGTTATCGCAAAGTAATTTTTGTCGCCCACTTGTTCCGTTTCGGGGTAGTCCTCCGCGTCCAACGTGCCGATGTTGCACTCGCTGTTGGCGGAACTCACAAGCAATCTGTTTTCGTCGATCATTTCCAAAGAAATATCGCTGCCATTTTCGGCTATGTTGCGAATGTAATCTCCGAAAATTCTTCCCGGTACCAAGAATGTGCCGCCCACAATGACGTTTGCGTCTATCGTACGCTCGATCGCAAGATCTTTGTCCGTTGCGTACAGGGTAAGACGGTCGTTTTCCGCCGTAACCTTGATACATTCCAGAACGGGAGCAACGTCTTTGTTGGATAACGCTTTCATAACCTTGCCTACTGCGTCGTTCAAATCCATACTGTTTACGATGATTTTCATAAAGTTCTTCTCCTTTGACGGTTAGCCTACATTTGTATATTCTTTCTTCGGGTAGTGGTTTTGTTAGGCGTTGTGAAATTGTGTATTTCTCGCCTTTTTGGTGGCGAAAAATCAATATCTTGTTGCCTTTTGACCGCTTATCCCCAACATTTTGTGGTATGACACAAATAATTTTTGTGGACAAGCACCCTGTTTTGTTCGGTTTTGTTGTGGTTGAATTGTGGACAAGCCCGCTTCTCACACCGCCGACGCGCCGAAATTTTTCATTATAC
The DNA here is from genome assembly GCA_947625115.1 of uncultured Clostridia bacterium. Lineage (GTDB taxonomy): Bacteria > Bacillota > Clostridia > Christensenellales > CAG-314 > Fimimonas. The sequence goes on along the minus strand of CANQND010000006.1, from coordinate 57,287 downwards.
AACAATTATACAGTATTTACCTAAAAATTGCAAGACATAACCCGACACAAAAAACAACAATTTTTACAAACAAAAAAAACGGTTTGTCGAGAAACCGTTTTTTTTTAGGTGAGTTGCGTCAGGCAATTTCCAGAGCGAGAACCATCATTTCATTGAAAGAGTTTTGCCGCTCCTCGCTGGAAAGCGATTCGCCCGTGATAAGGTGATCGGAAATGGTGCAGATACAAAGAGCTTTTTTGCCCGCGCGAGCGGCATTAAGGTAGAGTGCCGCGCTCTCCATTTCCACGGCGAGTACTCCCATTTTGCCCCAAATCGCACTGCTTCCGCCGTCGTCGTAGAACGTGTCGCTGGCAAGGATATTGCCCACTTTGTAGGTTACGCCCAATTCCTTTGCCTTGGCGACGGCTTTTTCCAACAGTTCGTAACTGCAAATGGGAGCGATAGTTCCCGGCATACCGAACTGCCGCGCGTAGTTGCTGTTTGTGCAGGAACCCTGTCCGAACACAAGGTTGCGTACTTTCAAATCAGGGTGAATGGCTCCCGCGGACCCTATGCGAATAATATTTTCCACGCCGTAAAAATTGAACAGTTCGTAACTGTAAATTCCGATAGACGGTATTCCCATTCCGCTTGCCATAACGCTTACGCGTTTGCCTTTGTAGTAACCCGTGTAGCCCTGAACGCCGCGCACGTTGTTTACCAAAACGGCGTCGGTAAGGTAGTGTTCCGCAATATATTTGGCTCTCAGCGGATCTCCCGGCATAAGTACGGTTTGGGCAAAATCTCCTTCTTTTGCGGCAATATGAGGGGTAGGTACAGGCATAAAAATTCTCCTTTTTGCAATAAAATTTTGTTTTGCGGCGACAAACGCCGTCGGTAATCATTATAAATGCAAATTTTGCCGCTGTCAATAGTCAACTTTCGACTGCGCAAGGCAACGCTTTTGATTGGCAAATCACTTGACTAATATATAATTCTTTGTTAAAATATCAGCGTATATCTTGTCGAACCTTTCGGCAAAGCATACCCAATCGATAGATCAACCGCGCTCTCGGCGCGGATACAAGGAGAAGCAATATGAAAAGAACTTACCAACCCAAGAAAAGACAAAGAAGCAAAGTACACGGATTCCGCGCCAGAATGAAAACAACGGGCGGACGCAGAACGCTTGCAAGACGCAGAAACAAAGGTCGTCACCATATCTCCGCCTAACGGAGGAAAACTTTGAAGTCTATATACAGACTAAAAAAGAACAGTCAATACAACTACGTGTACAAGCACGCCGAAAGCGTTGCGGACAAAAACATTGTGATGTTGTACTGCAAATCGCACAGCAATCCTACCAAAGTGGGGTTTTCCGTCAGTAAAAAATTCGGCAAGGCGGTAAGGCGCAACCGTATTCGCAGGCAATTGAAAGCGGCGGTTTCTTCCGTCATAACGCAGGTTGCAAACGGTTACAACGTGGTGTTTATTCCGCGTTGCCGCGAAGAATTTGTTTTTGACGATTTGCGGCAAAGCGTAGTAAAACTCTTTACAAAATCCGGACTAATGCAATGAAATATGTTGCGATCGCGCTTTTGAAGTTATACAAAGCGACTTTATCCAAGTGGAAGGGCGGCAAAAGGTGTATTTACACCCCCAGCTGCTCCGTTTATTCTATGGAAGCATACAAAAGTTTCGGATTTTTCAAGGGAAGTTGGCTTACGTTGAAAAGACTTTGCAAGTGTGCGCCTTGGGGTAAAGGCGGGTTCGACCCCGTTCCGATGAACCCGAAAGGTGCTTTGCGTTGGCACGTTTAGTATCGACGACGATTTGGGAGTAACAATGAATAAAAAGGTAAAAAGCGCGCTTATACTTATACTGTTGGCGATATTCTGCCTCGGTATTTTTGCGGCTTGCAGAAGCGAAAGCCCCGATTACTTCAAATACAGCGAAGACGACTTGGGCGTTATGGGCAAGCTGGTAAAGTGGATGCACGGTTGGGTGGGCAACTACGGTTGGACGGTAGTTGTCTTTACGGTGTTTCTGAAAATTTTGATGCTGCCGTTGGATATATGGCAACGCTACGCTTCGCGTAAGAGCAGTCTAAAAATGCAACAGATGCAACCGATAATGGAAAGCATCGACAAAAAGTACGGCGCAAACACAACTCGCGCAAACGAAGAAAAACAAAAACTGTACAAAAAACAGGGGTTCAGTATGCTAAGCACCTGTTTGCCTATGATCGTGTCTATGGTCATATTCTTTGTTATGTTTGCCGGTTTGCGCAATTATTCTACGTACAGCAGTATCACCAACTTTCAGGCACTTACTGACGAATATTACGACGCCTACACGGCAAAAATCGTAGACAGCGACTTTGAAGAATACTATTTGAACGGTTTTGACTACACGGACGACAACGGCGAAGCTCAACACCAAAAGGGTTACAACGAACTTGTTACCGAGTACAAAGCTCTCGGCAAAGGCGAAACGGACGAAAACGGAATTCTTTTGAACAAAGAGGAACGTCTGAAAAGCCAAAACTCGGGAATAATCGCCGCGAGAATGGGCGAACTTGCCGCAAACGGCAACAATAACCTGTGCGACGAAATGGAAAACTCCGCTCTCGATTCCGTCAAGGAGTACTACGACGGTCACCACGAAAGTTGGCTGTGGATACAAAACGTTTGGCAACCCGATACTTGGGCGGATATAATGCAGCCTTACACGGGCGGACAGTTCGAAGGCGGCGGTTTTTCAAGCGTGATTTCTATGGCAAACTATCCCAACGGCGAGGCAAACTACAACAAACTTCGCAACGCCGTTATGGACGGCAACGGTTACAACGGCAAGGGCGGCTGGAACGGCTTGATGATACTGCCCTTTGCAAGCATAGGTTTGAGCTTTTTGTCGATGTTTATCTCTCAACGAATGGAACGTAAAAACAGACAAGGAGAGGTAGTGGAACAAAATCAACAACAAAAAGTGACAAACAGAACAATGATGATAATTATGCCTTTGATGATGGCTTGGTTCGGTTTCATCTACACGGGCGCGTTTGCAATCTATATGGTTGTAAACTACACTCTCAGTATCATTTCTACGGTGGCACTGCGTTACCCTGTGGAAAAGATGGTACTTAAAAGGATCAACAAAGATGAAAGCAAGAACAAGACGGGCAAGGCGAAATACATGAGGTAGCACACAATGAAAAAAAATAACGAAAGCGACGCGCAACCCGAGGAAGAGTTGACCGTCGAACAAGTTCCCGAAACGGACGAAAAACAATATGTGGCAGATTTTTTGCAAACCGTATTGCAAAAAATGGGTTTGAATTGCACCGTGGAAACGGCAGAACGCGACGGTGCGTTGCTGTTGACGGTGGTAGGAGAGGACGCTCCCGCAGTGATAGGCTACCGCGGCGAAACTCTCGACGCGTTGCAATACCTTTGCAGTTTGTTGCACAGCGGACATAACGGCGGTTTCAAGAGAGTGATGTTGGACGCGGAAAACTACCGCTCCAAGAGGGAAAAAGCTCTTCAACGTTTGGCGGGCAATCTCGAACAGAAAGTGAAGCGCACGGGTCGCGCCGCCGAGCTTGAACCGATGAACCCCTACGAACGCCGAGTGATACACACCGCTTTGCAAAACAGCAAGTACGTTACCACGCAGAGCGAGGGGGAGGGCGCAAACCGTCACGTGGTTGTCAGCCCTATTGTCAAGAGCGACATTCTCAACAGCCCCAACGCTCCGCGCAAAACGCTCAATTTTGTTTACCGTAGCGAAAAGAAGAGAAGAAGATAACGTTCTGCGGCGCGGTAAAGGCGTTTCGACTGTGAAAAAAGCGACAAGCACAAACTGTCGCATTTACAACTATGCTTAAAAATAATTTTATAAAATTGCACAAAACAAATGCACGGTTATAAATATATCCGTGCATTTTTAGTATTTTTACAATAAATTTTTTATTATTTTGAATTGCACTATCGTCCGTTTCGCTCAAAACGTTTTTAGGCGAAAAGTTATTGCAGGCTTTCCAATTTCAGGCAAACGGTACCCTGTTTAGCTCCGCAAAGAGGGCAGGTGTCCCACGCTTCTTTACCCATCGCCATATGACCGCAACCCGAACACATCCACATAACTTCGCGATCCTTTTTGTAGAGCGTTCCGTTTTTCATTTGATTGTACAGTTCCGTAAATATAGCTTCGTGTTGCATTTCCACTTTGGCGGTTAGTTCAAACAGATCCGCAATGTCGTCAAACCCCTCTTCGCGCGCGACTTTGGCTGCGGGCAAGTAGATATCGTATGCCTCCACGTGTTCGTCGTCGGCGGCAAATTTAAGATTTTGCAATATGTCCCATTTCTCTTTGAAAGGAAAGCCCCCGCTTATGTCTATGTTTTTTATCGGTTGGTCGCTTGCTTTTTGCAAAAAAGTGTAGAACATACGGGCGTGGTTAAATTCCTGATAGGCAATGGAATCCACAATTTCCGCCATGGTCTTGTAACCGTTGTAGCGCATTCCGTATTCCATAAATTCGTACCGCGTGCGCGCCTGCGTTTCGGCGGAAAAAGACTTTGCGAGGTTGATATAAGTTTGACTGTCTTTGAGTTTCATATTATTCTCCTTTTTTGATGTAATTTTTGCCCATATCTCGCTATCTTAAACGCCAAACGCAAAGCATAATATATTTGACAGAATTTTTATTCGGTTATATAATTCATAGTGTTTCAGTAGAGTTTGAGGTTAAACCGATGGAGCAAGAACAAAAGAAAGTAACCGAACAAAGCGAAGAAAACTCGTGGCAAAGCGAATCACCCGCCGTTTCAGACGGTCGCGACGCCAAGCGCAAAGAGAAAAAGGGTTTTGCACAACGTTGCAAGGATCTGTGGCACTATTTTACCCTCTACGAGAAAATTTGGTTTTTCAGTATACTCGTAGTGGCGATAGTACTTGCGTTTGTCGTCCCCGAAACGGACGAACCCAACTACACGGTACAGCTCAAAAACAGTTACGACGTTACCGCAAGCGGCAATTTCAATATCGTTTCTTTTGACGGCACGGAGGATTGTTACGTTATTCAGAGCGTAACCGTTACCCGCGTTGACGCCGACGGCGAAAAAACCGTAAAATACGAAATGGCTCAATTGATGAATGTCGGCGAATGGTACGTCGATCCGAGCGACGAAAGCACAATGTCTTTTACGTTGGGGCTGTACGACAAAGCCTCAAAAGCGACAAAGCCTTTCGACTACGAACTGAACAAAGATTGCGACATATCCTTTGAGTGCTACTACAACGGCGAAGAGGACGAGCCGACGCCTTTGGTTATATCGTTGGTAAGCGACGGCGGCGACAAACTTGTGGACTGCGCGGAGTTTACTCTCGACGAAGATCAGGCAAACGTCATCGTCAACAAATTTTTGGTAAGTGCGGCGTTCATAACCTTTTTGTACGTAATGGACGTGATACTGAACATTGCTTGCGAACTGTTGATAAGCAAACAGAGCAAATGGAACTTCATCGTTTCGTTGGGCGTGGAAATAGTGGAAATTGTCACCTGCGTAGTGTGCCTTTACCGATTTGCCACAATGGCGGTTACGTTGCTGTTCTGGATACCGTGCGACATAATCAGCTTTGTTATGTGGCACCGTCACCCCGACAAACAGCAGGAAGAGCTTACGGTCGTAAAGAAACTTACTTGGTGGCAGGATATAATTCTGATTGCCGCAATTGCGGTGTGGACGGTAGGCGTGGGGTATTTGCTTACACTCATCGAGATCCCCGGCGGAATATTCGCCACCAACAGGAGTCTTGAAAATATCGTGTGTTATCTTGACGCCGCCGCAAGTGCGGTAGGCATTGCCAACGGGCTGTTGATATTGTTCAGATACCGCGAACAGTGGATAGCTTGGTATATCGTTGCCATATTGGAAACGGTCATAGACATAATGGCGGGTCAGTGGATACTGTTGGTACTCAAAGTGGGCTATCTCACCAACACGACCTACGGATATATCAAATGGACTCAGTACATAAGGCGGCACAAAGGCGGCGATAAAGAAGAGCGGCAACCGCAGATTGCCTGAATGGAACGTCGGCATATCCGCAAAAAATAGTAAAATAACAAGCCTATCGGCAAAGGAGCAAAAATGAAAGAACTTTTGCAAAACGTTTACAAACGCAGATCCGTCCGCCATTACAGCGACGAAAAATTGACCGAAGAGGAATTGGCAAAGGTAGAAGAGTACCTGCACAATCTCAAACCCCTCATTCCCGAGTTGAAAGTGGAGTTCCAAATTGTGCCGTGCAGCGAAACAAACTGCAAATTCAACGCGGAGTACTGTCTGCTTGTGTACAGCGAAGAGGGCAACCTGTGGTTGACAAACGTCGGCTATATGTTGGAACAGTGGGATTTGTACTTGGCTTCTCTCAACATCGGCGTGTGTTGGTTCGGTATGGGCAAGGTGGAAGAAGAACGTCAATGCGATCTTGTTTACGCCATTATGTTGAGTTTCGGCAAATGCGACCCGAGCGTTTTCCGCAACGGCGACTACGATTTCAGCCGCGACGAAGCCGATTCGTTTTGGTCGGGAATGAGCGACGACCGTTTGGGAGCGATAGTACGTCTTGCGCCCAGCGCGGTAAACAGTCAGCCGTGGCGCGTGGATCAAGTGGACAACAAGTTCAACGTGTACAGACAGCGCGGCGGCGTGCCTATTTTGTCCAACAGGTTGTTCAAGCGTTGGAACAAGGTAGATATGGGTATTTTCCTGTGTTACCTCGACATCGCTCTCGAAAGCGAGGGCTATACGTATTCTCGCGTGTTGGGAACGGAGTCGGACGAGGGCAAGCGCGTGTTGGTTGCCACGTACACCGTGGACGTAAAACACTAAGTAACAAAAGCGAACAAAGGGACAAACCGATCGCGTAACGGCTTGTCCTTTTTGTTGCAAAAATTTATTCTTTATTGTATAATAAAAAATATGTTGAAAATCGATCAGATATGGAAGAATATTTTGTTGGAGGCAGAGGCTAAAACAACAACCCTCGCCTACGATTTGTACATAAATTCTCTTTCGCCCGTCGGTATTTACCGCGACAGGCTTATTTTGCTTGCCGAAACGCGCGCGATAAAGAACATTGTGGACAACAACTACAAAGACGTACTCAAAAAGTGTACCAATTTGGTTTTTCCGTCCATAGTGGATGTGGAAATAATCACCGAGGACGAGTTGGAACACGTAGGCAACGTCGAAAAAGAGGTAGATATCCCCGTGTCGCCCAACTATGTCAACGACACCGAGGACAAAGTTAGTTTTGTTTCGGCGTACACGTTTGAAAACTTTGTCGTGGGCAAGTCCAACGAATACGCTCACGCCGTGGCGCGCGCGGTAGCGGATAACCCCGGTACAAAGTACAATCCCGTGTTTATTTGGGGAGGCGTAGGGCTTGGCAAAACGCACCTAATGCACGCAATCGGCAACAGTTTGCAACGCAACTTCCCCGACAAACGCATAATGTACGTTACGTGCGATCAGTTTGTAAACGAATTTATCGAATCGATACACGACAGCAACCCCAACGCCGCCAAAAACTTCCGTGCAAAATATCGCAAATTGGACGTGTTGATGATGGACGACGTTCAATTCCTTGCCAACAAGGAGGGAACTCAGGAAGAAATGTTTCACACTTTCAACGAGTTGTACCTTGCCGACAAGCAGATAATTTTGTCCAGCGACCGTCCCCCCAAGGAAATCAAAATAGAGGAGCGGTTAAAAACGCGTTTTGCAACGGGGGTAATTGCGGACATTCAGCCGCCCGATCTGGAAACGCGGATAGCTATTTTGCAAAAGAAATGCAGTAACAAGGGCTACGCGCTCAACATTCGCATACTTACTCTTATTGCGGAAAAAATAACCAACAACATAAGAGAAATGGAGGGTATGCTCAACCGCATTATCAGTTACAGCACGCTTGTGGGCGGCGACCCCAACGATATGAATATCGTTCAGGACGCTTTGCGCGACTACGCCGACGCGGGCAGGGATATGATAACGATAGATCAAATCGTCAAAGCCGCTTGCGAATACTTCGGAGTCAAGCGCGAGGACCTTATCGGCAAAAAGAAAAACAAGGAAATCGTTGTGCCGCGCCAGATATGTATTTACCTCATTTGCGACATCTTGGGGCAGAGTATGCCTCTTGCCAGCATAGGAGAATACTTTGGCGGCAGAGATCACACCACGGTAATGCACGCGCGCGACAAAATCAGCGAGGAAATAAAGGTAAACGACGTAACCGCTTCGCAGGTAAAAGATATTCGCGACAAGATCTACAACAGGTAAAAACGCCCAATGGGGGCGGGATAAAGAACGCGGAGAGCCGCCGAACAATAAAATTATAACAGGCGGCGTGCAAATACTTGACATAAAGAATTATTGATTATAAAATAAAGCAGAAACCACTGCGGAGAATAGTACAATGAGCAGATATATCAAAAAAAGTCTGACAGAGGGCGAAGAAGTCATTATCAAAGCCAAAAAAAGTTGGTGGTACATAACTTGGCCCACGATATGCCTGATAGGCGCGGTCGTCGCGCTTGTGTTCGCCATTCCGCCGATAGCGGCTCTTGCCGATACGGTTACCGTCAACGTTCCCATAATCGACAGAATGTTGCCGTATGTTTTCAAGTATGTGTTGCCCGTTTTGCTCGGTCTTGTTTTGGGGCTGTGTACGTTTATCCCCTTTTACAGGCATTGGGTCACGTTCTTGACGTTGCAACTTGTGCTTACAAACAAACGGTTGATAAGCAAAGTGGGGTTGTTCAGTATCCGCTCGTTGGATATACCCGTAGACAAGTTGGATCACATAGAGATCCGTCACACGCTGTTCGGCGGTTGGGTCCACAACTATGACGTGGAGATCGCCAGCGTAAGCGGTACCGACGGCGTTATACAAAAAAATAAGAAAACAGTTCGCACTTTTTGCGGAATATCCAATGCGAAAAAATTGCGCGAAGCATTGCAAAACGCGGTAGAGCAACACGCCGAAGCCTCGCGTAAGTTGCAGGCGCAGGAAATCGCTTCCGCAATGAGAGCTTGCTGAAAGTACAATCAAAAAATATCCCAACTGCGGTTGGGATAATTTTTTTGTCTTTTTTATGTATTTGATTTGTTTCCGTTGCTTGACGCCGAAGCGATACGCTCCTCCGCCTCTGAAAAGTACGCGTCGTAAGCCTTGGTGAGCATTTTGTTGTAACGCTGTTTTTCCTCTTCGTTTTTAGCGGAAAAAGCGTACGGTCCGTTCACTTTCCACCCGTTGAACATTCCTATGCGAATGGCGTTTTTGGGGCAGAGGTGCGCGCAACGCATACACATAAGGCATTTTCCGCCGAATTTGAACTTGCCCTTTTCGGTAATTCGGATATTGTGCGTGGGACAGTCGTTTACGCATTTACCGCAGTGAACGCAATTTTTGTTTACGCTGTACATTCTGCCGTTGAGCCGTCCGCCCCATTGTTCGCACCGCATTACCCACGCGATCGTGCCGCCGCACCGTACTTTTTCCAGCAGGTGTTTTTGTCCCGAAAGTATTTCGGTTGCGTCCAAGGGTATCAAATTTTGCGCCGTTTGCCACATTCTGACAGCCATTTCTTCGGAGTGACGGAAAATGATGTTGTAGGGCATACAGTAGTGGTACTCGTTTGTCACTTCAAAACGGCGACGTTTGAGAATACCGCACAGTTTCAACGAAGAGATGTTGTTCAGTTTAAGCGGTTCGCCCGAACAGTTGAAAATAAACGTCTTTTTGTTTTTGGGTAAACGCGGCAATATTTTGGCAAATTGCAACGCAACGGGCGGCGCATTGAATGCGTAAACGGGGTAGCCCATTCCCAAAAGATCGCATTGTTCAATTTGTTCGGTAAGCTCTTGCGGAAGTTTTTTCGCGAAAGCGAACTCGTCCATAGAGTAAACCGCAACGTCGTGTTGACGTTCGCGAAAGGCTTGGGCAAAACAATCGGCTATTTTGTGCGTGTTGCCCGTACCCGAAAAGTAACAAATTACTATTTTCATTTTATCTTGTCGTACTTTGCTTCAAATTTGTCGTTGAAGTAGTAGAAGTTGTCCTCGTCTTGATCGTGACTGTCGTACCATGCTTGCGCGTAGATCTTGTCCTTTTTCGCAAGGCGGTCAAAGTCCCAACAGTAGCTTGTGTAGCTGGGGTTCCACCAATGTCCCGCGACTACGGTGTAGCCGCGCATTTTGAAGCGTTCTCCGTCGCTGTTTTCCCATTCCAGACGGTCGTACAACCCGCCCGATTGGCTCAACAGCTTGCCTCCGTGCAACGCCGCGATACGGCGCAACTCCTTGTAGCCTATTTCGCGCGCGGGGTCGTAGCCTATATCTACAAGCGGAGCGTTGTCCCTGTCCAACAATTGTTGGTAGTCGATGGTGTTGCCCTGCTCGTCTTTTCCCTCGAACAGGAGCGGAAATTTGCTCCAATCTTTGCCGAGCGCGTCAAACTGTGCGTCGCCGCCGAAGTAAGCCAGCATTTTTGCTGTGTCGCGGTGAGTTTTCCAATAGCGCGGGCTGTTGGCGTTTTTGAACAGCCGTTCTATCGCAAGTTTTTTTATCAGTTTTTTGGGGACGATTTTGCCCGCTTTCAAAATGGCGTGTTCTTTTTTGAACTGTTTCCAAAAGTCTTGGGTGCTTTGGCGTTGGTAGTGGAACATTTCCTCCAAAACGTTGCTGTCCCAAAACCACACCCCGTGAAAATTGCGCGTCGCGTTGAAATCGGGGTCGAAAAAGTTTTTAACGCTACCGCCGATAATTTCAAATCCGTCGTTAAGCACGTCGTAACCCGTCACGCAGTTTACTTTTCCGCCGCCGATGTTGAACACTTTCCCCCAAAAACGGCGTTTGAGCGCGTCGGCGTTTTCTATGTCCGCTCGTATTATGTTTGCTATCAACAAGCCCGAGTCCTCGGCGGTTACCCATTCCAACGGCGCGTTGAAGCAGGTATGGAACATAAGCCCGTCGCTCATATTGTCGCTCAGCATATGGCTGTGCAACATCGCCGTTTGGCGCAAAACGGTTTTGTAACGGATATTGCTCTCCAACACGCGAAATTCGCCTCGCATTTTGGTAAGGGAGTAGATGTCGAAAGGAGAAATAAGCAACGGATCGCCCACGCGCGCCCACATATGCTTGCTGTTGCGGTTTCCGTACAGCGCGACGGTACTGATATGTATCAATTTGGGTTGATTGCGTTGGCGTTCGATTGCAGTGCAAAGGCAATTTGCGCCTCTTTCGTTGCAGGCGATGGCGTATTGCGGCACCTGATCGCTGTGCGGCGGGATAACGGAAGCCATATTGACAACGTAGTCTGCGCCCGAAACAAGCTCGTCGCACACTTCCTGATGGCTTATACTGCCGTACACAAAGCGTACGCGGTGCATTTGTCCTTTGCAAATTCTTCTTATTTCGCCAATTCTTTTTTCCTTGGCAAAAACCAACAGTTTGAATTCCAAATCGGGTATTTTTATCAACTCTTTCAGAGCCTGAATACCCATATTCCCCGTTACGCCTGTCAATGCAACAATCATTTTTTACTCCTTGGTGATCTTCAAGGCATATCGCCCATTTTAACTAATATATTATACAAAACTTTTTGTACAAAATCAAGGCAAAACGCGCATAAATAGTCAAAAAGCCTAATTTTCGAGATATTTGCCGTTTTTTGTCAAAAAATACAGCCGCTGAACATAGCGGCTGTGCTTTGAAATTTTTCCTCAAACGATTACAGGCTTTTTACAAATTCATCGATGGAAAGGGATCCCTTGGAAATCAACAGGAATTTGTCGTTGTACTTGTCCACCGTGTAACCGAGGCAGGCTATCATATACCAAAACAGCTCTTTGGAAATCAAGCTGTCGCGGTAACTCGAAGTCAGTCGGAAGATGACGCGCCCGTCATTGTAGTTGTAGTCGAAATTGCCGTCCGCCAAGCAGTAGTTCGCCTGACACGTTGCAATTGCGCCTTCCAGACGTTTGTCCTCGGCAAAGCAGAAAGGCAACGCGGAAAAAACGCGTACCAACTGCCTGTCCGCGTCGATCGCGGCGACAACGGTCATAGGTATATCCTCGCCCGAAAGGACAAAGGTTACCACCAAGTCGTCGGGTTTTTTGTCGTAGTGCATTTCTTTTTCGTCAAGTGCGTCGCATAGAGTTTTGTACATAGACGCGGCTTTTTCGGTTTTGTTTTCGTCGCTCATTTCCTATCTCCTTATTTTACGTATTCCAAGATTTCCGCGACAGTCATATCGCGTTTGGCAACGACAAGAAATTTGTCGTTGTAGGCGTCAATGGTGTAGCACGCGCAGAAAAGCATATATTCAAACATTTCTTTGCCCACCAAGCTGTTCATATAGCTCGAAGTAAGCCTGAACAAAATTTTACCCGTGGTGTAGTCGAAGTCGAAATTGCCGTCTACCATACCGTAGTTGGCGGAGCTTACCGCAATTGCGATAGCGTCGCGCTTGTCCGCCGCGATGTTGTACGGCATTTCGGACAAGAGCAACACCAATTGTCTGTCCGCGTCTACTATTACGCGGAGAGAAATGGGCAGGTCGTCGCCTTGCGCAACGGTTTCGATGGTTAGCTTTTCTTCATCTTTGTCGTACTTCCAATTCTTTTCGTCCATCATTTGGCAAAGGGTGTCAAACGCCGTCTTTGCCTGTTTCAAGTCATTTGCCATAGAGTTATCTCCTTTTTTGTTAAAATCCTATTTGAGGTTTGCGGTGGACGCTGAGGGCAAACTCCTTTTCGCCGCAGGCGCGCTCGAAGTCGTCCTTAGTCAACACCACGTCCTTTGCGCGGGCAAGCTGACAGCGCATAGCCGCCTTAGCCCAAGTGCGTTCAAACAAGTTGCGCACAAAGCGCGCATTGCTGAATTCTTTTGCGTTTATCACGTCGTTGGGCAAAGCGGTAAAGAAGTTTTTCGCTCTTTCCAACAAGTCGTCGTCGTACTTGAAGCGCGTTTTTACCAGCGATTCAAATATCATATAAAGTTGATCGCGCGTAAAGTTGGGGAACTCGATAGTGTAGGGCATTCTGCTTGCCAAGCCGTGGTTGCCTTTCATCAACTTGTCCATATCGTCGGTGTAGCCCGCCATAATAACAACGAAATCGTTGCGATGGTTTTCCATTTCCGCGATCAACGTGTCCAAGGCTTCCCTGCCGAAATCTCTGTCGTTGCCGTCGCCGCGGTAGAGCGAGTACGCCTCGTCGATGAACAGCACCGAGCCGTAGGCGTCGCGGCAAATGCTTGCCGTTTTCGGAGCGGTTTCGCCTATGTAACGTCCGCAAAAGTCGCGCCCCGCGTACTCGTAGAAATTGCCTACGCGCAGTACGCCCCTTTCTTTGAGAATTTTTCCCAATATCCGCGCCACGGTGGTTTTGCCCGTTCCCGGGTTACCCACAAATCTCATATGGATACAGGGGCGTTCTTCCGATTCGTTGCTCATTGCAAGCTCTATTTGCGCCAAAATTTCGTTTATCTTCTTTTTTACTTCTTCGTTGCCCACAAGTTTGTTGAGCTGTTCCTCGCCGGAAAGTTGGTCGGGCTTCACTCGGCAAAGAGATTTCGCCTCGCTTGCGGAAATAACTTTGTCGTCGCTGTTGCGGCGCACGTTGGAAAGCATTTTGTTGTAGACAAGCTCTCTTACCACCTTTTTGACGGTACTCAAACCGTAAAACTTGCCGTCGCTCTTTTCTTCCGTCAGGCGTTGTTGGAAAAACGCCCACCCTTTCGGCGACATCTCGTAGCCGTATTCGGCAAGATCCCGTTGCGCGCAATCGCGCAGTTCTTCGCTGCTGAACGGCGGGAAAGATATGGTTTTTACGCTCAACTGATCGTTCAGAGAATATCCGAGGTCGCTCAGCACCGCCTTATCCAAAAACGCCACGCGGAACACCACGATAAACTCTTCCGCAGATTTTTCTATCGCGCGCAAAAACAGTCTGAAATATTGCGTACCCGTTTTGTTGAGCCACTCGTTTATGTCTATGCACAGCACGCGTACGCGGTCGCTGTCGCCGTTTTGCAAAGTTTTCAACACTTCTTCAAACGGTTCCATACTTTCTTTGTACGGTCCAAGTCGCTCTTCGATAACGGGGCGCGGGTGCATACGGCGCAAACCCGTTTGCGCAACGGCTTGCGCAAGCAGTTCGAGGTAGGTGCTAAGCCCGCAACCGTCCCCGATAGAAAACAGATAACTGCGGTTGTAAAACAGCCGTTGTGCGTTTTGTTTGTTAATTTGCGGGGCAACCGCCAATATTTCGCCTATCAATTGCTTAAATTCCGCCGCGCCCGTAAGTTTTTGCACCTTTGCCAACACGCCGTCCGCTTCGGTTGCCGTAGCTTTCTTGGGGGCTTCCGCAGTTTGGGTTGCGGTAGCCGTTTTTTCGGAAAACAAGTCGTCGGAATTTTCGTCGGTGCTAACGCTAAACACGCCCGAAAGGTTCTCGTCGGGGTACAAACTTTCTATCACCGAACGCACAACCTCTTCGGCTTGTTCGGCTGCCTGCCCTGCCGCCGTTACCAGACACAGCGTGGTAAAGGAGTAGCTTTCCACAGTAAAGTTTTTTGCGGCAAATTCGTCGCGCAGTCTGTCCACGGGCAGACGTTCATCTCCGCGGTGTTCGAGTATCCACTTTCCGTCAAATTCGATAGTAATTTTTTTTGCCATAATTCCTCTTTATATCGTATGTTTAGTTGCGGTATTTCCTGCCGTCGGTTGCGGTTTTAGAGCGGAGATACAACACAAATATTCTAAATTATACAATTTCTTGCACCATTAGTCAAGACGCAACGCGCAAAAGATGTAAATTTTACCTCGTCCGCGCCCTTGCAACGCGCTTGCAAGCCGCCGCACAAAACTATTTTTCGGGTTTTGCCAACTTTACCACCAACACCAAGGTGGATTTGTTGTACTCGGCGGAAGCGCGCTTTGCAACCGCGCGATCCTCGCTTTGCATTTCGGGAAGCAGTTCTTTGCGTTTTCGCTTGTTGGAAAAGTGCTTGCGTTCTGCGTCGGTCACCGTGTATTCGGCGCGTTTATCTCCGCAAACCAACACGAGGGTATCCCCCTTGTACAGATAGCGCAGGTCTTTGTAGTCGCCAAAGCGTATTTCCAACGCGTCTGCCGCGTTGTCAAATTGTTCTTGCGTAACTTGCAATTCAAAAGTTTCATTCAAGTCCGTTTCGACAGGCGGCACTTTCCCCCACATAGGTTTCGGTCGGGTGAACGTATCGTGCCTCATCAGCCGCGCCATTTCGTCCACCTCGTCGAGAACAAAGTATTTTGCGTACCCCATTGCGTCGAAATCGCCGTGTGCCTCCGCCATTACGTCGCCCCAACCGCGTTGCGAATAGCAGTATTTTTTGCCGTCGTTAAGTAGCGGCGTGCAGTTATACCCTTCTTGGTGGTGCCACCCTGTAAAATCGTATTTATTTTTGCGTATATCGTCTATTATCGCGTTGCGCGCCGCCCAACCGTTGTCCCCCTCGGGAAAGTTGTCGTCGTAACAAACCCACCCAACAACTCGCAGTTTCATTTTTACCGTTCTCCTTGCCCAATATTTCGGCAACAGTATAACACCTTTTTAGCACAAAATCAATGCTTTTTGCCGTCGTGTTTTGCGCCTTGCGTTTAACAATATGTCGAACGCCTTTTCAAGCAAAAACTCGTCGCCCGCACCGCGGCGGGGCAAGCAGGTCGTGGGTGCAATATTGTACTACCATCTAAGCGGCATTTTGAAAAACAGTCTGTTGCATAGTAAGATTACAAAACAAAAAAAACGGCTTTTTCAAAAGCCGTAGGAAAATATCAATTGTATGAACTTCCGTCGTAGTAAGTCCAATCGGATTCGCCGTACCAACCCGAAGAGTCAACCGCTTTTACGCGAATGAATTCTACATTCATTTTGTCGGGGCAATGCCAAAGGCATTCATTCACGGTAAATTGCGTTCCGTTTACTTCCACAACGTAGTATGTGGCGTGTTTGACGGAATCCCACGCGAACGTATTATCTGCTTGTCGCCTTATGTTGTTTACGTTGCTCAATCTGCTTGCCGTATACGTAAAGTTTACGCTCGGTACTTTAAACAACCCGTTGACGACGTAAATAAACGCCACCGCCACAAAAGCAATGAACAATATCATTGCGGTAGTTTTTAGTGTTTTGATTGCCGCCGCACTTCGGTGTCTGTCTGTTTTTCCTTGTCCTTCCATATTTATTTCCTCCTGATTTTGGGACAATATTTCTTGGCGCATTTATGCCGAGATTGCATTTTTGCATTAAAAAAAGAGATACAATAGTATCTCCATCGCACATAGTTTTTCAATGCAACGCAATTCTATCATAGTGCCTAATGGCAGTCAACTGTTTTTAACAACATTTTTCAAAAATTTCAGAGATATTCTTACCAAAAGCAACAGCTCCGTTTTTATATCTCTAAATATATTTTTCGGTAATAGGAAAAGGTGTTCTTAGCACAAAATCAATGCTTTTTGCCGCCGTTCAACATCATTTCACACAAGTGGATGATTGTTGGGCCAACTCGTATCCACTAAATCGAAAGTTTTATTATTTTTTGACCTGGGCAAATCGGCCACAGTGAGGAAGCAGGATAAGGAAAGTGCTACAACGTGCTCTCGTTTGTCAATAAGCAAGTTTCACGCTCGTTGGAAGTAAACATAAAAAAATTTGAGGACTGACTTAAACACCGTTGAAAAAAATAAGAAAATATGGTATAATAATTACATTAAGGAATTTGTTAGATGGAACAGAAAGAAACAACAACTAAAAAAGAGATTGAACAGCGAGCAAAAACTTTTAATGGAATGACGGCACGTGAATGGACTCAAAATAGCCGAAGTGTATGGAATGATGTTTCATCTGCGAGGAAAAGTCAACATTTATTGCACGGTGCCACTTATCCTGAAAAATTGTGTGACCGAGTAATTTCGATGTATTCAAAACAAGGCGATTGTGTGTTGGACCCTTTTTTGGGTACAGGTACCACCTTGATTTCTGCTTTAAAAAATAATAGATTTGGCATCGGAATAGAATTATCAAAAGAATACTTCACAATTGCGCAGGCGGCAGTTCAAAATTCACTTAACCTTTTGAGTACCACTTCATTTCAAATTTATAATGGCGACTGTGAAATGTTATTAGATATAGTGCCGAATGATTCTATACAATTAACGCTAACATCGCCGCCTTATGCCGACCTTATACATAAGGTTGTAGATGACAGAACAAATCGGCACAAAAACTCGGCGTTTGTTACTGAAAATAATGCGACAACCAAAATATATTCAAACAATGAAAATGATTTAGGGAATATGCCACTTGAAGAGTATAAAGAAAAAGTTTTACGCATCATGAGAAAATTGTATACTAAAACCAAACCGGGTGGATATAACGTTTGGGTTGCGAAAGATTTTCGTGATATAAAAAACAACATTCCTTATGTGGATTTGCATTCTGCGATTGCGGAATGTGGGTCAAACGCGGGTTTTGTTTATCATGATTTAATTATTTGGGATCAGAACGAGCAACGCTCGCTTGTCCTTTTAGGCTATCCCTCTGTTTTTTATGTTAATCAAAACCATTCATATTTAGTAATTATGCGGAGAGCCAAATGACTTGTTTTGATATGGATTTACTTCGAAAAATCGATAGAATTCATCCGTATCCCGCAAAGTTTCCCGTGGGTACGGCAATTAAATACATAGAAAAATACACCCAAGAAAATGATCTCGTTTTTGATCCTTTTCTTGGTTCGGGCACCACGCTATTGGCTACGAGCGTATTGCATCGCAGAGGATTTGGAACAGACGTTAATCCAATAGCGATTCTTATATCTAACTTTAAACTTTTGTCTATGAACGATGACGATATCGTCGCCTTAAATAATTTTGTTGTCGATTTTACGGAAAACTATCAAGACTACATATCGCATACAATTCCCTATTCTTACGCTTCAATTGATCATTGGTTCTGTAAAGAGTCTATTTTGGTTTTAAGTTGTATTAAAAGCAGAATTTCTCTCTTGGCCAACGACAACCAGCGTACATTTTGTAAACTAGTTTTATCTTCCATCATAAACACCGTATCGAATCAAGAGGGCGATACGAGGTATGCGGCAATTGAAAAAAAGTATTTATCAACATCGTTTGTTGCTGAAACCTTTGTAAAAAAATTTAGAATGATACTTTCGTGCTATGTTGAATTCAATAAACTTCGAGGTCCGACAGAAAAAAACGAAGCTTATTTATGTGATGCAAAAGAGAGTGATAGACTTGCCCCATATGGATGTGTGGATTTTATCTTAACATCGCCGCCATATCCTAACACCTATGATTATTATTTATATCATAAACATCGTATGTTTTGGCTTGGATATGATGTGAAATCTACTATGAGATTAGAAATAGGCTCCAGACGTGAATATTCAAGCCTAAAATTACCAAAAGAGAAATTTAACCGTGATTTATTGCAGATATTTGAGGTCTGCAATAGGCTTTTAAAACCGCGTGGGAGGGTAGCTATTATAATGGGAGATGGCAAGATTCAAGGAGAAAAATACGACGCTAAAATAAACTTAATAAACATTTTGGCACCTTTGAAATGGAAAGTGGTTGATTATTCGTTTTCCAATCTAGATGACACTTCACGTTCTTTCCAGCAATCATATCGGACTAAAGATAAAAGAGAGCATGTGCTTGTTTTTGAAAAGGAGAACAACAATGAAAATATCTGAATTGAGAATATACGCCGAAGTTTTGGAGCAGGGATTAGATTTTAAAAAGTATATAACTAAAATTCTTCCAGAATGTTCTATCAAAAACATTTATACCAAAAAATTACGAAGTGAAATTGTCGGCTCGGATTCTATAATTGACCGCATTAGAAAAGTCAAAGATGTAGACATCTTACTTACCTCAGTTTGCGGTAATGAAGAAATACCCGTCTTAATGGTGGAATATTCAACAGCAGTTCCTGCTGACGATCATAAGCTCGGGAAACTATGTGATAAATCGTTAGTAGGTGATGTGGCATATAAAAAAGGCATTGACCAGTTCGTTGTAGACTTATCAAATCTTAAACAAATATTAGATGATGATAAAGACTTAAGAGATAATGTCATTGTTGCTGTATCAAGTAGTTCAAACGATGGCACTTCGGGGATAGGTAATCCCTCTCGTCCTAACGCAAATTCTGATCTGACAGTTATCAGAGACGATTTGAATTACTTTGCAGATATAATTTTTTCCGCTACAGAAAGTACAATTAAATACTTTCTTGGAGAAGGGCCCCTATCAAAAGAACAGGTAATCCATAAATATGGTCGATTAAAACCATGTGTTCATGGCTGTGATGCGCATAAAAACTCTGACATTTTCGCACCAAACAATAATAAATATTGTTGGATAAAGGCAGACTGTACTTTTGAAGGGCTAAAACAAATTGTATATGAACCTAAAGAGCGGGTTAAAATTTGTGATAATTACCCTGAGAGAAAAAGAGACTATAACGTAATAGATAAAATTACGATTAGCGATGAAAGATTTTCTCCTGCACCTATTGTTTTTAACCCTAAGATTCAAACCATGTCTCCTGGTAAAAAAGCATTAGTGTTATTGAAACTGCTTATTAACTTAGCAAATTCTGATTGTCCTATACTAATTGATCAACCGGAAGATGACTTAGACAATCGTTCAATCTATTATGAACTGGTTGACTTTCTAAGACAAAAAAAACATGATAGACAAATCATAATTGTCACGCATAATGCCAATATCGTTTTAGGATCGGACTCTGAAGAAATTATAGTAGCTAATCAAAGGGGCGCAAACAGTCCTAACGAAATTTATCGATTTGAGTATCGGTCTGGATCGATTGAAAACAATAGTATAATAAAAAATAATGACGGATCAATAAGAAATGGAATATTAAATCAAAAAGGCATTCAAGGACATATATGTGAAATACTTGAGGGCGGCAAAGAAGCATTTAATGTCCGAAAAGACAAATATACACTTGTTTGATTATGGCTAAACCCGAGCTCTTGAAAAAAATGCAGGACTTCAATCGAAGTCAGCGTCAATTGACTCGGCCCAAGTGTATTCTGCCCAAAATTTTGTTTTTTGATTCCCTACGGAATACAGCCTTAAAGTCTAATTTTTTTGAAATAAGTTTGAACGAAGAGGAGTCGAAGTAAGTACATTCGGCGTGAAAGCAATCTGCAAAGTGTGCAGTTGGTAGCCGAATGCGCAAGAGTGCGCTCCGCCCTGCTAACAGAGCGCACTCGCAGGGTTAAAAAGCAACAAATATCTAATTGCAGAAATAAGTTAAATGAAGCAAATGCGGAGTGTTACATATTTCGAACTGTCTGGTCACGTAGACCCCGGCAGGCACGCCCCAAAGAAGCGACGAAAAAAAGGACGCAAGCAAATGTGTCCTTTTTCGTTGCGACTAAAACGGCGTCGCCTGCGTTGTGGTCGAAGTGACTGGACTCGAACCAGCGGCCTCTTGGTCCCGAACCAAGCGCGCTACCAACTGCGCT
The DNA here is from genome assembly GCA_947625115.1 of uncultured Clostridia bacterium. Taxonomy (GTDB): domain Bacteria; phylum Bacillota; class Clostridia; order Christensenellales; family CAG-314; genus Fimimonas. The sequence goes on along the minus strand of CANQND010000006.1, from coordinate 36,664 downwards.
ACACCTCGTAAAATCGATTGCGAGCTTTTCGCTACACCTCGATTGCCCTACTATTATACAAGATTGCGTACGTTTTTGCAACCGATTGAGCAAATTTTATCAACTTGTGCGCGCAACATTCTTTTGTTGGCAAAAACCGCTTGAAAAAACTGCTGTGCGGTGCTATACTATGGGCGTAAACAAAATTTTTTACAAAAAGGAGAAGTTATGAAGAAATTTTTTGGCGAATTCAAAAAATTCATTATGCGCGGCAACGTCATCGATATGGCTGTCGGCGTTATCATCGGCGGCGCGTTCAGCGCGATCGTAACCGCGCTTACCAACCAAATTTTGATGCCCGTAATCAATTGGTTCCTTGCCGTTGTAACTCACGGAGAGGGTATGGGCGACGTAGTTACAATGCTAAAACCCGTAGAGGTGGACGGAGTGGTAGATATGACTCAATCCATCTACATCGATTGGGGCGCATTTATAACGGCGATAATCAACTTTTTGCTGATAGCGTTTGTGCTGTTCCTCATTGTCAAAGCCATTAACAGCGTGCAAGAGGGCGTAAAGAAGCAAAAAGGCAAGTACGCTCCCCTCACAAGCGACGAAGTTAAAGCGTTGCGCGCCGACGGCAAAACCAAGGACGAAATTCTTGCAGCCGCCGCCGCAAAGAAAGCCGCCCAAGAAGAAGCCGACCGTATTGCCGCCGAAGAAGCCGCGGCAAACGCTCCCAAAACCGAACAGCAGTTGCTGGGCGAAATAGTGGAGTTGCTAAAAGAAAACAAGAAATAGTAAAAACGCGACGGAAAGTCGCGTTTTTCTTTGTCAATGTGGCGGACGAATGCGTTTTGCTATTTAGCCAAGCGGTAGATGGCTTCGAGATACAATTGCGCCATTGTGCGCAAATTTTCGAGGATAATGCACTCGTTCGGCATATGAATGGTCTGTTCTTCTTTGGGGAAAAGCGGTCCGAATGCAACGCAGTTGGGCAAACATCTGCTGTACGTGCCGCCGCCTATTGCAAGCGGTTGCAATTGCGTGCGCATTTCGCCGTTGTACACGTCCATAAGAGTTGTTACGAGCGAACTGTCTGACGGAACAAACAGCGGTTCGCTTGTGTGTTGCGGCACAATTTGAAATTCGCTTGGGGTGTTGGCGCGCAACAGGTCGTGCATTTGTTTGCAAGTGTACGTCACGGGGAAACGTATGTCCACCGTGGCTGTCAAAACGCCGTCGGCGGCAGTCCTTAGGACGTCCAGACTGCACGTGAGGCGACCGCTTTCTTCGTCGCATAGCGCGATTCCCCATTTGTCGCCCGTTGTGTCGAGAACTTTTTCGGACAAAAATTTAAGCGTGGCGTTGTCGGGAAACGCTTTTGCCAACGCGGTGAGCAACGGGTGCGTGGCGTTTACGCCCTCGTCGGGGGTGCTGCCGTGAGCCGCTTTCCCCGCGCAAGTGCAGACGTAACCGTTTTCGCCCGTCGCGCACGTAACGCGAGAGGAGTTGGCTTCAAGCGGAACGGGGCTTGTAACGGTGCAGAGCGACGGCACAACGTTGGCGCGTTCGCCCGCGGTTACCGTTATGCCTTGGGGCAGTTTGCCGCAAACCACATCGAATTGAAAAATTCCCTTTTCTCTGTTAATGACGGGGAAGTCGCCGTCGGGCGAAAAACTCACCGTGGGGTAGGGCATTTTGGAAAAGTAGTGTTCCACGCATTGCATACCGCTTTCCTCGTCGCAACCGAAAATAAGTCTGACGGTTTTGGACGGAACAAACCCCGCCTCTTTGAGGGCTTTTACCGCGTAAAGACAGGCGATCATCGGACCTTTGTCGTCCATCGTCCCCCTGCCGTACAGTTTGCCGTCGTGAATTTCCGCGGCGTAGGGCGGAAAAAGCCATTCTTCCGCCTTGGCGGGTACAACGTCAAGGTGTCCGAGTATTCCCACCGTGCCGTCGCCCGTCCCCGTAAGCTCGGCGTGACCTGCGTAGCCGTCGCAATTGTAAACGTCAAGACCGAAAGATTTTGCCAAATTCAACGTGTATTCCAAGCAACTCGCCACGTTTGTCCCGAAAGGCGCGTTGGGCGCGGGTTGGGACTTTTCCGTGTTGAAACGAATGACGTTTTGAAGTGATTTTACGAGTTCGTCAAACTCGTCGTTAAGTATTTTTTTTGCAGATTTCATTGTTCGCTCCGTAAGTTACAACTTTTTGTATCTACATTATACACAAAATTACGATAATGTGCTATCATATATAGGCACTCGGCAAAAATTTTCGCCGAAATACACGTTTGTACGGAAAAATATGGCACACGAAAACGACGGACATCGCGCACGGCTTCGCGAAAGAATGATGAAAGAGGGCTTGTCGTCCTTTCAGGATCATGAAATTTTGGAAATGTTGCTGTTTCAATATCTTCCTCGCAGAGATACCAACAAACTCGCTCACGAATTGTTGAACAAATTCGGCGGGATAGCGGGAGTTCTCAACGCCACGCCCTACAATCTTATGATGGTGAAAGGCGTCAGTGAAGCCACCGCTTGCAACATCGCATTGCTCAAAGAGGTTTGGCAACGGTGCAAGCGCAACGAAGCGGAGCGTATTTCTCTTAACGGGCTTAGCAGTATCGTTAAGTACGCGCAGTTACTCATTTCCGAGAGTTACATCGAGCGTTTGGTAGTTGTGTATGTGGATAACGCCACAAGATTTTTGTACCGCGACGTTTTTGATTCCAACAGCGATCAATTCGTTAACGTAGACGTCAAGCAGATTTTGGAAACCGTTGTGCGCATACGCGCCGCGGGCGTGATACTGTTTCACTGTCATTCGCATGGTGTGTGCGCGCCCAGCGCGGAGGATATAAGTTTTACGGAGGACTTGCTGTTTTCGTTGGCAAATCTGCACGTCGTTTTGTTGGAACACCTGATTTTCAACAACGCCGACGATTTTTACAGCTTTTACCGCAACGGCGACATCGCCGCCATTCGCGAAAAATTCAAAAGGTTAAGATAAAAGAGGTTTTTTATGTCACAACTCAGAACGAGATTTGCCCCCAGCCCGACGGGTTATCTGCACATAGGCGGTTTGAGGACCGCGCTGTACTCCTATCTCTACGCCAAAAAGAACAACGGCAAATTTATTTTGCGCATAGAAGATACCGACCGCGGCAGATACGTGGAGGGCGCGGTGGAAATTATTTACAGAACCTTGCACGAAACGGGACTGAACTATGACGAGGGTCCCGATATAGGCGGCGACTACGGTCCGTATATACAAAGTCAGCGCGCCAACGAATACGTCAAGTATGCCAAACAGTTGGTGGAGAGCGGTCACGCTTACTACTGTTTTTGCAGTGAAGAGCGGTTGGAAAGTTTGCCTGCCGTCAACGGCGCGCGCCGCTACGACAAGCATTGCCTCTCTCTTAGCAAACAAGAGGTAGCCGAACGCCTTGCCCGCGGCGACAAGTACGTTATCAGGCAAAATATGCCCACAGAGGGTAGCACGACGTATCACGACGCCGTTTACGGCGATATAACGATAGACAACAGCGAATTGGAAGATCAGATTCTCATAAAATCCGACGGTATGCCCACCTACAACTTCGCAAACGTGATAGACGATCACTTGATGGGTATCAATTGCGTAATGCGCGGAATAGAGTACCTTAGCAGTACCCCCAAGTACAACTTGCTGTACGACGCTTTCGGTTGGGAACGCCCAATGTACATACATATGCCGCCGATAATGAAAGACGCTCAGCACAAATTGAGCAAGCGCAACGGCGACGCAAGCTACGAGGACCTTATCGCAAAGGGATTTTTGAAAGAAGCGATAATCAACTACATCGCTTTGCTGGGCTGGTCCCCCAAGGACGACAGCGAAAAGATGAGTTTTGACGAATTGCTTGCCAAGTTCGACATTTCTGGGATAAACAAAAGCCCGTCCATATTCGACCCGCTTAAACTTGCGTGGCTCAACTCGCTTTACATAAAGGAAATGTCCCCCGAGTCTTTCGCCGACTACGCCGCGCGTTGGATAGACAAGTGTTATCTGAAAAATTTCGACAAAAAACTTGTTTGCAAGCTCATTCAAAGCAGAATAGAAACTTTTGCGGAAATAGAGGACAAATTGCGCTTCTTAGTTCAATTTGAAGATTTCGATTTGTCGTTGTACGACAATCAAAAGCAAAAAACTAATGCCGATTCGGCTCGCGAAGTGCTACCCCTCGTGCGGCAAAAGTTTGCCGACGTAGCCGTTTGGGACAACGAACATCTGTACCAAACTCTTGTCGATCTGGCGGCGGAATTGGGCGTAAAAAACGGCAAAGTTCTTTGGCCCGCCCGTATCGCCGTCACGGGTTTGGCGGCAACTCCCGGCGGCGCAAGCGAAATCGCCGAACTGTTGGGCAAAGAGGAAACGCTTTCGCGGTTGGACAGATCCATCGCGCGTCTGAACTGAACGATTGCAAAAAACAGGGCAAAAAAAGCTCTGTTTTTTTGTTTGGAATAGTAAATATTTGTTAAATGTTTGACGTACCGATTTCATTATGGTAGAATGGCGTTGTAAAGATTTTTGTTGAGAGGAGTGAAAAATGAAAATCAACAAAAAGGAAGTGTGGCGCGCCGTAAAGTACACGTTGTTCGCTATATCCGCGGGCGTGATACAAATTGTCAGCTCGTTGGCACTCAAAGCCATCTTGAACACTTGTATGGACGACAGCCAGACGGTAACCTTTATCAATGTTATGCCCGCAAGTACCTTTATTGCGGAAACGGTTGCGCTGGCGTTGTCGATAATCTGGAATTTTACCTTTAACCGAAAATTTACTTTCAAGGCGGCAAACAACGTTCCGCTTGCGATGTTTTTGGCGTTTCTGTTTTACGTACCCTTTTATCCTTTTCAAACTTGGTACATCGCTTTTGTAGAGGCAAAACTTTCCGCCATAGGATTTTGGGGCTTTGTGATCGCGCAAGGCACCGTTATGATAATAAACTTTGTTTTGGAGTTTTTGTGGCAACAGTTCGTTGTGTTCCGCGGCAAGGTGGACACAAACGACTTGGCGCAAAAGCAAAAGGAACAGGAGCGGCTCAAAGCGGAAGCGGCGGCAAGCCAAGCGGACGACGGCAACGCCGACAAGAGCGAATAAACTTACAAAAGTTGTAGGCAATTTTCGCAAAGGTATTGTTTTGACAAGAAAAATTTGCTAAAATCTATTGGATATTATATTTACTTATAACAAACAGGGAGGAACAACTATGAGCGTGCTTATGTGCGACGCCGACGGCGAATTGTGGTATACCAGAGCGGAAGAACTCGGCTTGTATTCCATTGCAATGCCGTACAGTTACGGCGGCAACGTTTACTACTACGATTTGGGCAAAAACACCGATTTTCGCGCATTTTACGACGCAGTTCGCGGCGGAGAAATCCCCAAAACAATGGCACTCAACCCCGACGAGTACGTGCAGATATTGGAACCCGTTTTCGCTCGGGGAGAGGACGTGCTGTACGTCAGCTTTTCGCACGCGATGAGCGGCACCTTTGAACATCTCGACCTCGCGTTGGAACAACTCCGTCAAAAATATCCCCAACGCAAATGTACCGTGTTCGACACCAAATCCATCAGCCTCGGCGCGGGCATACAAATGGAGTACGCGGGAGAACTGAAAAAGAACGGTGCGTCGGACGAGGAAATATTGGAAAAACTTCGCGCGTTCCGCGACAGAGTAACGGTTTATTTTGCGGTGGACGACCTTATGCACCTCAAACGCGGCGGACGCCTTTCGGGCATAGCGGCTTTTGCGGGAACGTTGCTTTCGCTCAAACCGATACTCACCTTGGACGAAAGGGGCAGCCTCAAAGTGTTTGAAAAGATCACGGGTAAAAAGAAAGCCCTGCGCAAAATGGCGGATCGCGTAGCCAACGAGCTTACGGGTGTTGAACACAGCGTGTATGTGTTGGACGCCGATTGTCCCGAAGAGGGCGACGCTCTTGCGCAAATGATCCTCGACGCTCGTCACGAGGCAAAAATAGTTCGGCAAACCGTCGGTCCCGTCATCGGTTCGCACTGCGGTCCGGGAACGGTCGGCGTGATATTTGTTGCGGACCAACGTCCCATTCCGCTTGCCGAAGAATAGTTCGCTTGTTGACCGAAAATTTGCGCACCCGTGTAAAGCGGGCGCGCTTTTTTGTAGATGGGGTGGCAATTTTGGGTGTAAAAACCTTTGCGGCACGGAAAAAATCACAAGATTATCAGCGACAAAACAAGCGGAACGGCAAGATACAGGGCAAACCATATCCAACTTTTTGTTTTCACCGCCCGCATAACCATATGAATGGAAACCAAGCCCGAAAGGAACGCCGTCGCAATGCCTATGACCACGCAATACCACGGAGTTGTTATTGCCGAACGAAATGCTTCCCAACCCTCTACCGCCGCGCCCGCGAGTATCACGGGGACGGAGAGCAAAAAACTGAATTCGGCGGCGTCGCTTCCGTTCATTCCGAACAATTTCATAACCGAAATGGTACTGCCGCTTCGCGACAACCCGGGGAAAACGGCAATGCCCTGCGTGATACCCGTCACCGCAACGCTTGCCCAGCTTGCCTCTTCCAGACGAAAACGCGGCTTTGCAAGTTTATCCGACAGTACGATAAGCACAATCGTCAAGGCAAAGCCTATCGGCAAAACAATTTGCATTATCTTTTCTGGGACAAAAAGTTTTACCAACAACGCCAGCGCGAAAGTCGGTATGCTCGCCACAACGGTAAACAGCAATTTTTTGCTTGCAACGGGGTGCCTCACCGTTTGCCACAGCGTGTGCCGCATTGCGATAACCACCGCAAACAGTGTGCCGACGTGCAACATCACGTCGAAAAACAGTCCGCCCTCTATGTCGAACAGCTTTTCCGCCAACAGTAAGTGTCCGCTGCTCGAAACGGGCAAAAATTCCGTAAAGCCTTGCAATAAGCCTAAAAATATACTCTCCAAAACTGTCATATAAGTCCTTTTCTGTTTACTTTTAGTAGATATTATGTTAAAATTATTCTTGATTTTAACCGTATATCGGTAAATCTTACGCAAAATTTGCGAATTTTAGACTGAGGTAATTATGAAACTCGGAGTTGTGGGGCTTCCCAACGTGGGTAAAAGCACGCTTTTTAACGCGATAACGCAAGCGGGAGCCGAAATGGCAAACTATCCTTTTTGCACGATAGAACCAAACGTGGGCGTGGTGGCGGTGCCCGACGAACGGCTTGACAAGTTGGAGGCGTTGTACAACAGCAAAAAAATCACTCCCACTTATCTGCGGTTTGTGGATATTGCGGGCTTGGTGAAAGGTGCTTCTCACGGAGAGGGGCTTGGCAACAAATTTCTTTCGCACATTCGCGAAGTGGACGCGATCGTTCACGTGGTGCGCTGTTTCGAGGACAGCAACGTTACGCACGTCGGCGACAGGGTAGACCCCGTTGCGGATATGCAAACCGTCAATCTCGAACTTATTTTTGCGGATATAGAAACGGTCACAAGCAAACTCAACAAAGCCGTATCTATGCAAAAGACGGGGGACAAAAAGTACAAGACGGAAGCGGAACTGTTGCAACGCATTTTGGCTCACCTCGAAAACGAACAGCCCGTGCGTACAATGTCTTTCGACGAAGAGGAACAGTCGGCGGTGGAGGAAATGTTTTTGCTTACGAGCAAGCCCGTTATTTACGCCGCAAACATTTCGGAAGAGGACATCGGCAACGACGACAACGACCTTGTGCGGGCGGTAACGGAACAGGCGGCAAAGGAGAACTCCGAAACGCTTGTCATTTGCGCCAAAGTGGAAGAGGAGCTGTCCAAATTGGATCCCGACGAAAAACAGATGTTTTTGGAGAGTTACGGGATTGGCGAAAGCGGTTTGAACAGGCTTGTGAAAAAGTGCTACAAGTTGTTGCATTTGATAAGTTTTCTCACCGCGGGAGAAAAGGAAACTCGCGCTTGGACGGTGACAGAGGGTACCAAAGCACCCCAAGCCGCAGGCAAAATACACAGCGATTTTGAAAAGGGATTTATCCGCGCGGAAATCGTCCCCTACGAAGTTATGTTGGAAATGGGCGGTTACAATCAGGCAAAAGAGCATGGCAAAGTGCGTAGCGAGGGCAAAGATTACGTAATTCGCGACGGCGACGTTGTGCTATTCAGGTTTAACGTTTGACAAGGAGGAAGAGTATGAGTGCAAAAGTAAAAACGCAAAAGCAACTTGCGCCGGGTAAAGTAAGTTTAGGCAACAAATTGGCGTTTGCTTGCGGCGATATTTTCGGCGGCGGAAGTTTTAACATAATCAACTTTTTGTTTACGCCGTTTCTCACGTTGGTCGTGGGCATACCGATGGTGTATTTGACGCCGATCTTGTTGCTCACAAAGGTTTGGGACGGTATCATCGACCCGTTTATCGGCAAGATAACCGACGCCAAGCAACCGGGTAAATTCGGCAAACGGCGTTTCTTTATGCTGTTGTGCGCACCCGCCGTGTTGTTCGGCTTTGTACTGCTGTTCTTCCCGTGGAACCTGCTAAACGTAGACGTTTGGGCAAAGTGTTTGCTCGTCGTGTTGGTCTATATGCTTTACGCCACCGCGCAAAGTTTTGTTTTGATACCCTACTACTCTCACGCAAGCGAAATGACGGACGACTTTACCGAGCGTAACCGCACAAACGCGGTGCGTTTGGCGTTCTCCATTATGTCCAGCCTGATATGCGTCGCCGTACCGGGAATGATTGCCTCGCCCGAAAAAGGTCCCTATTCCTACATAATAATGGCGGCAACTTTCGGCGGAATATTTATGGTGTCGATACTTGTTGCCGCGCTGTTCAGCCACGAACAAGTAGTCACCCCCGCCATAAAGACGAAATTCGATTTTTCCGCTTTCTTCCGTCCTCTCAAAATGGCAACATACCGCCGACACTTGGGTATGCAGATGTGCGCCAGCTTCGGTATGGCGGTAATGAGCAGTTTCTTCTTTACTCTGTGCGACTTTGTTTTGAGGCGCAACACTTATCTGGCGGTAAATATGAACGGCGATTTGAGCCGCTTCCCCATTGCGACGGTTGCCGCCGCGGCAATGTTCGCCGCGCAGATAATCGCGTTGCCCATCTACCTGACGATAATCAAAAAGAGATCCAAACGTTTTGCCTACATAACGGGCGCGATAGTGTGGATAGTAATTGCGGCGTTAATGGTATTTCTGCCCGTAGAGGGCGACGTGAAAGTGGGCGGCGTTACGTTGTTGCCTACGCAAGAAAACGTTGCGGGCTTGCAAGGCGGCGTTTCTACGGCGAGCGGCGCACCCGATTGGCTGCTTATAGCTTTCGGCTTGTTGCTGGGACTCGGTATCGGCGGAACGGTGTTTGTGCCGCACAGCGCGTTCGGAGATGTGTGCGACGTGGGCGAACTGTACTTCGGCGAACGTACGGAGGGCAACTTCTCGGGGCTTAACAACTTCCTCAACACGACAGCCCAAGCCGTGGGACTTGCAATTCCCCCGCTAGTGATAGGACTTGCAGGCTACGTTGAAACGGACTACCTTGCGCTGGACAAGTTCAGCGAACAATTTAGCTTGCCGATACAGACTTTGACAGAGAAAAGCACGGGTTTATTGACGCAAGAAAACCTGTATTGGAAGTACACCGTCGGCAACAACGTGGTACAGCTTATGCCTTTGCAACAGCCCGAGGCGGCGCAAACTGCAATCAAATTGACGTTCATATTGCTACCGATAGTTATCGTCGGTTTGGGAATTTATATTTCCTCTCGATACAAGCTCACCGCAAAGTTACAAGCGCGTATTGTCGCGCTCAACCGCCGCGACGACAAGGACAGCGAAGATTGGCAAACCGAGCGCGTCGAACTGCTTGCCGCTCTCGGTGAAAACGTCGCCAAACTTCCGCAGATAACCGTTGGCGAAATCGTTTCGGACGAACAGCCCGTCGCGCAAGGGCAAACGGAAAGCAAAGAATTCTCCGCCGAACAGCCGAGCGAAGAAGCCGCCGACGACGAGGAAAACAAATAACAGGGGCAACAAGGCGCAATTTTCAATGAGAATTGCGTCTTTGTTACGAGTTGCGCAACAGGCGCAAACATATACTTTCAGAAAAAGGAATTTACTGACGAATGTTGAAAATATTTCCCTTATTCAGCGGGAGCAAGGGCAACAGCACGTTGATACGCTCCGAGCAAACCGTTATTCTGCTGGACGCGGGGTTCACTTATCACGCTTTGACAAACGCTTTGTCCGAGCGAGGCGTTGCGCCCAAGGACGTAAACGCAATTGTCATCTCGCACGAACACGCCGATCACATCGGCGCATTGCCTATGTGGACAAAGCACACGCCGACGCACGTTTACGCTCCCGCTCCGATAGAGGACGTTGTTCGTCAACGAGTGTATTCTTCTCAGGTAAGCGCAATTGACGGCAGTTTCAGAATAGGGGATATAGGGGTGGAAACATTTGAGTGTTCTCACGACGCAACGTGCTGTTTCGGTTACAAGTTTACCTGCGGCGCAAGCAAATTTGCCTGCGTTACGGATACGGGTTGCGTTACGGACGCGTTGGCGGATTTTCTTCGCGATTGTCAAGCCGTTATGTTGGAAAGCAATCACGACGAGGATATGCTCAAACGCGGCGAGTACAGTTACCGACTCAAACGGCGCATACTTTCCCCGTGCGGTCATCTGTCCAATGCCCAAACGGCGGAAGTTTTGAAGAAATTAAAAGGTTCTTGCGTCAAAACTGTTGTGTTGGCGCACCTGTCCGAGAACAATAACACAAAGGAGATTGCTTTCAACAGCGCGGTAAACGCCTGTCTTTCCTGCGGCGTTGTGGAGGGTCGCGACATTGTGATATACGTTGCGGATCAATACAAAAACGAGGTGTCCCTTTGCTTAGACTGAACTACGAAAAAAAGGATTTGGGATTTTCTTTCGGGTTTGCCGTCGCCGTTATGATGGTGGCAAGCGTTGTTCTGACGTTGATTTTCGGGGAAACGCAAGGTTGGAAATTTTGGCTAATGCAAGCCATCTACACTTTGCTTGTGGGCGGCTCGGCGTTTGTGTACGCCGCCTTGACAAAAACCAATCCCGTTACAGCCGCCAAACTCAACAAAAAACCGCGTTTGGCACATCTGGGGTGGGGATTTTTGGCGATAGTCTGCCTTATTTTCGGAATGATGCCCCTCAACACGATGTTGATGGAAGCTATCGAGGCAATGGGACTCAAACGTCCCGCGGTGGAACTTCCCAACGACGTGGCGGGGTTGATCGTCGTCGCGACAATTTTGCCCGCCTTTTGCGAGGAGCTTGTCTTTCGCGGAACGGTTGCGCAGTCGGCGGAGCGTATGTCCAACAGGTACGCCGCGTTGGCTATCAGCGGCGCGTTGTTCGCGTTGTTCCACGCCAATCCCGCGCAAACGCTTCACCAATTTGTTTTGGGAGCGTTTTTGACGTTGTTGGTGTTCAGAAGCGGCAGTTTGTGGACGAGCATTTTGGCGCATTTGTTCAACAACGCGCTTGTCGTCGCGCTCAACTACACCGTACTCGGCACGGAAGAGTTTTGGAACGTCAAAACAAACACGGGCGTGGTGTTGGGACTTATGTTCGCGGGGTTGATCGGGTTCGGCTTGTGTGTGTTCGGCTATCTCAAAACTACTCATAGCGTTTGGCAAAAAAACACCGAAAAGGACGCGCGCGAAGAGAAAAACACAATTTCTCTGCTTGTGCTGTGCGTTTCGGCGGCGGCTTGTCTTGTGCTTTGGGTGGCGGGGTTATTTGTATGAAAATAAAAATCGTAGCTGTCGGAAAAGTAAAAGAAGCCTACTTGCGCGAAGCGATAGCCGAGTACGTCAAGCGTCTTGGGCGTTTTTGTACCGTTGAAATTGCGGAAACGGACGAGTGTCTTAGCAAAGGAAATCAAACTTCGGGCGAAATAGAGCGCGTCAAAAACGTTGAGGGTTGCGCTATCGAAAGCAAGTTGGAGGGATATGTCGTCGCTATGGATATTGATGGCGAAATGGTTTCGAGCGAACGCTTGGCGGAGATAATAGCCAAGCAAAAACAGCGTTACTCAACGTTTACTTTTGTGATAGGCGGCAGTAACGGTTTGTCCGATTCCGTAAAAAAGCGCGCGGATATGCGCGTTTCTTTCGGCAAAATAACGTTGCCGCACCAACTTTTTCGTTTGGTACTGTGCGAACAACTGTACCGTGCGGAATGTATTGAAAACAATATTCCCTACCACAAGTAAGTATTTGACAAAATAATTATTTGTGCTACAATTATTTTTGGTGAAAATATGGAAAGTGTATTGACATCTCAAACTCTGTGGGAAGGGTTCGATCCCGCGGCGGAAGATCTGGACATCGACCCGATAAAACAATCGGAGCAGGGCGGACTGATAGTAAAGACAATGTATTTTACGGGCAGGACAATGCCCAACGGGATAAAGACGCGCGTATTCGGAACAATGTGTTACAAAAAAAGCGCGGAGGACAAGCCCGCGGTGCTTGTTGTGGGAGATTACTCTCAGCCGATAGACGTATCGGTGTTGAAAGACATTGCCTCTCGCGGCTTTGTCGCAATGTCGGTGGATTTGGCGGGTAAATGCGCAAGCGGTTTGCACACCGTCTATCCCGAAGAAATGCTGTACTGCAACAACGAAAATTCCTTGCCAATGTTCGAGATATCCGAAACGGCACGCGAAACAAAGCTCTACGAGTACACCGTGTGCTGTCGCCGCGCCATTACGTATCTGTTGAAAGAAGAACGCGTGGCGCAGGTGTCGGTACTTACCTCGGGCAAAGGAGCCTACGTTGGCATAATCGTTTTGGGCGTGGAAAACCGCGTTGCCAACGGAGCGGTTCTTTTCGGAAATTTGTACTGCAACTACCCCGTTATCGACAGGGACGAAAACGTGTTGGACGCAGGCAAGGACGAGTTGGAACGGCACATCGCCTACGACACGCGCCGCCAGCAGTGGACTTTGGGGCTTGCTCCGCAAACTTACGCGCAGCAAATCAAAGTTCCCGTTTACGTCATTAACTCCGCAAACAGTCCCTTTGCGGATATTGTGCAAACAAGCAAAACAATGATGAGATTGAACGCCGACAGTCGTTTGCTCATTTTGCCTACGAGTATGGACTACTTGCCACGCCGTTACGTGGACGGAGTTTTGGAGTGGTTGAACGGTTGCAAAGCGCAGCCCAAGTCGGAAATAAAGTCTTTTGTGAACGACGACGGCGATTTCTGCGTATCCGTCAAAACGGCGCACCCTCTCGGCAAAACATCGCTGTGGTATTGCACCGACGCCGATTCTCGCGCCAAGTATTGGACGAAAGCCACCCTCACGCAGGGAGAAAACGGCTACGTGGCAAAATTGAACCTGTACGAAAAAGAGTGTAACGTCGCGGCGTTTGCCACCTTTGACGGCGACGTGTCCACGTCTACGCTGTTGCTTACCGAAAAAGTTGTCGCCAACAACATTACCAAGGCACTTAACATAATTTTCAGCGGCACGGGCAAACAAACACTCGTTCCCTTGGTGGATAACGGTAAATGGTGGAACGTAGACCTCGAACCGCAATTAGACAAGGGCTTTCTTAACATTATCGGCGCAAAGGGCAGGGCTTTGGCAACCTTTGCCATTAACGACAAGAGTATACGCATAAACCAATCGTTCACGGTAGTGTTCGATGTGAGCAGTAGCGTAAAACAGCAAATAAAGATCGTCGCAATAACCAATTTCGGCGACAAAAACTGCGTGTACAGTCAAAGTTCTCAACTTGTGGGCAACGGCAAGTGGGAACACGTAACGTTTGACAAGATAAATTTCCACCGCGACGTGGACGGCAAACAGCTGCTCGATTCCGAAAAGGTGGATATGCTCGTCATCTACGCCGACAACGAATTTTTGGTAAACAACATCTTTTTGGTATGACGGCGTTTAATGTTGGCGACACTGTAACGACGCGCAAACCGCATGCGTGCGGCTGTAACGTCTGGACCGTAACGCGCACGGGAGCGGACTACAAAATCACCTGCGCCAAATGCGGTCGGACGGTTTTGCTTTCGGGCGAAAAATTTCACAAGGTAGTACAAATTGCAAAACGGTGACGAAACTCAACTTAACAATGTCGAGGGCGAGGCTAACCCCGCAACGGGGGAGGCTTTTTCCGTATCCGACGGAACCGAACAGCCCGACGTTCGGCAAACCGAGTCGGACGGCGCGGCAGATAAGGAACAACCCCTCGCAAGCGGCTCCCGCAAAAAGTGGAGCAAGGCTCTGGATATCGCGCTGTGGGCGTTGATAGCTCTGTTGATAGTCGCGGTCGTGTTGCGGATATTCGTTTTCGGAAAAATTGTCGTCAGCGGCAAATCAATGACCGCCGCGTACTATTCCGACGAGTCTTTGCCCAGCTACAACGCCGCTTTGACGTTTTTCGACGGCGATTCGGTCAATATCAACAAAGTTCGCCAACCCGTTCGCGGCGATGTGGCAGTGTTTTTCAAACACGATATAGACAGCAAATTCAAGGCTATGTTTGCACGCGGCGACGACGCGGCTTCGGGCGGAAAATACGAAAAATTGATAAAGAGAGTCGTCGCGTTGGGCGGCGACAAACTGTGGTTGGAACCGCAGGGCAACGGATTGTACCGTTTGGCGATACTTACCGCGGAGGGCGTCACGTTGCACGAGGACTACTACGTCAAGCACGGACAAAAATTGAGCGCGGACGCATTTTTACTTTCCGATTCCACTGCGTCGGGACTCGGGTGTCTGCGCAACGCCACACAGGCAAACCCGTATGTGGTGGCGGAGGGCTGTTTCTTTGCTATGGGTGACAACCGCGCCGATTCGGCGGACAGTCGCGGTTCCCTCGGCGACGTTCCTCTTTCCAGAATGTACGGCGTGGTATTTTGATTTGCAAGATTTGTCACTTTTTCAAATAACATAGCAAAGTCGGCAGTCGGTTTGATTGCCGATTTTTGATTTAAGAACATTTTTTTTGCCGTTCGTATATATGTACGTCGCAACTCACGTTTTTTTAGACGCTTTTTGTAAAAATTTGTTTTGAAAAAAGTTTTTTAACTTGTAAGTAAAATTTGTTATGTCGGCGTTCAAAAGCCGTTTTTGCCGCCATTGCGCGGGGCGATTTTTTACGGGCGCGTATATTTAGGCAAGTATTTGTAGCAAAATTGTGACTATGAAAATATCTTTTGACAAAATCAGCCGTTTGTGGCTCGGTCAGGACGATTTTCGCGTGAGAGAACTCAACTGCGGCGCGAACTTCAAGGCGGTGTGCCTCGACACAATGTGCGACGACGCAAAGGTGTCGGCGTTTGTTCTGCAACCGCTTGCCTATGTGGAAAACGCTCAAAGCCTCGACGAGATCGAGCGGAAACTCGCCGCGGGTACGGGCGTGCGCAAACCGCCCAACTTTTTTGCCGCAGTGGAGGATTTCACCAACGGCTACACCCTCATTTTCGACGGCGAGGACAATTGCATTTCCGTCGATACGCGTACCGTTATCGGGCGTTCCATAGCCGAACCGCCCACGTCAATGGTTATGCGCGGTCCGCGCGAGGGTTTTGTCGAGGACGTAAAGGTAAACGTAACGCTGTTGCGCAAACGTCTGAAAACGCCCAATTTCAAAATAATCAATCTCGCCGTCGGCAAGTACACCAACACGGCGATAGCCGTTTGCTATATAGAGGGCATTGCCGACAAGCGCGTCGTGGACGACGCCGTGCAGAGAATACAAAATGTCAAAACGGACGGCGTTTTGGATAGCAGTTACCTTGCGCGCTATCTCGACGGAAACAAAACGTTTCTTTTTCGCCGAATAGGCAGTACGGAAAAGCCCGATATTGCCGTGGGCAAAATGTTGGAGGGGCGGCTCGCCATAATCGTGGACGGCAGCCCTATGGTGTTGACGTTGCCCTACCTGTTTGTGGAAGATATGCAGTCGCCGGGCGACTACTACGAAAACTCCACGATGACGACGTTGAGCCGTTTTTTGCGCTTTGTGAGCGTTATCGCCTCGGTGTTGTTGCCCGCGCTTTACGTCTGTTTGCAAGTGTACAACTACCAAATCATTCCGTTGCGCTTTTTGATAACGGTCCTCAACGCCAGCGAAGCCATTCCGTTCAGTCCTCTTACGGAAATGTTGCTTGTGTTGATAGTTTTCGACATTTTGCGAGAGGCAAATTTGCGTATGCCGTCGGCTGTCGGCATTTCTCTGTCCTTGGTGGGCGCAATCGTTTTGGGCGACGCGGCGGTGCAGGCGGGCTTGTTGGGCGCGCCCGCCGTAATGATAGGCGCACTTTCGGGGATAGGGCTATTCACAATGCCCGATAACACGTTGATTTTGTCGTTGTTGCGGCTTGCCGTTACTTTTGTGGGCGGAGTTATGGGTCTGCTCGGCGTTATCATATCCTCGTTGGCAATACTTGTGTATCTTGCGTCTATGCAAGATTTCAAAACGCCTTTCCTCGCGCCTTTTTCGCCCGATATTCCCGAGGATCGACAGGACGCGCTGGCGCAAATACCCGTGCCTCAGATGACTCAACGTCCCAAATCCATACCCAACGAAAACAAAAGCAGGAGGGGTTGATGAAAAACAGGGTTAGCATAGATCAATTGGCGTTAATGTATTTGTTGCTTGTTACGGGCGGCAAATTTTTAACGTTGCCCTCTTTGCTTGCGGGGGACGTGGGTCACGACAGCTGGCTCAGCGTGCTGTTCAGCTTTGTGTGGGACGGCGTTTGTCTGTGTTTTTTGCTGTGGGCGATAAAGATAAACGACAAGTCCAAGCTGGATATAGCCGCCATTTTGGACAAAAGTCTGTCCAAACCCGTTTCCAAAGCGTTAATGGCGTTGTTTTTTGTGATATTCGTTTTGCGTATCAACATATTGCTTTCGGGCTGTTACAAGATGTTTTCCGTCACTTTCGACGTGTCGACAAATTGGTTGGTTTACGTACTGCCCATTGCGGCGTTGGCATTTTTCGCCGTGTCGCGAGGGTTCAATTCCATTGCACGAGCAAGTCAGATCGTGTTCGGCTTGATCGTGCTTGCGGTGATAGCGTTGTTCGTTTCTCCCCTTGCCGAGGTGGATTTCGGCGAGTTGTTGCCGATAGGCGAAGCGGGTTGGGGCAAAATTCTTTTGAACAGTTACACGCGCAGTTTTTGGTTCAGCGACTACATTTTCATGTATTTTGTTTTGGACGGCATAAAAATAAAAAAGCACGTTTTTGCCCCGATGCTTGTATCGTTCGGGGTGGGCGCGGCGTTGTGTATTTTGTTGAACGGCGTATTTGTCGCTCTGTTCGGGTACCTTGCGCCCGATTTCGATTTGGCAATGAGCAAAATAGGCGTTTTTTCGGCGGCAAGCACGGCAAACGGCAGGTGGGATTGGCTCACGTTGTCCGTTTGGCTTATCAGCGTGTTCGTCAAGGTGATAGTGTTCATTTTCTGCGCCTACAAATGCGTGGAAAAGATTGTGGGCGCGCATTTCGTAAAATTCAATTGGATAGCCGCAGGAGTGGTACTGCTTACGTTGTCGTTGCCGATGTTCGTTTCCACGCGGACGTTGCTCGACACGGTGATAAAATGGGGCGTTATCCCCTTTACTTTGGTGCAGTATCTGTTGCCGCTGTTAATGCCTTTGCTAACAAAAACGGCTCAAAGAAAAACGGAGGTAAAAAGTGAGTAATCTCAAACGTTTGGGCGTAGTGCTGCTTGTCGTCGCCGTTGCGGCGGCGGTGGCTGTCAGTTTTAAGGGTAGCGACGTTATGGATCGCGCCATAATTTTGGGTATGGGCGTGGATCGAGCGGAAGAGGGCATAACCTTGACGTGCGAAATCGTTTCTCCGGGCAACGGGACCGAACAGGTGGGAACTTTCAGCAAAATAGTTACCGTAACGGGCAGAACGATAAACATCGCCATTCAGAACATAGCGCAGGTAACGGGTAAAGAGGCTTCCCTCGGGCAGTGCGTTGTGCTTGTGTTGGGTCAGGACTACTACGAAAACGTCGATTTTAGCGATTTGACAGACTACTTCATAAATCACCACAGTTTCAAAGAGAGCGCGGTGGTTTGTTGTTGCGAGGGAAAAGCGGAAAGTCTGTTCAACAAGGGTAACGCGCTGGCGCAGAGTATGTCCATTGCCATTTCCACGGCGTTGCTCGATCAGGCGGAAAAAATAGCCGTTACCAACAACAGTATGTTGCAATACGCCCGCAGTCAAAACGAACTCAGCCGCACGGGTTTTCTCAATCGAGTAAAGTTTGTGCCGTCGCAAAACACCGACGGAAACTTGCCCGACAAAGAACTCGGCTACATTGCCTATCGCGAGTTGTGCGTGTTCAGAGATAGCAATTACGTAACGACCCTTGACGCAGAGCTAACCGCGGGAATGTCGTTGTTTCTGCCCGAGGTGTACGGCGAAACGTTCGTTTCCTACAAAGACGAAGTGACCCGTACCGTTCAGGTGACCAACAAGGACGTAAAGCTAAACCCCGACGGCAAGGGCGGTTTTGACGCGCAGATAAATTTGACGGTGCGCTACGGCAGAACGGACAGCGAAGAGGTAAGCGGTCCCGTCACTGCGAAAAACGACAAGGAGATAAGTCAAAAAATTTTGGACGATGTTGCCGAACAGGCGCGCCGCATTGCCGAAAACTATCTCGCCGCGCAGGTAAAGTACAATTTCGATTTGCTCAAATTTCACGAGGCATACCGCCGCAAACAGGGTTCGAGCGACGCGCTTTCGCAAAAGCCGATGAGCGAATTTCCCGTCAAACTATCTGTACAGGTAACGGAAAGTTGATTTTTCCTCGAACAAATACGCTCGCGCAAAGGGAGCGTATTTTGTCGTAATGGGCAAAAGACAGCCGATATTTGCGTAGCAATGCGCTCAATTTATTTCCAAATCTTGACTGTAATTTATATTTATTGTATACTGTTATGTTATGAAAGGCGTTATTTTGGTAA
This sequence comes from uncultured Clostridia bacterium, assembly GCA_947625115.1. Taxonomy (GTDB): domain Bacteria; phylum Bacillota; class Clostridia; order Christensenellales; family CAG-314; genus Fimimonas. The sequence goes on along the minus strand of CANQND010000006.1, from coordinate 17,643 downwards.
ATCCGTACGACGGCTATCCCGTGCAAAAACGCAAAGTTTTGCGTATGCGCGAGGAATTTGCGCGCTTGGGCGTAAAAACGGAAACGGTAGCTAACGACGGGTTTGCCGTATATGTAAAAAACGGCGAAACCGTCTGCAATATCTCCGCCGATTTTGTTTTGTATTTCGACAAGGAACGCATTGCGGCTCGGTTGTTGGAAAAGGCGGGTATGCGCCTGTTCAATCGCGCCGCCGCCACTGAAATTTGCGACGACAAAATGCTCACGCACGTTACGCTTGCCGATTGCGGGATACCAATGCCCGATAGCGTTGCGGGTCCGCTTTGCTACAACCCCGAAGCCGTTGTCGCCAACGACGAATATCTGCGCAAGGCGGCGCAAACGTTGGGTATGCCCGTTGTCGTAAAGGAGTGCCACGGCAGTTTCGGCGAACAAGTGTATCTTTGCAAAGATGAGTCCGAGTTGAAAACCGTTTTGGAAAGGGTCAAAACAAAACCCTGTCTGTTGCAACGGTACGAAGCGCAAAGCGGCGGCAAAGATATGCGCGTTATCGTCATAGGCGGCAAAGTTGTGTGCGGTATGTTGCGCGAAAACGACGTCGATTTCCGCTCCAACGCGGCTCTCGGAGGCAAATGCAAGGGAGCGGACGTTCCACGCGAAATAGCCGATTTGTGCGAAAAAGCCGCAAATATCATCGGATTGGATTTTTGCGGGGCGGACGTACTGCTTACCGACGAGCCAAAGTTGTGCGAGGTAAACAGCAACGCAATGTTTGAAATGGCAGAAAAAGTTACGGGCGTAAACGTCGCTCGGGCGTACGCTCAACACATAGTCAAATGCGTTTTGTCGCACAGATAAGGAAAAGGAGAAGAGAATATGGAACTGAAACAGTTTTTGGACGGCAGTTACACTGCGTATCACACAACGTCAAACGCCTGCGAAATTCTCAAAGAAAACGGCTTTGTACAACTTACGCTCGGCGACAGTTGGCAATTGGAGCGCGGAAGAGGCTACTACGTTACGCGCAACGGCAGTTCGGTGGTGGCGTTTTGCTTGGGGCAAAGCAATGTTTTTAACATTGCGGTCAGTCACACCGACAGCCCGTCGCTCAAAATAAAGGGCGATAGGCTCATCGAAAGCGAGGGACTCAAACGGCTCAACACCGAAAAGTATGGCGGCGGCTTGCTGTACAGCTATTTCGACCGTCAGTTGAAAGTTGCGGGGCGGCTTTTGGTGGAAACTCCCGACGGCGTGGAACAGCAATTGGCAGTCAGCGATTACAACGTCGTTGTGCCGAGCTTGGCTATTCACCTCAATCGCGAGTCCAACGAAAAACCCCCGCTTAAATTGCAAACGGATCTGTTGCCGCTTTTTTCGCAGGGAGAGGCGGATCTGTACGCAAGTTTGACTAACGGAAAAGTTCTCGACGCCGACTTGTACGTCGTCCCCGCGTCGGAAGCGTTCGAGTGCGGTTTGCATAACGAATTTCTGTGTTCGGCAAGGATAGACAATCTCACAAGCGTGTACGCTTCTCTCTACGCCTTGACGGAAGCCGAACCGCAGGGGATAGCCGTCGTTGCCTGTCTTGATAACGAAGAAATAGGCAGCGGTACGCGTCAGGGCGCGCCGAGCTTTTTGAAACAGGTTTTGAATTGCATTTGCGCCGCGTTGGAGATCACTCCCACCGAGCAGATGTACGCCGCGGAAAACGGTATGGTGCTTTCGGTGGACAACGGGCATGCGGCGCACCCCGCTCACCCCGAAAAACACGACCCTATGTACCGTTGCAGGCTAAACGGCGGCGTCGTTGTTAAACATCACGTAAACTACGCCACCGACGGATTGAGCGCGGCGGTATTCAAGCGGATATTGCAGGACGTCAATCTGCCCTATCAGGATCTGTACAACAACAGCGAACTGTCGGGCGGCAGTACTCTCGGTTTGGTTACCGCGCGGGAATTGGGAATGAAAGTTTGCGACATAGGCATTGCGCAACTTGCAATGCATTCCGCTTGCGAAACGTGCGGTATCGAGGATATCGAAACAATGAGGAAAGCCGTTTCGGCATTTCTCTCCTGTACTCTTGCGGGTACGGAAAACATAACGGTAAGATAGCGAGGCTAAAAAATGAGTTATATCGACAGCTACAACGAGTGGTGCAACAAAGTTACCGATCCGCAACTGCTTGCGGAATTGCAAGCTATGAGCGAGGAGGAGCGCAAAGAGGCTTTCGGCGGAGAACTTTCTTTCGGCACGGCGGGTCTTAGGGGCGTTATGTCTGCGGGAACGGCGCGTATGAACGTTTACACCGTCTACCGCGCAACGGAGGGTTTGGCGCGATATATGGAGGCGCACGGTATGCGCAGTTGCGCCATCACCTACGATTCGCGCAACAACAGCAAAAAGTTTTGCGAATTGGCTTCCGCCACGTTGGCAAGTCACGGGATAAGGGTTTACCTTACGTCGGAGTGTATGCCCACGCCGTATTTGTCCTTTATGGTTAGGGAGTTGCATTGCAGCGTCGGCGTAAACGTAACGGCAAGTCACAATCCCGCCGAGTACAACGGCTACAAGGTGTACGACGCAAGCGGCTGTCAGCTTTTGGACGAAGCCGCCGCCGAAGTTACGGGCTACATCGACGGAGTGCGTTTGTTTGAAAAGCCCCTGCCCGACTTTGCTCTGTACGAGGGCAATCTGGTACAGTACACCGACAAGCTGTTGGAAGAAATGTACATAGACCGCGTTTTGAGCGAACGGCTTACTTATGCTCCGTTGGAGGGGCTGAAAGCGGTGTACACTCCGCTGAACGGCGCGGGTTATCGCGTCACGCCCGAAACGCTTCGTCGCGCGGGTTTGGAAGTTGCAACCGTGTCGGAACAAGCGTATCCCGACGGCAACTTCCCCACCTGTCCCTATCCCAACCCCGAAAAGCCCGAAACGCTTTCTCTTGCAAAGAAAGTAGCCGCCAAGTTGCACGCGGACGTTATCATTGCCAACGACCCCGATTGCGATCGACTCGGCGTTGCGGCGGCGGACGGCGACGGTTTCCGTCAGTTGAGCGGTAACGAAGTGGGCGTGCTTCTCGCCGACTTTATCCTGACCGAGTTGAGCAAAAACGGCGATTTGCCTCGCGATCCTGTGTTGGTAAAGACGATAGTGACTACTCCTATGTTGGACGCGGTTGCGCGCCGTTTCGGGGCGGAAGTTCGCGATGTTTTGACGGGGTTCAAGTACATAGGCAACGTTATCGCCAAGTTGGAAGCGGAGGGGCGTTTAGACAGATATTTGTTCGGTTTTGAAGAGAGTTGCGGCTACTTAAAGGGCAGTTACGTCCGCGATAAGGACGGCGTGGTCGCCGCGTTGCTCGTTGCCGAGTGTGCGACGGTACTCAAATCGCAGGGAAAAACGCTTGTTTCGCGCCTGAACGAACTGTACGGCGAATACGGTCATTATTTCCAAAGTACCGTCAGTTACCGCTTCGACGGACTGAGCGGAGCGGAAAACAAGGAGCGTTTGCTCGAATTGTTGCGAAAACGTCCCTTTACAGCTCTCGGCGCAAGCCCCGTCACCGACGTATGCGATTTTCTTACTCAAACGGAATACGATCTGCCCAAATCGGACGTGTTGCGCTTGCGTAGCGCGGACGGCAGTCAGTTGATAGTTCGTCCCAGCGGAACGGAACCGCTTGTTAAGTGTTACGTAACCGTCAAAGGCGACGAAAGCGGCAACAGAGCGCGTTTTGAAGCGATAAAGTCGCAGACGGACGACTTTTTCAAATAAATTTTTGTGTACGCACAGCGAAAGAGAGGTAAACCGTGAAAATCAAATTTACAACGTTGAATGTCGTTACAACGGCTATGCTTGCCGCCGTCGCGGTCATTGCGGCAAGCGTTTTCCACGCTTTCGGTGACGTCGCGCTGTCGTCGCTGTTCAGCCCTATGCACTTCCCCGTGTTGCTTTGCGGCATACTTTGCGGTCCGTACTTGGGACTTATATGCGGAGTGGTAACTCCCCTTATGTCCTTTTTGTCCACGGGCGGAGCGCGCCCGCCTTTTCCCGCGGGATTGATACCTATGATCATCGAATTGGCAACGTACGGTTTCGTTACGGGACTTATGCGTTGGGTCTTTCTCAAAAACCCCAAAACAAATCGATTTGCCTCCGTTTTGGCACTTGTGACGGCAATGATCGCGGGGCGTTTGCTCAACGCGTTTGTAGGGGCGTTTTTTATGATGAGTGACGCAACCACCTATTTTGCCGCATTGGGGACAAAATTGTTGGGTAATTTTACTTCTACGTGGGCGGGGATCGTCCTGCAATTGGTGCTTATCCCCGCGATACTTTTCGCTTTGCAACGCGGAGGCGTTCTCGCCAAATATCTTTCGGACGCGCCCGCAACCAAACCTCGCAAAACCGACAAGGACGCAGACGTCACCGACAACGACTGATTGGACAAATAAAACCCATATATATATTTAGTACCGCCGACAAACGTTTGACAAGCGTCCGTCGGCGTGCTATATTATAAAAAAAGTTCAATTTTGAACTAATTTGACGATAAGACGAGGAACAGCAATGCTCGAATTAAAACAAATAGTAAAAGACTATCCCGTGGCAGACAGCGTTGTGCATGCGTTGAAAGGCATAGATTTGCAATTCAGAACAAGCGAATTTGTGTCCGTGTTGGGACCGAGCGGTTGCGGAAAAACCACGCTGCTCAACATAATCGGAGGTTTGGACAAGTACACAACGGGCGATTTGGTGATAGACGGCGTTTCCACCAAGAACTACAAGGACAGGGATTGGGACACGTATCGCAATCACACGATAGGTTTTGTGTTTCAAACCTACAACCTCATTCCCCACCAATCGGTGCTGAAAAACGTAGAGTTGGCACTTACTCTTGCGGGCGTTCCCAAGAAAGACCGCAAATCCCGCGCCGAAGAGGCTCTCAAAAAAGTCGGTTTGGGCGAACAGATAAACAAACGCCCCAACCAATTGAGCGGCGGACAAATGCAACGCGTAGCTATTGCGCGCGCACTCGTCAACGACCCAAAGATAATCCTCGCCGACGAACCCACGGGCGCGCTGGATACCGAAACGGGTATTCAGATAATGGAACTGCTCAAAGAAATGTCGCAAGACCGTCTTGTGATAATGGTAACGCACAACCCCGAACTTGCCGAGAGGTATTCATCGAGAATAATTCGCGTTTTGGACGGCGTTATCGTTGACGACAGCAAGCCGCTCACCGTGGAAGAATACGACGCGGAAAAGCAAAAAGAAGCAACGTCGAAATCGTTGCAAGAAATGGTGGAAAACCCCGAGCAGAACGAGGGGCGCGTTGCCAAGAAAAAGAAAAACAAAAAGAAACGTTCCTCAATGTCGTTTTGGACGGCGTTTAAGCTGTCCCTCAACAATTTGTTCACAAAAAAGGGACGTACCATTTTGACGTCTTTTGCGGGCAGTATCGGCATTATCGGTATCGCGCTTATTTTGTCCGTCAGTCAGGGAATGACGCAGTACATTGCCTACGTTGAAGAGCAAACGTTATCCAGCTATCCTCTGACGATAGAGTCCACGGCAATGGACTTGGGCGCATTGGTGGGTACGATGATGGACAACATTAACGAACAGTCCTCCAAGGATCGCGAAGCCAACACGCTTTACAACAGCACTCTTATCTACAATGTGGCGAACGTAATCAAAAGTTCGCAGGGCATTTCCAACGACCTGAAAACATTCAAAAAGGAATTTTTGGACAAAGAACTTGCCGACGAAAACAGCGCGTTGTACGGTGCCGTTTCGGGGGTACAGTACCGCTATGACGCCGATATGCGCGTGTTTTCCAAAACTATCGACGGCGTGATAGAGGAAACGAGCGTCGCCAAAAAGATGAACGATATTGTTCCGAGATTGCTGGGCGGCAATATGCAGTCGGCAATGGGGCAGTATATGCAGTCAATGATGAATTTCTCTATGAACATCTGGCAGGAAATGTTGCCGAACAAAAACGGCGGATTTGTGAACAAGCTGATAACCGACCAATACAATATTTACGGCAATTGGCCCGCCGCGTACGATCAAGTGGTGTTGGTGTTGAACAAAAATATGGAAATGAGCGATATGGCTCTTGTTACGCTGGGCATTTTGGGCGACGACTACTTGGACACGCTGTATGACGACATTGATAGCGGCAACAAAACGCCCTCTGCCACAAATGTCAAAAGTTGGTCGTTCGACGACATTTTGAGTCAAACCAACCAAAATTGTCGGTTGATACTCAACGGCTATCTGTACAAAGAAAACGAGCTGGACAGAAAGTGGTACGACATAACCGAAGGTGACGGCAAGGACGACGCGGCGTTGAACGAACTTTACGAAAAAAACAGCGTACCCTTGAAAGTAAGCGGCATCGTGTGGCCCAAAGAAGATTCCACAACGACGCTGTTGTCGGGTTCCATAGCCTACACTCACGCACTTACCGAATATATGATAAGCAACTCTGCAAATACCCCCGCGGTGCAAGCGCAAATCGACAACCCCGAAGTGGATATATTCACGGGCAAGGCGTTCCCGCAGGGCAACAACAGAATGACCGACGAGGAAAAGGCGATAGCCTACCGCGAGTACTACAACGCTCTTTCGCCCGAGATGAAAAAGAACGCTTATTGGAACATCGTAAAATTGGATATGGCGGAGCAACAAATTCAAAACGCCAAAGACGCCGCAGTGGAGCGGGAAATTTCTTTGGCGGAGTACTTTGCGGAAATGCTTGAACAATTCGGTTCCGACAAAGAGGAAACGTTATCGCGCCTGCAAGGTTTGTCTGATGACGTGCTGTGCAATTACGTCCGCAAGCAGTACGTTACTATGTTGGATAGCGTTATCGCCCCGCAGAAAGCGGCGTTTGAACAATTGTCGGAGGAAATGAAGGAAGCGCAAATGGCTGACGCCATCGAGGGCAAATCGAACGAAACGCTTGCCCTGTACTACGACAACGAGCAATTTTCCTCCTCCACCTACGAGGACAATATGAAGAAACTCAACAATATTGACCTCGACGAACCCACTGCGATAGATATTTACGCAAGCAGTTTCGACGCAAAAGAGGTAATTTCTGCGGAGATCGAACGTTACAATTCCGAACGCACCAAAGAAGAGGAAAAAATAGATTCAACCGATTTTGTGGCGATAATGATGAACGCCGTCACGCAAATCGTGGACGCGGTTACCTATGTGTTGATTGCCTTTGTCGCAATTTCGTTGATAGTCAGTTCCATTATGATAGGCGTGATAACCCTCATTTCCGTGCAGGAACGCACCAAAGAAATCGGTATCTTGCGCGCTATCGGCGCGTCCAAGCGAGATGTATCGGGAATGTTCAACGCCGAAACGATAATAATCGGCTTTATCGCGGGCGTTATCGGTGTGGTTGCCACCTATGTGCTGTGCATACCCATAAACCTGATTTTGCACGCGCTCACGGGTATTTCCGCGCTCAACGCGGTGCTTCCTTTCGGAGCCGCGTTGATACTTGTTGCAATCAGCGTGTTGCTTACAATGTTTTCGGGATTTATCCCGTCGCGTTCCGCCGCCAAGAAAGACCCCGTTGTGGCTTTGCGTACCGAATAACTTGTTTACGAACATCTAAAACCCCGCTCGGCAAATGCCGAACGGGGTTTTATGCGTTTGTCAAAAATCTCTATTTCAAATCGGCTTTGCGGAAAAATACCCACCCCATACAGCCGAAAAACACCGACAGAGGTACAAAATACAGCAAGATTTTACCTATCAACGCCCCGTCGATTTGGGACAAATCCAACAGCGACGCGTTGTAGAGCGGTATCCAACTGAGATTGGCATTGGGAACGTTGTTGGTGGTTACGGTCACTATCGTTTCCCAAAAACTTACAATTCCGCTTATCACGGACGGGACGATGTTGCATATCACTATCGGCAACGCGATAGCCGCGGCAAGACTGCGCGTACCGAACAAAAACATACACGTCATTGTCTGCACAAACGCTACCGCAACAAGCCCCATTGCAAATGCGGTAACGACGGAAACGACCGATTGCGCCGCGTTCATTTGTCCAAAGCCGAACACGCTTCCGCTGAATATCAACGTGGATAGCATAGCTACGCCCATATAGCTTGCGCCTACGGTCAGCGCAATCAACAGGTAAGAAGCGTATATCTCCCCGCGACTACGGCGGGCAACCAACATTTTGCCCAGCGTGCCGTAGGAAAATTCTCTGCTCAAAAATATTCCCGAGCAGATCACGGCAAGCAGAGCGGAGTCGTCCGACGGACTGCCGAACGAGGACAGCAACAACGCCGTCATATTGAGCGAACGGATAAAACTCCAACCGTCTACGCTCGTTTCTTGCGGCAATGCCGTCAACACGTTTGCCAACAGCGTGAACAGCAACACGGACAGCAACGGCAATAGTGCCGCCACGCCGAACATAATCCAAAACAGTTTGCTCTTTTTCAGTCGAAAAAACTCAACTTTCAATATTTCGGTCATTGTTCGCCTCCGCTTTTTTCTTCTATCGTCTGCAAGTAAAATTCTTCTAAGGAATCGCCCGCTTGAACAATGGCTCTGACCGAAACTTCCGCCGCGCCGAGCTTTTGCAAAATTTCCGCCGCCGAAACTTCCGCCGTCAATTCTACCTGCGTTATGCCGACAATTTCCGCTTTACCGAGAGAGCAAAGAACTTCTTTTGCAACGCCCGTTTTGTCTACCGTTATGCGATACTTCTTGCAAGAAAAACTCTCCAATTCCGAGGCGGCAACGCGTTTCAGAATTTTACCCTTGTCCATAATGATAAATTCCGTTGCCAATTTGCTCAATTCGGACAGAATATGGCTGGAAATCATTATCGTGGTGCCGTTTTCGCTGTTCAGCTTCAACAAAATTTCCCGTATCTGCTGTATACCCTCGGGGTCGAGTCCGTTAGTCGGTTCGTCCAACAACAGCAAGCGCGGTTTGCCCACAAGACACGTTGCCATAGCCAAGCGTTGGCGCATACCCAACGAATAGTTTTTTACCTTTTTTGTCGCGTTTGGGTCCAAGCCCACAACGCACAATGTCTGTGCAAGATATTGACCGTCGGCTTTTATTCCGAGCAAATCGCATTGAATTTTCAGGTTGTCCATCGCCGACAGATTGTTGTACAGCGACGGCTTTTCCACAATGGCGGCAACGTCCGAACTTTCGCGTTGTCGGTTGGGCAGTAGGGCAAAGTCGCCCTCCGTGGGTTTCACCAACCCCGTCAACATTCTCAACAGCGTTGTTTTTCCCGCGCCGTTTTTGCCCACCAAGCCGACGATCGCGCCGCTATCCACATTGAAACTTGCGCCGTCCACAACCTTTACTCCGTTGTAAACCTTTGTAAGACCGTTGGCGACAATTACTGTTTCCGACATATACGCCTCCGCACGTCAGTATTTGATTCTATTATACTTCTTTTGCAAAATTTTGCAACCGTTTGCGCCGCAAGCACATACAACAGTCGCTTGATGACCCACAGCAAGCGACGGCAGAGTAGCAAAAGCAAAATAAAAGAGAACAACCGAAGTCGTCCTCTTGCTTTTACTATTGCAGACCGTATTTTTTCTTGAACTTGTCCACTCTTCCGCCGGCGTCTACCAACTTTTGCTTTCCCGTAAAGTACGGGTGGCATTTGTTGCAGATTTCAACCTTGATGATATCCGTATCCTTGGTTGTACCCGTTTGGAAAGTTGCGCCGCAAGCACATACAACAGTCGCTTGATGACCCACAGCAAGCGACGGCAGAGGTGAAGTGAGTAAAATAAAAGAGAACAACCGAAGTCGTTCTCTTGTTCTCATTATTGCAGACCGTATTTCTTTTTGAACTTGTCCACTCTTCCGCCCGCGTCTACCAACTTTTGCTTTCCCGTAAAGTACGGGTGGCATTTGTTGCAGATTTCAACCTTGATAATATCCGTATCCTTGGTTGTACCCGTTTGGAAAGTTGCGCCGCAAGTACATACAACAGTCGCTTGATGACCCACAGCAAGCGACGGCAGAGTAGCAAAAAGCAAAATAAAAGAGAACAACCGAAGTCGTTCTCTTGTTCTCATTATTGCAGACCGTATTTCTTTTTGAACTTGTCTACTCTTCCGCCGGCGTCTACCAACTTTTGCTTTCCCGTAAAATACGGGTGGCATTTGTTGCAGATTTCAACCTTGATAATATCCGTATCCTTGGTTGTACCCGTTTGGAAAGTTGCGCCGCAAGCACATACAACAGTCGCTTGATGATAATTCGGATGTATACCTTGTTTCATTGTTCGCACCTCTCTTCAAATTTTTGCGTTATCATTATACGATGTTATCAAGTATTAGTCAAGCGTTTTTTAGATACCTGCCCGCAAGTTCGTTTGTTCGCCGATCCAATTCGGTACACAAAATTATCTGCAAAAACATATAGTACAGTATGAAATTGGAAGAAATTCCGCACCGCGTGCATTTTGTGGGGTGCGGCGGTATCGGTATGAGCGGACTTATGCAACATCTGCAAAAGTTGGGTTACGAAGTGAGCGGTAGCGACCGCGTGCAATCGGAACGAACAGACGCATTGCGCAATTTGGGAATAAGGGTACATATAGGTCACAATGCGGATAACGTAGACGGCGCAGAACTTGTTGTGCGAACAAGCGCGGTTCCCTTGGATAATCCAGAAGTCGAACGCGCTTTGTCTTGCGGCATACCCGTGGCGTTGAGAGAAGAAGTTCTGGGAGGGATATTCAACAGCTTTGAAACGCGCATAGCGGTGTGCGGCACCCACGGCAAAACCACGGTTACCGCAATGTTGCACCAACTGTTGACGGAAGCAAAAGTCGATCATACGGCTTTTATCGGGGGCGTGTACCGCGGCAACAACTATTTTTTCGGAAACAAAGTGGTGGTGGCTGAGGCTTGCGAATTTAATCGCAGCTTTTTATGTTTGCGCCCGACGGTATGCGTTTGTCTTAACGCAGAACTCGATCACCCCGATTGTTACAAAGATTTTGACGACGTAAAAAGAGCTTTTGCTCGGTTTTGCAACAGCGTAGGCAAAAGCGGCTATGTTGTGTTGCCGAGCGAATTAAAGGGGTTGTTTCCTCATCGCAACAAAATCCTTTTCGACAAGGCGTTTTCGGCAGAAAACATACGCGCGATCGACGGCTGTTGCAAATTTAACGTATCAACGCCGCAAGGCGCGCAACAGGTGCAGTTGAGCGTACCGGGCGAACACAACGTACGCAATGCTCTCGCGGTGCTTGCGGTGGCGGATTTACTGAACATTCCGCCGCAAACGGCAGTTTCCGCGCTAAAAGATTTTAACGGCGTAGATCGGCGTTGGACCGAACGTATCGTAGACGGGATTGGCAAAACGGTTTTGGACTACGCTCATCACCCGACGGAAATAGCCTGTTCCGTAGCGACGGCGCGGAGTATGACAAAGGGACGCGTATTGTGCGTGTTTCAACCGCACACTTATTCGCGCACGCGGGCGTTCTGGACGGAGTTTGCCGAGTGTTTTCGCCAAGCCGACGCGGTGGCGTATTTGCCCGTATATTCTGCGCGAGAAAAACCCATTGCGGGGGTAAACTCATATCTGCTTGCTCAATCGGCGGCGGAAAGAGGGCTAAACGCCTGCTTTCAACCCGATTTCGCCTCAGTCCGTCAATGGATATTCGGCAATTGCGGGGCAGACGACACCTTGCTGATTTTGGGCGCGGGCGACGTGGACAAATTGGCGGACATTTTGTAATGCGCGCTACAAGTTTTCAGGAAAGGTAGGCTATATCTCCTCCGCATTTTGCGCACACAAAGGAGTTTTTCTGCGCGCAGTCGGGGCAGACTTTCTGACGGCATTTTGTGCAGACGCAGTAGTCGTTGGCGTTTATTTCGTTGTTACATTCACTGCATTTCATATTGAGATTATTGCCCAAAATTTTGCGGATTATATGTATCTGCGGTGTTTTTGTGCCGTTTGAGGTATTGCGTTTTGTTTCCAAAAGTGTTATAATTTTCTTATCACAAAAAAGGGGTGAAACAATGTCGAAATTCAGCGAAGCAAAAAACCTGTACAACACCCTCTGCGGCACGCTTGACAAAATGGAGTGGAAGTACAACGGCGAAGAACAGGAAAACCAATTTTGCGTGTACACGTCTGCCGTCGGGAAAGATCTGGCAATGCGCTTGGCAATATGTATAGACGTGGAGAGGCAACTTATGTATCTCAAATCTCCTATGCCGTTTGCCGTCCCCGAACAGCTGCGCGACACAATGGCTCTCGCGCTTATCCGCGCAAATTGGTCTATGCTAAACGGCAGTTTCGAGATGGACCACTCCGACGGTTTTGTTGCGTTTAAGCTCGTTATACCGTATATGGAAAGCCTTTTAAGTGCCGAAGTGTGCCGCTATATGGTAATGCTCTCCTGCAATATGGTAGACAAATTCAACGACAAATTTCAAGCGATAGCGGAAGGGAAAATGACCGTAGAGGAGTTGCAACAATTTATTAACGCCGCTTGACGCGATATTATCTTTTGACAATCTTCTAAACTTCCAAACACCAATAGTAAAGTTAAAACAGGTATTAAAAGCAGGGCAACACTTATTATCCAATAAGGGTATTTGCCGATTGTCCCTTTATGTTTAATACCATACACGACGATAAACCGAGAGGTTGAATCGAATATCATTAATATTTTATACAAAAAATTTAATATGACTTTTTATTAAATGATATATTTTAATTGCACTTTGGCCTTTATTCCACAGTAATCATTTCGCTCTATTTCAAGGAATGATAAGTCATCAAAGCCAACGTATAGGACATGCAACAAATCTTCAAATGAGTAAATTGACGCATTATCTTTTTCCAGATTGTTCTTGATAATGTCAATTTTAACTAACAAACAGTCATACTGATAAGATTTGTTGATTGTTGTTGTTTTGCCATTCGGATGAGCATAGTTCAAATGTTGATTTGGGGTCAATGCAATTAAGTTTTCCATAAAATAAGATATTTCGGGGAATTCGCTCATAGGAAAAATATGGTGAATATGCGTGGCTTTCTCCATATCACCGGGCATTTCACTTAATCCACTTCTGTATTCATCATTATATTCTTTTAATCTGCGTTTTGCTTTAAATGACATATAACGAAAATATGCTTCGTTTACAACGATATGCCGCTGAGCCTGATAGTCTTTACGAGAAATAGACTTTGGTTTTTCTGCATAAATGTCTCTAAAATTGTCCCGATTATACATCAACATATCATAAGTGATTGCGTGCTGAGAAATGCGTCCTCGTTCGGTGCCTCTTTTGTTAAGAGCAAAGGCTAAAATGTTCACTACTTTGGTGAAAATTCTTCCACATTCGAGTCTTCCCGATGAACCGCGACTACCTATATTGGTATTGCCAACAGTAAAAGTACAAAAGGCTTCTTTTAAATATTCATAGGCGTCAGCTGTTTGTATTTCAAAAAATTTTGAAAAGACAGTATTTAATCCGGAATCTACAAGGACTTTATTTATATAGTTTGTTAAAAAGCGCAAAGCATTTCGCTCACGCAAAGAAATAAATTCCAAGACATCGCGGCGGTCCACTTTATAGAAATTACATTTGCCGATTTTAGTTTCTTGTAATATGCCCGAATAGGCAAAAAGTTTAATTGGTTGTCCAAAAAATTTGTCATATTCATTAGATGCGGAATAGCTATCAACATCAACCTTTCTAAAAATAGCATGTACATTTTCTATGGCATAATCGGAAAACCAAATATCTTTAGATGTAAATGTTATATCAGTTTCATTATTGCCAATATAATTAACAATACAATCGGCAACGACACACAATACATCGGGCGTGCATTTTTGATCTATCCAACGTGCATTATGAGAAATGCGCAAATCATAGTTATTTGAGTCTAAGAATTCTATTACTTGACTATCTGTCATAGGCTTTTCTCCTTATTCCGAAATAAAAAACGGAATTGCTATCTATATTAAGTGAGCGCGTGCCAAAATTACGAGCAATTCTATAGTAAATACGGAACTCTTCTGTTGCGAAGAATGCCAAATCCTCACTTGTTATTACGATATTTTTATTTTTTGTCGTTAGTAATGCAACGGATCCATTGGCAATGGTGTTCTGCGGTAAAAAACAAGAACGCGGGGTATAACTTAAATTGGGCACAAGAATTATATTTGGTTGATTTAAAAAACGCGCAACGGCAAGTTCGTTAATATCAGATATATAGGAATCATATCCTTTGATATCAATAATTTGATTGATTCCTATGTTTCTGGATTTTAACACTCTATATTTTCCGCTATTGAAAAGCATTGAATTGACAATTTGTCGATCTCGGAATACTTCAAAAACTCCTAAAAGCAGGCTGTCGGCGGTTTTGTCAAATGTGTCGCTTCTATATATAAGCCAAGATGGATATTTACTATCCGTAATATAATCTTGTGGTTGAATTATGTCAAATTTTTGCGTTATCGATAATACATGAGTTGTGCTTGGTGTTGCATTTGTACTAAAAATTAAATTTATTGTTTCTATTTTGACACCTTTAAAACCACTCTCGCCAAAGTCAATGATAGAAGAAACTTTTGTTTGTTTGAGAAGGTTGCGAATTTCATCATATTCCGGAGCGTTCAAAACACTTTTGGGTACGATAAGGGATACCCATTCTCCCTCTTTATACGCTTTTTCCAAAAACCAAACGAACAAGTTGACGCTTTTTGATATCTTACTATTCTTTTTATATTCACTCTGTAGTTTATAATCTTTGATTTTAGCGTATGGCGGATTTCCTATCACCAAATCAAATTTTTTTACGGAAATACTGAACTTCAAGTAGTCAGCATGAATGTATATTATTGAAATGTTAGGATACTTTTCTCTGAAAAAGGTTTCAAAAATTAATTTTGCTATTTCAAGTTCATTGGCATCAATATCTACCAAATACAATTCAAGTAATTTCTTATTTTTATATTTCTCCGCAACAAACGGGATAAAATTACCTGCCCCCGCAGACGGTTCTAATACTGTTACATGCTCCTTGTCGTCAAAGTCAGGCAATTCATCCATAATTCTTTTGCAAATCTGTGTACAAGTATAAAAAGCGGCAGTTGAATCGCGGTTTGGGTTCAAATATTCTGCTGTTTGATATACACAATCTACGGGAAGTCGTTTCCCGTATTTTTTTATACAATTTACCAAATCATCTAAATTTGAAATGTTGTATTTATATGTAAACTCTTGCAATGTCATTTGCATTCAACCTTTTTTATCGCTTCTGCCACTTGTCTAAAAATTTCAGTTGGGACAGCTTCCCCTATAGATTGGCGTATATTTATATCATTTGTAGCCAAATATTTCGTTTTATCCGTAAAAGACAATTCATTCAACTCTTCCAAAGAATGGTTTGTCCATCTAAATGATTGTGGAATAGACATAAATCTCATTAACTCACGAATACTGAACACTCTGTCATCTGTTGGATGAATGGTATTTTGACTAGCCAAAATATCGTTGCGTGTGTGAATGCACGGCGCAACTTTATCCCAATATTGACGCGTATATTTATCGGCATTGCCGTTTTTCGTGTATATTTTTTTCCCGTTCTTATAATAATGGGGCAATTTGCTTTTGTCAGTATTATTAAAAGCACACTCCCCTTCTTTCAAATCCTCTATCCAGCGGCGCATTTCCGGCGAATAGGGCCTGAAATAGTGAAATATGTCCTTTGAATATATTTCGCCCATAGTTTTCAACGACGGCAAGTCTCCAATAATTTGACGAATGGTCGACTCTTCTCGATATTCAGGATATAAGTTACTTGGTTTACACAGTATATCTTTTCTAACGCCTATTACAAGCGTTCGGGTTCTGCTCGAATTGGCGCCATAATTCTTAAAATTCAGAACCTTAAATTCTATATTGTAATTCATTGACAAGTTGTCATTGATAGCCTGTTGGATTCTTTTGTCGGTGCCGTCTATATCAGTACAAATAGTGTTTAAGAAAGCTTTGACGTTTTCTAAAACAAAATATTTGGGGCCAATCTCTTTAATCAAAGATAAAGAGGCAACAACCAGAGAATTGCGTTTGTGCTCGTCTTTTTTCTTATGATTAGCAACCGACATGCCTTGACATGGAGGGGTGGCAATTAAAACCGTCAAGTCGGTTAGTTGTTCTTGTTCTTTCCATAATTGTAGTTGATCAAGTATTTTTTGCTTTGTTTCGTCCAATAAAATATCGCCAAGAATATATCCTGTTTCATATTTACACTTATTGTTACATTTTTGAACAGTCAACCTTTTGGACAAGAGTTCGTTTGTCGCAACGCACTCAAACCCTTCCATTTTAAATCCGTAACAACCGACACCGGCACTACTGAATAACGAGATGTAAGTTAAGCGATTCATTTCTCTACCTCCGCAGGCAAAATATCCATTACTTCTGAAATATTACAAGATAAAACGCCGCAAATCCTCATAAGCACATCCATACTTACAAGTTGGTTCTTGCCCAATTTTGCCAATGTCGCCGTCCCGATATCTGCTTTTATGCGCAAATCCGTTTTCGACATGTTTTTGTCTATCAGAAGTTTCCATAACTTACTATAACTTACCGCCATAAACAAACCTTTAAGAAGTATTTTAATACATTATAGCAGTTTGCATTAAAATAATCAACCCTTTTATTCGCATATGAAAACATTATGTTTAGTTTTGTAAATTTTATATTTCAAAAAAACGGTCCCAATGGCGGGTGTTTAACTTGAACAAGTCGGCAGTCGCTATGCGCATATCGAGTAAAGCGCCCACTATACAAAAAATCAAAGCAACGGCTTGACTGCAATCATTGCAGACGGCGGAGAATGGAGGACGCCCGCGAACTGCTTGTTATATTTGGGAATTAGTATTTCTGTGCATGTTCTAATCGGCAAATTTTTAAGTAATTTCTACATTTATAATGTTTCCACAGAATTTCAACCCTATGGCAACGTATTTTAATAATAAAACAGAGCATTGAACTTATGATATAATAAACACAACAGGAGGAAAAATGATTACGATTGACGATCTAATATCCATATTAAAAATTGCAGATCCGCACGCAACGTTAGAAACAAAAGCGAAAGAGATGATGAAACAGTATGTGAAACTTCAAAACTATTCATTCTATCACGAATACAATTTGTATGTAATAATTCAAAACGCAAAAAACGGATTAGATATGCTTGCGGATATGCAAGAATATCTAACCATAAATAATTTGGTGTGGAATTGGTAAAGTGTAACCCAATCCGTGTGTTCGGGTTGGGTTAGTTTGGCGGAAGAGATGGGATTCGTCCCAAGCAAGTCGAGGGTGAGCGAAGCAACGCAGAGTGTTGCGGAATGCTACGTATTTCAACTTCCCGAATTCGGAGCTATTGCGCGGCAAGTAAAAAGAAGCAATAGAAAAAGAGTGCGCCTTGTGCGTACTCTTTTCTGTTGCGACCACTAAACGCAGCCGCGCCGTGGCGGAAGGCAAGGGAGAATATACGAACTTTGAGCAGAAGAAAAGGCAGTGTTTGCCTGCCTTTCCGTTTCTTCCA
>CANQND010000005.1 GCA_947625115.1 uncultured Clostridia bacterium | reverse complement strand
ATTAAACTACCGAAAACCGATAGATTTATTTAATGAATTTCTTTCAAAGTGTTGCACTTAGTTTGACAATTCACCGCGACTAAAACGGCGTCGCTGCCGATTGGTTGCGGGGGCGGGATTTGTAAGGAGCGGCGAAAGCGCGACGGAGCAGAGATTGTTACGCGAAAGCGTCAATCTCGTCACCCACTACCTTCGGGTTAGAAGCCCTGTGGGCTTGGCGTTCGCTTCGCTCGGCTGAGGAGCCTCGATGAGCTATCGGACTGCTCTACCCCGCGGCAATGGGCGGGATTTGTCCCGAGCGTAGCGAGGGTAAACGAAACGAAGTGGAGTGCTACATCATTTCAAACTGTCCCTGCCCCCAAAACGCAAGGCAGCGCGCCTCAATGGAGCAATGGAAAAGCGAGTGACTTGTTCACTCGCTTTCTGTTGCGACTAAAACGGCGTCGCTGCCGAATGGTTGCGGGGGCGGGATTTGAACCACACGACCTTCGGGTTATGAGCCCGATGAGCTACCGGACTGCTCTACCCCGCGATATAACTATTGCATTGATTGTGCTTATTTCGCGTTCATTGTCGGGCTCGGCGTTCGCTTCGCTCGGCTGAGGAGCCCCGATGAGCTACCGGACTGCTCTACCCCGCGATATAACTATTGCATTTTTCAAATGCTCGTTTATCATAACGCATTTTGGGCGGTTTGTCAAGGATTTTTCGGTACAATTTACGTCGAATTGTGCCGAAGATCAATTTTGTGGGCGCGGCAATCGTCGCTCAACAACACTCGCCTCGTTAGCGGGACGATAGCAATCGTAGTCCAAACCATTACCCCGTTAGCGGTGTGCGGCGCACGTAGTTTAATAACCTTTGCCTCGGCGTTGCGGCAGTGGTAGTTTAACAACTATTACCTCGATAGCGGTGCGCGGCGGTCGTTACCAAACAAACATCTCCCCGCAATGCGCTCGTAATTTCTCAAAAAGTTCAGCCGCAAACCATTGAGATTGTCGTAAGATGGTTAGGAAATGGTTAGGATTTACAATTTTCGACATAATTTTCCCAACCTTTCTTGACCGCAGGAAAATGCTGTATTATAATCTTTATAATAAAGTGGAAGTGTACGGTTTTTTGCCAAACGCGTCCGAAAAATCGTCGCCAACCCTCAAAAAACGTCACCAACGCAACTTTTTGCGCGTTTTGCAGCCCCATTTTTCAAAAAAATGCTTGCGGCAACGCCGCGCAGGGCAAGAGGGACGTCACTGCAACACAAAACTCTCAAAAAAACAAAAGAAAGGAAAACAACGGCTTTCATTCCGAAAAAGTTGCAATTTTGCCAAAATTTCGGAGTGTAAAAAGGCAAAGGAAGCGGCGCGGGCGCGGTCCGCGCGCAAAAATGCGGCAATTTGCGCAAGTTTGGGGCAAGGTTGCTCCGCTTGGAAAAGCCGCAAAGTGGGGAATAAATGATAAAAACATCGCATAAAACAAAAATTTTGTGTTTGGTAGCCGCGTTGGCTATCTGCGTTACTTTGGTCGCGGGCGCAATCGCGTGCGACGCAATCTTTTCAACGGCGGCATACGCCGAAAGTGGAACAAGCGGCGGCTACGCCTGCCGCGTGCTTGGCGACAACGAAATAGCGGGCGGGCAAGGAAGCTCGGGCGGCGATCACGTACACGTGTGGGGGCGTCCGCTGTGGCAATGGAGCATAGGCTACACCAAAGCCGTTGCCACGTTTACTTGCACGGTCTGCGGCGAACAGCACTCCGAAGAAACGCAAAGCATTTCCAATCAGACGTTGGAAGACAGGGTCGTCCATATTGCCACAGTACACTTCCTCGGCAAGGCGTACAGCTCGCGGACGGAAGATCTCTTGCCCGAACAGCAACAGCCCGGTACAAGCGGCGGCGTTACAGGCAATGCCGAAGTGGATCTGGGCGGAGCAATCGGGCTTATGGCGGTGCAAATCGTCCTGTTCGTCTGGGCGGCGATGGCAATTTCGCGCAGGCGCAAACTCAACAACTGACAACATTTTTACCAACAATCGGTCAACCCGTCCTTTACGCAAAAGGGGCGGGTTTTTTGTACACGTATGCGAAAAAACCGTTCAAAATGCCAAAAGATGGTTAGGAAATGGTTAGGATTTTGCATATCGGGCAAAACCGTCGCCAAAACCCTTGACAAACGAAAATGGGGGGGGGGTATATTGAGGTAGAATAATCAAAATATGCTGTAATTTTACCCTTTTGCGGTAACTAAATTTGCATATGGGTAAGCAAAATTGCAGTCGGCACTTGATTATTTGCTAAAATCGCGACACGGTAGCGCAATGTTTTGTTATTTGCCGCCCCATATCGCGCAATGTCGATCATTTTTCACAAAAGAGAAAGGTGACGGCAAAATGTATTCATTTTTTGGGAGAACTTGAAAATGAGAATATCTTTGCAAAACCGAAAGGATAACGAAACCGCGCGGACGTCTTACCAACATTCCGCCGCGGCTGCTACGCAAAGCAAGTCCTTTGCGCACAAGCGTAAACGTTTGATAACGCTTGCCGCGCTTGTAATGACGGCGGCATTGCTAATGGCAAGTTTGCTGGGCGTTTCGGACGGTACGTCCGTACTCGCCGCCGACAGTGTGGCATTCGACAACATTCTTAACAACAACATCGGTTTGCACCCGAAGTGGGCTTTTGGCAAGTGCCTGACTGCAAAAGAGGGCGGCGTCGGCGACACTTTCACTAATCAACACAAAGTGTGGCGCGCAAATGTTGACGGCACCAACGACGTTATTTTGGAAAAATCTCCCTCGTACGTTTTTACGGGAGAAGAAGTTTTAGCGGGAGATACAAATAAATCCAAGCTCAACGCGCTTGCAACGCAGTACAACCTGAAAAGGGGCAACGACGTTGTGTTCAATATCACCGATTCGGATACGGCAGCCAAGGTGTGGGCGGACGCCGTTGCTTTTGCGCAATCTCTCGGCGAGCCTACCGCTATTGCGGACCCGTCTTTGGCTGGAACGTCTACAACCAATGATTGCGGCGGCACTAGTGCAAAAGGTGAAAATCACGCAGGTTTCCGCGTCGGAACAAACACAGACACACGCAATAAGTACCAAGGCAACTTTTTCATCAAAAACGAAACGGTAAACGGACAGCAGGTTCTCGGGCAGTACATAACAGTCCGTCTGCAAACGGATTGGACGGCGAAAGAAGTCACTACAACTGCGCCGCTTGCGGGTTCCGTGATTGACGGAACCGACTATATTGGGGTAGGTGCAGACGGGGACAATTTTACAACTACTTCATTCAACTACATTCTTCAAGACAAAAACACCGCAAGCGTTTTCGGCGGTGACACATATCTTCCCTTAGCAACATCGGGGTATACCCGTATAGGCAAAAACGGTCAATACATTGTTTCGGTGGATATCGCAAGCAACAGCTGTGACTATGACAGCGGCGACCATAAAGTATTCAACGACAATTGCGCATTCTCCTTTGGACGTATCAACGTCCCCACGGGCGTGTACATTGTGTTGGACCTCAACGGACACACCATCGACCGTGCATTGAACCCGAGTTTGGCAAACTACTACGGTTCTGTGTTCCACATCAGCTCCGAAGCCCGTTTGGAGATCATGGACAGCACGGCATACGAAAACGCCTCTTCTGCTCGTATCGAAACGAAAGACGGCGCGGACAAAGACTTGGCCGCAACGGCAGGATACAAAAGCGACGACAAAAACGTTCATATTTCCAATCACAAAGGCACAATTACAGGCGGATACACAAGCAGTAGCAACAAACTAAATTTACCGTCTGCTTTTCAAATCAATTTGCAAAATCTTGGCGGCGGTTTTAACCTTTCAATGTGGGCGGATCTTGTTGTGCATAGCGGTACCGTCAGCAACAATGTAAACGGCGGTGGCGCTGGCGGTGCATTTTACCAGCGTTCCAAAGCGGCTGTCACCGTCTACGACGGCTACGTTCTCGACAACCAAGCCAATAGCGGCGGCGTTACCAACCTCGGTAGCGGCTCGGGTTGTCCTTTTACCATGTACGGCGGCGTTTTGGCGTACAACTTGGCGGCAAACGGCTGTGGCGGCGCGGTAAACCTCGCGGAAAGCAGCTACGGCAATTTCCACGGTGGCGAGATTGTTCACAACAAGGCGGCGTCAACAAGCGACGCAGTTTCATTCGATGGTAAAAAGCCGTCATATACAGGTTGCGGCGGCGGCATTGCTTTGGCGGGCAACACGCTCGGTATTTTGGATAGCGTCACAATTTCGGACAACGAGGCCGTCAATACGGGAACAGCAAAAGATAGTGACTATCCATCATATTCCTATTCTCTCGGCGGCGGCGGCGTGTTTGTCAGCCCCGCAGTGGGCGCGGTAGACCAATATTGGAGAACGACAGATGGCGTTACCAATCACGCGTTCAAATTTCGCGGTTCTTTGCAAATTTACAACAACAAGGCAGGCAGTAATGTCGATAACGTACACCTCGGATACGGTTTTGTAGCAAGTGGATTTTTGCCCGGTCTGGTGGGTGACACATTGGGAACGAACTTTACCGGTTATTCCAAGATTGGTATCGGCGGTGCTTTGTTTGCCAACGGTATTGTGGCAAACGTGGGCGTTACCGTCGGTGATAGCGGCGACGACCTTGTGTTCACCTCGGGATATTCCACAGCAAATCCCGACCGGGACGCCTTTGTCTATTTCTCCTCGGATAACTCAAAGTACCAAGTAATCAACAGTTCGGGAGAAGGAGAACTGACCACCAAGAATATAACGGCGACAACAAAAATCGTTTGGGTCATTACGGGTACGGGAACGGACAAAAGCGGAAAGGACCAAGCAATAACTATCAATGCAGATGAGGCAAACAGCAAAGATTACAGCGAGGCAGGCGGAATTTCCTACAATTACAGCGGCTTGACTTGCGAGTACGGTATGTTGCGCGTCACGAAAGTGGAGGCGCATAAATACGATGCTGCCAAACCGAATAATGTAGGCGATCTGATCAAGGATTGGTCGATTGACGCAAGCGGAACTATTCAAAATGGGTTTACCGAAACCAACTTCCGTTTCAAACTCGGCGACAGAGATTTCGTTGACGGAGAGGGCGGAGCGAGTGCGTTTCCCGATGAGAAATCAGGTAGTACGGCGACGCGAAATGCTATCAAGGCAACGGACAACAGTATTTCCTATGCGGGCGAATACTCTTTCCTTTTGGCGAACGGTACTCGTTACGACAACCCGAGTTTCAAAATAAAGATCAATCAGACGGGCGTAGAAGCAAGCAGTGAGTTGTACTACAAGGGCAGACCCGTCAGCGAATTGGGTTGGAACACTGAGCAAAACGGCGTTGGCGTGGATTGGAACGGTAACGGTACTATCGACGATGAGGGCGGGTCGGACGAAGTTCACGGAATAGACTGGTCGGGCGACGGATTTATTCAACCTAACAGTACGCCAGGCTATGCCGACGAACGCAATCAATCCTACTTTGTGTACAGCGGTCAGTACTACTATCCCATTCTTAGTGCGGACTTCAAAAACAACGGCATATTGAGAGTGTACGATTCGCAAACAAAGGTATACCACGCCATTCCCAAAAGTGAATTTACAGGTTATGTGTTGCAATTCCGTTACGCCAATGCGTTTTTCGGAGAAAACAAAGACATCGATTTCAACACCCACAGCGGCGCAGGCGTAAGTTACCAGACGTTGCACCGCGCACCTGGGCAGATTCAAGGCGTAGGTACCTACGTTGGCGGCGTTATGCACGCGGGAATGTACTCCGTAACATTCATCTCCGCCAACATCGAGGATACGGGCGCGGGCGAAACCGAAAAAGAAGAATTTGCCGCCACGGGCGTATATTACGCGGCAAACAACTTCGCTTTCGACACCAAGATCAACATCTACGTCAAGCCGACTACGGCAGAAGTGCAGTTGACCGAAGCGGCGCAAGCCAATTTGACATATCGCGGTTCGGCGTTCAGCGATAGCGACATTTTGCTGTTCGACAACACTGCCAACACCAGCGTCAACCCCTTGATAGACTCCGCCGCCAATATGGAGTACTATCTCTTTGACGACCTCACTTTTGCCCCGGGCGTTTACGACCGCCGCACAAAGAGGTACTACACATTTGAGCAAATGGCGGCTTGGGTCAAGGGAACAAAGCCGCAGGGCGTGGATCAGGAAGCCCCCACGATAACTTTCTCGGGCGGAGAAAAGTTTACCACCTTTGAAAACTACGAGTTCCCCGCCAAGCGTGAGGAGTTCGACAAAGACTACAAGCGCGAATACGCTTACGACACCGACGCGTACCTTGTTTACATTCTCGATACGCAAAGCGCGGGCAACAATCTGGACTACTTGCACAGAGTAGACGGCGGTCCCGTAAATGCCCGTCACTACGTTGTCGTCATCACGTTGGACCTTGACGCCGACTACACCGACTACGACTACGTGTTCGACCAAGATTCGGCACAGTTGGTGGGGCTTAGCAACAGAACAAACGGCGACACATCGGGCAAAACAACCTATTTTTGGGCGTTTGAGTTTACGGTGGACCCCGCAGTGGTTACTCCCTACGATTTCGACGTCGAAACGCCCGCCCCCGAGGCAAATACGTCCGTTACCGTTTCGCGCCATGTAACCTACAACGGTTTGGGACAATTTCAACTGCCGCAACTTTCTTTCAACGCAGGCGTGGCTCGTCAGCTTGTCGGCTCCGCCGCAAAGGTTGACGGCAATAAGGTCGATTTCAACGCCGCGGCGAAAAAAATTTACGCCAACTCGGCGTTGCAGTACAACGACAATTTCGACTTTGTTGTAAGGTACAAGATAGCAGAGTACGGTTTCGATGAAGAAACCGCCGATGTTGAAAAAAAGACTCTCGACTACAAAAACGTAACCGTCGGCGCGGACAAACAGCCCACCAAACTTGTGGCTCGCATTTACATACCCGCTTGGAAAGAAAACGGCGTGTTGACGGGCGCAACGGGCAACTACACGTTTGACGCAACCGTCACAAACAGCGACGACTTCGGCACTTACTACGAAATAACTTGGGAAATCGACCCCGTAACGGTTACGCTTTCCCTCACCGTCAGCTACGCCTACGACGGCACCTCGCGCGAGGACGACTACGTTCCTTGGGAGGGCGAGTGGCAAGAGGGCAGGGACCCCGACATTCGCTCGGGTAAAGTCGGCTACGGCGTGGGCGGCATTTGGGCAGCCCGCCCCGGTTACCCATCGCACGCCGAGGGCTTTGTGTTCCCGTTCAATATCCTTAAAGACGGCAAACCCGTAAACCTGGATAACGTCGGACCCGAAGTGGGCGTAGGCAAAAACAAGTATACCATTTCTAACGCAGTCTACACGTTCAGCGACGAAGCGTTCCTTTCCAACAATGTTACGTTCGGCGGTGGCGTGTACACCTTTGATACGGGCAACGCCGACGTGGGCAACTACGCGTTGAGTACGCTTACCTCGCTTAGCGACGACACAACGTTGGTTACTCACCAAAACACGGCTAAATTAGCTATCAACGCGGGCGTAGTGTGGATAGTGGCGTTTGACGACAACAACGGCAAGCCCGCGGAAAAGGGAGCAAGACCGCTTTACAGCAGTCAGGGCTTCAACGGCTCGGCTAATACCGACGGTCAGTACGGCAATTTCGTTGTCAACACAACAAGCTCTCTCTCCGTCAACATAACCCCCAAAGATATTTCGGAGGACAACGTTTTCGCCACGGATATACAGCAAACTGCGGCAGGCAAAACGCTTGACGGCTATGACGTTGACGCGCAGGGTTACATTCCCGTTCAATACGGCGCAGATTCCTCTACGCAACAGACGACGGAAGCCGTTTCTCAACTTGCAACATTCCCCTATGCCGGCAACAGCTATGTTTACAGACCGCTTGTAAAGGTGGCGTACTACCACTACGGGGTACAAGGTTCCACGAGCGACAAGGAGAGTTCGCGCATAGAGCAACTCGACGGCGACGACTACTCTCTCGATTGGGCGGACAACAACACTGTTTCCAACACGGGCGACCATTGGACTTTTGCCCAAGTGTTGGTGACGGGCAAAAATAACTACACAGGCTCTCTGTCTGTGTCTTTCCGTATACGTCCTGCACGTATAAAAATATCTCACGTATCTCACGACGTAAGTTCGTCCTTTACGGGATACGATTTCAACGGGGACAGCGATACAACATATTGCGGTTACTACTTCGACAGAGCGGCGCACCAACTGCAACTCAGCTTTGAAAACGTTGAGGACTACACTGTCTACGGCGACATTTTGCGTACCGTGCGCGGCGAAACGGTTTCAAGCGTAACCAAACCCGTCATTACCATTGCGGAAGTTACCTACGGCTACACGTCCAAAGCCGTGTTCGACGCTATTGCCTATGCCAAGGACGGCACGGGCTACTTCGACGAAAGAGGCAACGTCAAGGCAGACAAGATGGACGACCTCAAAGCTCTCTACACGGAAATTGCCCCCGTAGACGCCGACGTGTACTACGTTGCAATAGCTTTGAGCAACGAAAACTACGAGTTCCAAGCGGATAACGACGCGTTCCCGCTCATCAAGGGTGCGGACTACGGCGTGTCGTCAAACAATTTGGCGCGCGGCACATTCGAGATCAAGCCCGCCGAAGTTTCCGCAAAGGTAACCAATCCGTCGGAAACCTACAATCGCCTTGCGCACAACGCAAATCTTTCCTTTACAAACAGCCGCGACGCAAATGTCGTTCCCACTTTGGATCAGAACGAATTTTCCGTAACTTATTCGTGCGGCGCGCAATCGGGTCTTGCGGCAGTTACCGACGCGGGAAAATATCTCGGCAAGATAAATGTCAATGCTCACGATTGGATAAATCAATCGGCTTTGACCGCTGAACATTTGACCCCCGAACAACAGGAAAAAATCGCCGCTTTGTCCAAACCCGTCAACTTTGTTTGGACGGAGGGCGGCGAATTCGACTTTGAAATTACGGCGGCGGAAATCGTCCTCAACGGCTTTGCAAACGGCGTGTACAATGCGGCAACTCAAACGGCGGCAATTGTGTTTGCCAACAACGAGCGCAACAACGACGCTGTTCCCGTGTTGAAAGGCGCGCTTGCAGGCGTACTTGCCGACGAGTACACGGTAACATACGGCGGTGCGGGGCTGGACGGCGGTTTCCCCAAAAATGCAGGTACGTACACCGTTACGGTGAGCTTGGCTAATGGCGCGGCAAGTAACTCCAACAACGTGCCTAACTTCAAGTTTGTCAGCGCGGACGGAACCACAGTGACAGCGGACGGCAACAGCGTAAGTGCCAACTTCACGATCGATCCCGCTACCGTAAGCATGCAGGTGTCGAGTTCTTCTATCAACTTTGACGGCAAAGCGCACGTTCCCGTGTTTGGCGGAAGCAACGACGAGATCTCGTTCTCCTTTATCAACACCGTAAACGAAAGCGTTCTTCCCGTTGCAGCTGATTTCAGCGTTTCGTACAAGTACACCCCCAGAGGCGGATCGGAAACGAGCGTAGAGGCGGCAAATTGTATTCACGTCGGCTCCTATGTGGCAACCGTAACTCTCAACAACCAAAACTTCATTTTCGGTTACACGTGGGGAGTAGACGGCGTACAAGAACCCAATCGCGACGGCACCGTTTCCTATACGATAATGCCGCGCCTGCTCACTCTGAACGATTTGCACTTTGTGCACAACAAGGTAGCCGACGTTACCCCCACAGTCGATGACTCCAAGGGCACGTTGGACAACACTCCCTACACGGGCAACTCCACCAAGCCGACGTTAAAGGTGGTTATTGCCAAGGGAATGGTGACGGACAACCTCGAATTGACGCAGGACACCAACTACACTTATATGGCAACGGCGGACGTGAACGTCGGAGAGGTCACATTAACAGTGACGGGTATTGACGACTACACGGGTACACTCACAATTACGTACCATATCGACCCTGCCAAGGTTTCCGTTGCAGTAAAGGGCGACGCAAGCACAACCTACAACGGTTACAATCAAATGATGGAGTTTACGTTTACCAACTTAGACGGCAATGATGTCGTCCCCGTGTGGTACAACTCCGACCTGACCGACTACACCGTTACCTACGTTCACCAAGCGTCGGGCGATTTGCACTTTGCTACGGTTACCAACCGTCAAGGTGGCCCCGTCCATGCAGGAACGTACAATGTGACGGTGACAGTGACCGACGGCAATTTCCAACTGACAGGAAACGCCAAATTTACCTTTACTATCAACAAGGCAACGCTCACCCTTGCGGATTTCTCCTCCGTTGTGTACAACGCCGAGGAACAACCCGTCAGCGGTTTGATTTTCAATAGCGACGGCTTCGCCAACCGCACGCTTTTGCCGCAAGCGGACGATTACACAATTACCTACGACAAGGACGGCGACAGTTCCACTCCCGTAAATGCGGGTAAGTACAACGTGACTGTAACTTTGAAAAACAAAGATACCGCAACAGGCACGGACGTTTCAGCCGACAACGCGGGTAGATTCTGCGCCAATGACTTCGAGTTCGCGGGCGCGACGAATAACATTACAAAGGAATACGAAATCACGCAAGCGCAAGTTGCCGCAAACTTGGGCGTTACTATCCAAGATTGGAGCGATGACGGAACAAAATATCAAGCGGGTAGCACCTACGCGGGCAACACCTATACAAACCGCTACACGGGTACTCAACACACGTTGCTCGTAAACTTTGTTGCAACGGGCGGCGGCGTTACCCCCAAGGGAGAACACGAAAGCGGCACGTGGAAGATTGTAGGAAACAAAGCCACAGTCACATACGACAACTACACGGTAACAATTGAGTTCACCGCAAGCGCGGACGGCAAATTTAACGATACAACAAGAGTTCAAGCCGCAGGTACCTACACGCTTACGATTGCGTTGAACGCCGCAATCGACGGCAACTTCGACCTCATCAACGGCACGGAATTTGTCTATACCATCACTCCCGCTACGATTGTGGGCAGTGTGGACAGCATATCTTCTTCGTATGACCCCGACAATAATTACAAAGTGGAAACGCCCGACGCAAGCAATTTCTCGTCGGAATTGCAAAAAACGTACAGGTTTAGCGGCTATGTTTTCAACCCCACGGTAAAAATCACTTCGGTAACGGGCGTTGTTGCAGATGAGGGCGGCAACTACAAACTTAGCCAAGTGGGAACTTACACCGTCTACTACACCGTGACGGCAACGGATCACAACCCGCTAAGCGGCAGCTTTACGGTTACCGTTTCCAACACGAGTATCTACATCGATATATCGCGCGCAGCGGCTATTACAAAAGTTTACGGAATTTCCGACAGCGATTTGTTAACGGCGTTCTGGGAACTTGTTAAAACTTGCAATATCACAACCACAAGTAAGGACCACCCCTTAAACGACACGGATCAAGCGGTTGATTGGTTGCAAAAGCACGTCACCGTTTCGTTCCAAGGCGAAAGTCGTAGCACGGCGAAACTTTTGGAAGTGGGCAGTTACCGCGTCAATCTTTCCGCAACGAGAACCGAGGACGCGGGAGTCAGCGTGCAGTTCAGGTACAACAGGGGTAGGGATAGCGTCACAAGTCAAATTGCACTTGTAACGATTACTCCCAAACTTGTCACCGCAAGCGGCGCAACTTTCAGCGAAAAAGTTTACGATGGAAACGCAGCCGCGATAGTAAGTTCTGTCGGCTCTTTCGGTGTGGACGAGATAGTTGAAAGCGACAACGTGACCCTTTCGGCAAGCGGCGTGTACAACAGCGCGAACGTCAGCGAAGCGTCGCAAATAACCGTTACCTACACGATGGGCGGCGCAGACGCGAACAACTACACATTCGACAACAAAAACGGAGTTTCCGTCAAAACTACAACAGCGACCGTTGCGGATCAAAAAATCACCCCCAAGAGCGCGACGGTACATTGGACCGACAAATCGTTTACTTATAGCGGAAAAACGCCCAATTTCGACCTCACCAAGTTGGCGTACTACCTCACGGTAGACAACAAACAAGTTTATCTTGTTGTGTATGTTCAAGGTAAAGGGGACGCAAGCACGTTTGTAAACAATGGCGAGTACACTCTTGAAGTGGGTTCGCAACAGTACGGCGAAAGCGGAGCGGCGGAGGCTTTCAGCAGTAACTACACGCTGGAAAACAACACCCACAACTACACAATAAACAAGGCGACAATTACCGTCAGCGGAATGAAAGTGACGAGCAAAGTTTACAACGGCACAGACGAGTGCCCGATAGGCAACGTTACGGGTTCTATCTTCGCGGGCTTGTTCGACGAAGAAACTCCGACATTGCTCAAAGCGGTGTTCGACGGCGTAACGGCGGGCGGACACAACGTTACCGTTTATATTCGACTTCCGTCCGACAACTACACGTTGAGCGGCAGCAGAGAAGTTGTTAGCGGCTCCGTAGAGGGAGTAAAGGGCGACAACCTTTGCTCTGTTACGGTGTTCGGCACAATCGACAGAAAACAGTTGACGGTAAAAGGCGGCTTTACGGTAGAGGACAAAGTTTACGACGGCAACCCGACGGCTCTTGTAAAATACGATGACGACAAATCGACAGCGGTAACGGGATCAACAAACCTCAGCGGGCTTGTTGGCAGTGACGACGTAAAAGTAACGGTAACCGCACGTTTTGCAAGCGCGAACGTGCTGTACAGCGGTGCGGCAGTGGCTCCCTACACTTACAAGGGACAAAAATCCGACGCGGCAGATCGTTTGGAATTGACGTTTGTGTTGTTCGGCAGCGATTCGGGCAACTACGTGCTTACAGCGGAACCGTACAGCGGCGAAACAGCAGTCAGCGCGACAATCACTCGCAGAACGCTCAACGTTTCTATGACCGCCGATAGCAGGACGTACAACGGAAAAGACGACGCGACAGTACACGTAACGCTTAGCGGCTTCATTTCGGGCGAAGATAACTACCTCACCACGGATACTTCGGATATAGTGGCTCACTTCAACAACAAGAATGTGGGACAAAGCAAAACCGTTACCGCGAAAATCACGTACGCCGTTGTCGGGGACGCGGCAGAACACGCGGGCGCAAGCAAAAACTACTACTTTGAAGCTACGTCGTTGGTGGCAAGTGCCAACGTAACCCCCATTGTACTTGACGTAAGCGTAAAAGCAACGTTTACCGACGACAGAGAGTACGACGGAACGCAAAATGCCACTCCGAACAATCTCGAAGCAATAAGAGAAGCTGTGCTTGCCAAAAAGATTGACGGCGACACGGTAAATCTCAACGTCACGGGAGTTTACAACAGCAAAGACGTGGCAACGGCGGACAAAATAACCGTAACTTACACGTTAACGGGGGCAGACGCAGGCAACTACACGCTTGTGGACAACCACAACACAACGGTAACCACCAAATGGGAAGATCCCGAAAAGACAACGGGACAGATCTTGCCCAAGAAAGTTAACGTTCAATGGAGCGACCAAGAATTTACGTATAGTGGCAAAGACCACAAGTTCGATTTGACGAAATTGGCGTACTACACGACCATCGACATCGACGGCGGCGCGAGAGTGTATCTGCAAGTGGCTTCCTACGACAAAGACGGCGGCAGTGCAACAGATTTTGTCAACGCGGGCGAATATATGTTGAAGCTCGTTCAAGCGGACAGCAAATATCAACAGTATAGCGACAGCGTGGCGGGAGCTTTGGACAGCAACTACGAGTTGCAAGGAACGCTGAGCCACAACTACACGATCAAGCAAGCCGAAGTTACATTGACAGTAACGGTACCGTCCAAGGTGTACGACGGCAAGGATACGTGCGACAAAAACAAAGTTGTCGTAAGCGGAAAATCGGGCTTGTTTGACGGCGATCTCGAAACGGTAATAAAGGCAGTATTCAAAAACGTTGTTGTCGGCAGACAGAACGTTGAAGTCTACATCGAGTTGGGCGCGAATTACAGATTAGGCGGCGACGCCAACCCTGCCGAGGGCGAATATGACGGACGGAACGTGTACGTGGTAACCACAACCGCCGAGATCACCAAAGCGACGTTGACCATAAAAGGCGGCTTTACGGTAGAGGACAAAGTTTACGACGGCAACACGACGGCTCTTGTAAAGTACACAAACACCGATGTTACGGCAGTAACGGGATTAACAAACCTCAGCGGGCTTGTTGGCAGTGACGACGTAAAAGTAACGGTAACCGCACGTTTTGCAAGCGCGAACGTGCTGTACAGCGGTGCGGCAGTGGCTCCCTACACTTACAAGGGACAAAAATCCGACGCGGCAGATCGTTTGGAATTGACCTTTGTGTTGTTTGGCAGCGATTCGGGCAACTACGAGCTGGACGTTGAAAATCCCTACACGGGCGATCCGGTCAGCGCAACGATCACGCGCAGAACTCTCACTCCGTCTATGGCGGCAAGCGACAAAGAGTACAACGGCGACGACATAGCGGATATAGAAATTAAGCTCAACGGCTTCATTCAAGGCGAAGATGGTTACCTTACAGTCGACCTTACGGGTATCGAAGCGCACTTCGACAGCAAGAACGTCGGACAAAACAAGTCTGTAACGGTGTTCTTCACTTATGCTATTGTCAAGGATGAGGTAAAGCACGAGGGGGCAAGCAAGAACTACTACTTTGAAGATACGTCGTTGGTGGCAAGTGCCGACGTAACCCCCATTGTCCTCGAAATAGGCACCAAAGCAACGTTTACCGACAGAAAGTACGACGGAACACAAAATGCCACTCCGAACAATCTCGAAGCAATAAGAAAAGCTGTTCTTTCGGGCATAATTCACGACGACGAGGTATCTCTCGACGTTACGGGCGAGTACAACACCAAAAACGTTGCAACGGCGAACAACATAACCGTAACCTACACGTTGACGGGGGCAGACGCGGGCAACTACACGCTTGTGGACAACGGTGGCACAAAGGTAACCACCAAATGGACAGACCCCAACAAGACAGCGGGAAAAATCTTGCCTAAACAAGTTGAGTTGCATTGGAACGACCAAGAATTTACGTACAGAGGGCAAACCCCCAACTTCGACTTGACGAAATTGGCGTACTACACGACCATCGACAACGACGGTAGCAGAACGGTGTATCTGAAAGTGGCTACGTACGATCAAGACGGAACCGCAACAAAGGCGTTTGTGGACGCGGGTACGTACACATTCAAACTTGCCGATGAAAGCGGGTACATCGAATACTTGGCTGGGGGCGGCGAAGTGGCTTTTAACAGCAACTACGCATTTGTGGAGGCAACCACTCACAACTACACGATCAATCAAGCCGAAGTTACCTTGACGGTAGCGGTACTGTCCAAGGTGTACGACGGTACGGACTTGTGCGAAAACAACAACGTTAGCATAAGCGGACGCTCGGGCTTGTTTGACGGCGATCTCGAAACGGTAATAAAAGCCGTATTCAAGGGCGTGGCGGTAGGCAGACAGAACGTCGATGTCTACATCAAGTTGGGCGTAAATTACAGGTTGGGCGGCGACGCCAATCTCGATACGGGCGAATATGACGGACAGAACGTGTACGTTGTAACCGTAGCAAGCGAAATAACGTCCAAAGAAGTCAGCGTGGAATGGACAATAGACGGAGGATCGCTCGTTTACAACGGCACCGATCAATTGGGTAGCATACATGCAAGTTGGGAAGATGTTGGCGGCGACAAGAATACGCTTGGCTTCAAGATCACAACTTTCAATGACGCTCCTTACGATTTGACGACGGCTTTGCACGCAGGCGTGTACAAGGTAGTCGCAGACGAATTGGATCCCGAATTTGCCGCAAACTACAAGTTGGTCAACACGGAATTCAGCTTTACCATCAACAAAGCCAAAGTGAAAGTTGTCGGTATCAAAGTTCTGAACAAAGAGTTCGACAACAACATAATAGCCACTGTGGATATAAGTGGAGTCAAGTTTGAAATCGAGAACAAAGCCGAACTTGCGGTAAACGAACTCGGTTTGTACGGCACGGACAGCCTCAACGTTCTTGCGTCGGGCGTGTTCGACGAGCCTGACATTAGAAAAGATCACGTTGTAACCGTCAACGTAACTTTGTATGGCGCAAGCGTTGCGGATTACGAACTTGCCGACGGTCAGGCGGTGCAAACATTTGAAAACGTTGAAATTTCTTCGCGCGTGTGGATCGTAGACACGAACTACGGCGACGAGGGAAGCGGTTGGCGTTGGACTAAGAAAGGCAACACTTACGAAGTGGAACTCGGCATAATGCAAGAGTCCAACAACGCAATCAAAGACGTCATCAAGATGGCGGGAGAAAGCGGCGTTGGCGGAATCGTGTTGACGGCGCACACCAAGACGGACGCAACGTGTACGACGGACGGAGAAATCTACTTTACAGCAACCGCCACTTACGGCTCGACTACGTTCAGCTACGAACCCGGCGTTAGAAATTACAGTGAAAAAACAGCTATCGTACCCGCATTCGGTCACACTTGGGTTTTGGATACAAGCAAGGGAACGGACGGCTGGACTTGGTCGCACGATGGCGGTCACACGGCGCAGGTGCATATTGTCTGCGAAACTTGCGGTACAGAACACGCTTTGAGCGCGACGGTGGACAGCCCGAGATATTCTGCGGAATGTACAAGGGACGTTTACGTAACTTACACCGCGATAGTGCGTATCTACGTTCAAAGTCAAGGCGATCCGTTTACGGTAAACGACACCATCGAGGGCGAAACTCAGCACACCTACACGTCCAGCGACGTCGTAACCGTACCCTACACGGGACACGATTGGCGTATCGACACTACGGACGCGGCAGATTCCGACGGGGACGGTTGGACTTGGAGCGAGGACTTCACTCGCGCCACAGTACACTTTATCTGCAACAACTGCGGCGAACAACACTCCACCTACACCACAAGCAGTATTGTAAACATTCCCGTCGGTTGCGAAAACGACGGGATGGACGAGGCAACGGTAACGGTAACTCGCGAAGCGATTGTGGCACTCTTGCAACGGACAGACCGCGACACATTCGTATTTATTCTCGACGAAAGCCTGACCGCACGCCGCACGTTCAACGTTGTACTCGCAACGGGTCACAATTGGGGCGAACCCGTGTGGAATTGGCAGATTGAAGCCGACGGCTACTCGGCTACGGCTACGTTCGAGTGCGGCAACTGTCACAACAAACAAGATGTTGTTGCAACGGTCACCAACGTTATTCAACCCGCCACCTGCACCGAGGACGGCAAGCAGACCTACACGGCTACCGCAACGCCGCCCGTAAGCAAGGCGGGAGATCCTGCGCCTGCGGCTGTCAGCGAGGATAAGGTTATCGCTATCCCCGCCACGGGTCACCATTGGTATGCCGACGCAAGCGTGAATGGAAACGGTTGGACTTGGCAAGAGGACGGTAGCGGCGCAACGTTGTCGCTCAAATGCGACTGCGGCGAAACGCTTCTGCTCACAGCCGAAACGTCAATGCTTAACAAGCAAGACGTAACCTGCACCGAGGACGGCTACACAACCTACAAGGGAACCTTGTCCGAAAGCGTCGCTCGCACGCAACCCAATGTTACGGAAAAAGACGTATTTGACGGCGTTGTGTGGGAAAGCACCGTTCAGTTGCAACACATCGACGCACTCGGACACAGTTGGGTAGTGGACGTTGACTACGCCGACAGCGACAACGGTTGGAGTTGGAGCCAAGACGGCGACGGCAAGTGGAGCGCGGTGTTGCACCTTGTGTGCGAACACGACGGCGAACACACAATGAACGTAAACGCCAAAGTCGTTGCGGGCGAAAAGACCTACCCCGATTGCGTTTCCGATGGGACAATCACCTACACCGCAAGCGTAAATCTCGTCAACGACGACGTAAACGCGTACAACGTGAGCGCGGAAGAACAAACCTCTCAACACGTGGAAACAATAGCTCCTCGCGGTCACAGTTGGGTGTTGGATACCGACTACACGGATAGCACCCGCGGCTGGAATTGGTACGACGCCGCCAACAGTGTGGTTGCACACTTCGAGTGCGAACACGATTGCGGCACGGCGTTGGACGTTACGGTGACTACGGATAATGAAGCCACTTATACGGTTTCCGACAGACACGGCGACGTATCTTTGACCGTAGAAGTGAGCGGAAGTATCGAGGTTACAAAGAGAGATGGAACCTGCACTGTGGGCGGAGGAGAAACGCGCAAAGTCACCATCAACTTGGAGGGTTCCACGTTCTCCAACGAACATATAGTTGAAGAGCGTTCCCCGCTCGGTCACAGTTGGGTTGCCGATACGGTAACAGACGAAAGTTGGCAAGAGGGTTGGGAATGGACCTATTCCGACGGCGAATGGCATGCCACTCTTCACCTCAGGTGCGAGCGTTGCGGCGAATTGCTCTCTTTCGACGGCACGGTTGTGGCAGGCACAAGGAAAGATCCCACCTGCACTGCGGAGGGTTCGCAAGACTACACGGCAGTGGCAGCGGTAACGGTTGAGTTCGACGGCACAAATAGGTCGTCTTTCACCGAAACGCTCCCAGCAACGGGACACAAATTTGTAAACGAACCCGATTGGGTTTGGAACGTAGATGACAGCCACTACACGGTTACGGCAACGTTTACTTGCAGTCAATGCGAAGCCACGTTGACGGTTGTAGCCGACACGGTGGGCATTGTCAGCCAGACGCTCACCTTGGGCGACAGCGCGCCGAGCGACTACGACGTAAGCGGCAAGATAGTTGTCGAGGCGGAAAGCACAGCCTCCTGTACGGAAGAGGGCGTTGTGTCGTTGAGCGTACTTCTCCAAGTGGAGGGCAACTCGTTTAGTACAAGTTACCGTCAAGAAAACGCCGTGTTGGGACACGTCTTTGACGGCGAACCCGAACATCACAACGTGGACGGAAGACATTTCCACACATACACCTGCACCCGCTGCGGCGAGGGCAAGCTCGAAGAGGACTGCACGTTTGACGAAGTTGTCACCGAACCCACCTGCGAGGACGACGGTTACACAACGTTTACCTGCGCGCGTTGCGGCTACTCCTACACGGAAAGCGGCGCAAGTGCCACGGGTCACGACTACTACGTGGTTTGGGGCGAGTGGAACAGCGAAACTCACACGGTAGAAGCGGAACTCAAATGCCGTAAATGCGAATTCTCCTACAAACCCGAAGTCACTGTCACGGCAGAAATGCTCAGCCCCGCCTGCGAAGAGGACGGCGAACGCACCTACAAGGCAAGTTTCGTCTATGACGGAACCACCTACGAAAACGAAAATGTTCTCACCGAAACGGTTCCCGCTACGGGACACAATTGGACTCTCGACGTAAGCGAGGGCAAGAGCGGTTGGACTTGGGAACGCGACCCCGCCTCGGATAAATGGACGGCAAAAGCGCACTTCAAATGCACAAACGACGGCTGTGACGAAAAGCAAACTCTCGAAGCCGACGTCAACGTAAAATCTCAACCGGCAACGTGTACGTCTGACCGTTTGGATATTCTCGACGCAAGAGTCAGCTTGGACGGCGTTGTGTACACGGCTTCGTACACCGAGTACATAGAGGGAACGAAAACGGATCACGTATTCGACCGCTATGTACACGTAGAAGAGGGCGGCGTGCATAAACACGAAATTCGCTGCTCGATCTGCAACGAATTGCAAAAGACAGAAGAATGTACCTTTGAAACGGATAAATCCGATCCCACCTGCACAAGCGGCGGTTACACCCGTCAAAAGTGTACAGAATGTGGTTACGTTTTGAGCGGTTCCGAAAAATATTTCGACGCAAAAGGTCACGCTTGGACGGTCAACGCCGACGCCGTTGAGGATACCGACGGAACAGCCGACGGTTGGTTGTGGCAACTTAACGAGGACGGCAGTTACACGGTTACCGTGTATCTCGTCTGCCCCGATTGCGGTTTGGAAGACAGCGCGGTAGCGTCTGTGGACAGCCGCGTAACGGTTGCTCCCACCTGCGAACTTCAAGGAACGCGCGTCTACACGGCGGTAGCAAGTAAAGACGGAAAGGAATTTACCGCAGAACTCTCGGCGGACATACCCGTAGATCTCGACGCGCACGTTTGGGAATTGGATACCGACTATCCCGACAGCGAAAACGGTTGGATTTGGACGGAAACGGACGGCAAGTGGACGGCAACGGCTCACTTCGTGTGCAAAAACGGTTGCGAGGCAACTCGCTCCGAAACGGACGAAGAACCCGACGAAGTGCGTACAGGCGAGGGTTCCTGCACAAATCCGCACACTATTGTGTACACCGCGGAAGTGGTTGTGGACGGACAAAGTTACATCTCCACCAAAGTAGACTACGTTGCCGCCGAAAGTCACAATTGGATTGTGGACACGTCGTTGGGCGACGACGGTTGGAGTTGGGTAGGCGACCCCGAAAACGGCTACACGTCGGCTTCGGTACACCTCAAATGCACCAAGTGCAACGACGTACAAACGGTTCCGACGGTCATCACTACCAACACTATCCCCGCAACCTGCCAAGAAGGTGCCTACATTGTGTACACCGCGTACGCAACGCTGGACGGCTCGCCGTTCTATCAAAGCAAGCAGGGAGCAAGGGGCGAACCCTCTGAAACGCACAGCTGGACTGTATGGACTGAAACGAAAACTCCCGACTGCACCAACAAGGGCGAAGAGCAACGTACTTGCACGGTGTGCGGCAAAACGGAAACGCGCGATATACCCGCTCGCGGACACGTCTGGTCGGAGTGGACGATAGATCCTAACGGCAAGACGGAATCTCGCCATTGCCAAAACTGCGACGTAATTGAAACCAAGGTAATAGGCGGCGATCATCTCCACGTTTGGTCGGAAGAACCCACTTGGCAGTGGAGCGATGATCACAGCGCGGCGACCGCAACGTTTACTTGCTCCATTTGCGGTAACAGAGAAATTGTAGACGCAACCGTAACAAGCGAAGATAAAGGCGACTACACAACCTTTACCGCAATGGTTGAGTTCGAGGGAGAAACTTACTCCATTAAAATTGATATTGCCAACGCGGCTCCGTCCGACAACACGGATTACGGCGATTTCGGACCCGCAGTGGTGTATATATTTGGACAAATAATAATATTGATTGTGGCGGCAATCGTCCTAAATCGCAAAAACAAAAAAAAGTGAGGTAACTACAAATGCTAAATTTTCTAAGTACGATCTCTATTTTCGGCTATGAGCTGGATTGGGACGCAAGCACGGCTATGTTTTGGCTGTTGGTGATACAGGGTGTATTGATCCTGATCGAAATTGCGGTTTTCTGCACGCTGATATTGCGTTCAAATCGCAAGAACAAAAACAACGACGAACAAGCGCAACAGCCCGTTCAAAACGTTGCGCAACAGGCAGAACCGCGCGTTGTGGTAATTCAACAACCCAAAGCGGAAGAAGTAAAGAGAGAACTTACAGGCTTGACTCTCGATCTCGGCGTAGTGCAAAGAGAGTTTACCGTAGGCGACGAGTTCAACTGTGAGGGACTTGTCATACACGCGGAGTACAACGCCGCGCCCACAACGGAAACAGTGTCCTACTACACGGTTGTGGACGAGGAACCCGACGCAAGCGCGCAAGGTTGCTATGTCATCAAGCCCGACTTATCTCAGGCGGGCAAGGTTACTGTCGGCGTACGTTTCAACACCGTATCCACGCTGTACACGATTTCTGTTGAAGAACCTGCTCCCGCAGTAGAAGAACAACCCGTTGAAACGGTTGTTCCCGCTGTTGAGGAAGAACCCGAGCGCGAGTTGGTGGGTATCTCCATCGACGTACGCGTTGTAAAGCGCGAATTTGTCGTAGGCGAAACGTTCAATTGCGAGGGCTTGGTCATCACGGCAAACTTCAACGCCGACCCCACTACGGAATCCATCGTTGAGTACTCTGTTGTGGACGAAGAATTGTTCGGACGTATCGCCAATGCAAATGAAATTGCGGGTTGCTACGTCGTTACGCCCGATTTGTCCGAAGCGGGCATCAAAACCGTCACCGTAAAGTACGAGAATATGACCGCTTACTACACGATTGCAGTTACCGAACCCGAACAGGAAGAGGAACCCGAACGTACGCTGTTGTACATCACGCTCAACACCGACGGCGTGCAGAAAGAGTTTTACGCGGGCGACGCGCTCAATCACGACGGTTTGATAGTTACGGCTGTGTTCAACACCGAACCCACCGAAGTGGTCGTGGACGACTACTCCGTACTTGCTCCCGATATGAGCAAGGAGGGCAACCCCACCGTAACCGTTGTTTATCAGGACAGATCCGTGGGCTACCGTATCACTGTAAACGCTCTGCCCGAAGAGGAGCGTAAAAAACGCGAACCCATCATCATTGAAGAGGAATCGGCTGAGGCGGGAACGTTGCGCTATGATAAGAGTTTCCAAGCGCGCCTCATTCAATCGGACGACGACGTAAAACGTTGGTACACCGATTTGAAAAACGAATTGCTCTCCTACAAGAAAGTTCACGACCGTTACAGTTGGAAGCGCGAAACGTACAAGTCGGGCAAAGTCGTTGTGGCAAAAATCGCTTTCCGCGGCAAGACGATGTGCTTGTACTTGCCTTTGGATCCTGCGGAATTTGCCGAAACGAAGTACCAGCTCGAAGACGTAAGCAACACGCCCTCCAATGTTGAAACTCCGTCTATGTACCGTATCAAGAACGAAAAGCGTATCAAGTACGCAATCGAGCTTATCGGTATCGCAATGGAAAAACTCGGTTTGCCGCGCGTAGAGCATATCTCGGAAGATTTCTATATGCCATACGAGGGCATTGTGGAA
Organism: uncultured Clostridia bacterium; assembly: GCA_947625115.1. Classification (GTDB taxonomy): domain Bacteria; phylum Bacillota; class Clostridia; order Christensenellales; family CAG-314; genus Fimimonas. The sequence continues at coordinate 44,561 of CANQND010000005.1, read as the reverse complement.
CTTATCAAAAAGGGACTCATCAAGCGCAACATCAAAACCGCCGAGGAAGAGGCTATCTTCAACCAAGGCAAAGAGGAAGCCGCCGCAACCGAAGCTCAGCCCGAAGAACCGCAGGAAATTGCTCCCGGGATCTTCGTAACGCCCAAAACGGAAGAATAGGTCTGTTTGGCTGTTTCAAAGGGGAACGTCTTTGCACGCTCCCCTTTTTGCAACGGATTTTGAGAAATAGCCGTTGCAAATATTGCTTTTTTTACACAATGTTGCTATAATTGTACTTGTCGCTTGGCGCAACGAGCGGGCGGCAAATTCGGCTTTTGCCGATAGCAAACGGAGTAGAATATGAAACATATCGACATCAAAGAGGTTTTTGATAAGTACAAAGAGTTGGTCGGCAAGCAAATTACCGTATGCGGCTGGGTACGCACCGCGCGCGACTCCAAAAACGTTGCGTTTATCGAGGTGAGCGACGGCACTTGTCTGAAAAATCTTCAAACGGTAATAGACAAATCGCGTTTCGACGACAAGGTGCCGACGGTGTTTTCCGTCGGTTGCAGCGTGAAGCTCACGGGTGTTCTTGCGGAATCGCCGCAAAACGTCTGCGAACTGCAATTGGATTCTTACCAAATTTTGGGAGAGTGTCCCGCAGATTACCCATTGCAAAAAAAGCGTCACAGCTTGGAGTTTTTGCGCACGATACCGCACCTCAGGGTACGCACCAACACGTATATGAACGTGCAACGCGTCCGTTCCGCATTGAGCTACGCCACGCACGTGTATTTTCAGAGCAACGGCTTTACCTACGTACACACGCCCATAATTACGGGTAGCGACTGCGAGGGCGCGGGAGAGGTGTTTAACGTCACAACCAAGCATTGGAACGATACCGCCGCCAACGAACAGGAGTACTACGCCGACGACTTTTTCGGCAGACGTGCCTATCTGACCGTTTCGGGACAGTTGGAGGGCGAAGTGGCGGCAATGGCGTTGGGCAAAATTTACACGTTCGGTCCCACGTTTCGCGCCGAAAACTCCAACACTTCCCGTCACGTTGCGGAGTTTTGGCAAGTAGAGCCGGAAGTGGCTTTTGCCGAACTGCCCGATATTATCGAGATAGTGGAAAGCTACGTAAAATTTATCGTAGGATATGTTTTGGAACATTGCCCCGCCGAGTTGGACTTCTTTGAAAGGTTCTATGAAAAAGGTTTGACGGACAAACTGCGCAATGTGGTGCAATCTAAATTTGTGGTGTTGGACTATTCCGACGCGGTAGAGCAACTGCGCCAAGCAAACGTACAATTCGTTTATCAACCCAAATGGGGTGCGGAATTGCAAAGCGAACACGAACGTTATCTCACCGAGCAGGTGTACAAAAAGCCCGTTTTCGTCACCAACTATCCCAAGGACGTCAAGGCTTTTTATATGAAGCAAAACCCCGACGGCAAAACCGTTGCGGCAACGGACCTGCTTGTGCCGGGTATCGGCGAAATAGTGGGTTGCAGCGAGCGCGAAACGGACTACGACAAACTTGTGCAGGCAATGTGTAGCAAGGGTATCACCGTGGAGGGCTACAAGCAGTACCTCGATTTGCGCCGTTACGGCTCTGTTCCTCACAGCGGTTTCGGTATGGGGCTGGACCGTATGGTTATGTACCTTACGGGTATGTCCAACATTCGCGACGTGTTGTTGTATCCGCGCGCGCCCAAGGAACTTAAATAGCTTTCAGGTTGCGAACTCGTCAAACGGGTTCGCAATTTTTCGTTTTATCACCGTTGGCGCAGAGCATTGACAAAAACGTTTGCGAGGCGTATTATTTTAGAGATGAAACACTATAATGATATTTATATTTTGGGTATAGAAAGTTCCTGCGACGAAACGGCTGCGGCGGTCGTCAAAAACGGCAGAGAAATCGTCGGGAACGTTGTGCTTTCCCAAATAGATATTCACCGTTTGTACGGAGGTGTTGTGCCTGAAATCGCCTCGCGCAACCACGTGGAAGTTGTGGACAAAGTGGTAAAAGCGGCGTTGGAAGAGGCGAACCTTTCTTTGTCGGATATTAACGCCGTTGCCGTAACTTACGGCGCGGGGTTGGTGGGCGCGTTGCTCGTGGGAGTTTCCTACGCCAAAGGGCTATGTCAGGCGGCGAATTTGCCGCTGTTGGCGGTCAATCATATAGAGGGGCATATCTGCGCAAACTACCTCACTTATCCCGATCTGACGCCTCCGTACGTCTGCCTGTTGGCAAGCGGCGGTCACACCGCAATCGTCAACGTCATAGACTACGACGTGTACGACGTGGTTTGTTCCACTGTGGACGACGCGGTAGGCGAGGCGTTCGACAAGGTTGCGCGCGTGTTGGGGCTCCCCTACCCGGGCGGTCCGCAAATAGACCGTCTTTCGCAAACGGGCGAAAACGTCTATCCGTTTCACTCCGTTGTAACTTCCAACGGCAATTTCAGTTACAGCGGTCTGAAAACGGCGGTCATAAACTTACTGCACAACGCCGAACAGCGCGGCGAAACGCTCAACAAGGCGGACGTAGCCAAGAGCTTTACCGTTGCGGCGATAGACGGTCCCGTAGACAGATTGCGCGGCGAGGCGGAGCGTAACGGGGCGCGTACGGTTGCCGTCGCGGGCGGCGTGGGAGCAAACGGCTATTTGCGCGCGCGAATGGCGGAGTTCGAGCGCGACGGGTTGCGCGTTTGTCTGCCCAAACTTGCCCTGTGCGGAGATAACGCCGCGATGATAGCCTCTCGCGGCTACTATATGTTTGTAAAAAAAGAGTTTTCCGATCTCGCGCTAAACGCCTGTCCCACGTTGAAGTTGCGTGGCGAAAAACCTCACCGTTAAGGAGAAAATATGAAAAAGAACAACGGTACTTTGGTGAGATATACTCCCGATATAAACGAGGGACTTACCGATTTGGACGTTCGGCTTCGGCGCGAAGCAAAACTTATCAACCGCACCAAAAGGGTGGTGGGCAAAAGTTACTTGCAAATTTTTGCCTCCAACATTTTTACTTTTTTCAATTTGCTCGGCTTTATCATCTTTTTGTTAATGTTGCTTTGCAACAGCTACAACAATATGATGTTTATCGTTATTATCGTTGCAAACACCGCTATCGGAATAATTCAGGAAATACGCAGTAAACGTGCCGTGGAAAAACTTTCCATTGTTTCCGAACCGACTGCGGAAGTTGTTCGCAACGGCGAAAAACAAACCGTTTCCACAAGAGATATTGTGGCAGACGACATTTTGCTCTTTTCGGCGGGCAAGCAGATTTGCTGTGACAGCGAGTTGCTTGTGGGCGAAGTTGAAGTAAACGAATCTATGCTTACGGGCGAAAGCGAACCCGTCAAAAAGCGCAAAGGGGATATGCTTTTCAGCGGCAGTTTTATCGTAAGCGGCAATTGCACCGCGCGTTGCGACAAAGTGGGGCGCGACAACTACGTGGAACAGCTCTCTTCTCGCGTAAAAAAAGCCAAAACTCCAGACAGCCAACTTATGAAAGGTATCAGGAGCATAATAAAGTTCATTTCCTTTATTATCTTTCCACTCGGCATTGCCACGTTTTTTTGCAGCGAACAAATGCGCGTGTTGTTGGGCGCGGATATAAACGTCTGGAACTGCTATTGGGGTCATTTGGGCGTTGATATAAGCGGCAACAACATCAACGTGACCGATTGGGTCAACAACGCGATACGAGCTATGAGCGGCAGTATGATAGGTATGGTTCCCAGCGGAATGGTGTTGTTGACAAGCGTGGCTTTGGCGGTTGCCGCGCTTAAACTCGCCCGCAAAAAGGTACTTGTGAGAGAATTGCCCTGTATCGAAATGTTGGCGCGCGTGGACACGCTTTGTCTGGACAAAACAGGCACCATAACAGACGGCAGTATGACGGTGGAAAAAATCATTCCGTTGGGAAAAATTTCTCTTGAAGAAACGGAAAAGATAGTAAAAAGCGTTGTAGCCGCCACGGGCGACGACAATATGACCGCGCAAGCCCTGAAAAGGTATCTTGACGGCGTAGAACCCTACGACAGCACGGTTTGCGTTCCCTTTTCCTCCGCGCGCAAGTACAGCGCGGCAACGTTGCAGGGCAAGGGTACTGCGGCGATAGGCGCGGCGGAGTTTATGTTCAAAAAAACTTCCAAAGATTTTACCAAACAGTGTAACGATCTGCTTGCGCAGGGGTTGCGCGTTCTTGCCGTGGGCAAATCTTCCAAGCCCATTGTCGACGGCGCCGTAGAGGGGTTGGAACCTATTGCCATAATTGTTTTGCAGGACACTATCCGCTCGGACGCTCCCGAAATTATCGGTTGGTTCCGCGATAACGACGTCGCCGTCAAAATAATTTCGGGCGACAATCCTCTTTCCGTATCTGTTATCGCCGCAAAAGTGGGCGTTAAAGACGCGGACAAATACATTTCGTTGGAGGGGCTTTCCGACGAGCAGGTGGCGGAAGCCGCCGATAAATACACCGTTTTCGGCAGGGTTACTCCCGAGCAGAAAGCGATACTCGTCCGCTCTATGAAAAAGGCGGGACGAACCGTGGCTATGACGGGCGACGGAGTAAACGACATTCTCGCTATGCGCGAAAGCGACTGCGCAATTTCCGTCGGTTGCGGCACCGACGCCGCCAAAACGGTGGCTAACTTGGTGCTTATGGACAACAAGTTCAGCTCTATGCCCAAGGTGGTCGCAGAGGGCAGACAAGTCGTCAACAACATACAAAACAGTTCGTCGCTGTTTTTGATGAAAACGTCTATGACGGTACTCACGACGATTTTGTGCCTGTTTATGTCGGTGACCTATCCTTTCGAGCCGCAACACCTGTATGCAATGGAGTTTTTCGTGATAGGAATATGTTCATTCCTGTTGGCGTTAAAACCAAATCACGCCTTGATAAAGGGCAACTTTGTAGCCAACACGCTAAAACGCACCTTGCCCAGCGGCGCGGCGATGTTCCTGTCGGTGGCAATGACCTACGCGTTCAAAGATTTGCTGGGACTCACTCCCGAACAAATCAGCACTGTCGCGATGTTCTCTATGACGGCAACGGGAGTTGTCGCGTTGTGGATATTGCTGTACCCCTACGGTTGGTACAATCTCACCGTCGGCGCGATAGGAACCGTGGGGACGGTGTTGTGCTATATCGTATTTCCGTGGGCACTCGGACTTATCAACGGTTGGCTGGGCGGCGCGGAACCTACGCCGATGTATGTAAAAATCGACGGCTATTCGATTTTGTTTATCGCCGTCAACGCCGTTGTTATGGGCGGCATTATCATCGGGCTTAAATTTGCCGTCCCCGCAGTGGAAAAAGCCGTTGCGGCTCGCCGTGCGGCAAAGCGCGGCGCAGTTGACGCGTCGCAATCAACGCAACAAGAGGACGACTCTCAATCGGATACAAACGGAGGAAAATAATGAAAGAATTGGAATTTTACCTCGAACAGAGAAAAAAATTGTCGGCTTTCAACTACATAGACTTTTTGACAGGTTGGGACGCGCAGACGGACGCCGCGGCGGGCAGCATAGCGGCGGATAGCGCGTATCAGTCGGTTTTGGCGGAAATGGAGTACAAGCTGACCACCGACCCCGAGTTCGAGCGGTGCGTCGAAGCGTTGTATGCAAATCGCGAAACTTTGGACGAAGCGTTACGCCACGAAATAGAGGTCACGCACAAGTCCGTTGCCGACACAAAAAAGATCCCGATGAACGAGTACTCCGCTTTCGGCGAACTTACTGCCAAAGCGTACCCCGTCTACGTCGAGGCAAAACTAACGGGCAATTTTCGGCTGTTCGAGCCGTATCTTGAACGTATCGTCCGTTACTGCCGCAAACTTACGGTGTGGTTGGAAAGCGATTCCGCAAAGGGTTACGACGTTTTGTTGGATATGTACGAACCGCATTTCACGCAGGCAAAGTACGACGCGTTTTTCGACGTGTTGCGCAACAGGCTTGTTCCCTTTGTAAAGCAAAAGACGGCGCGCGTCGCTCCCGTACCGCAGTGGGCAAAGCAGAAGATCGAAAAGGAAAAACAGCGCGAATTTTGCGAATATATTCGCGACGTGATGTGTTTTGACAAAAATTTCGGCATAATGAAAGAAAGCGAACACCCCTTTACAAGCGGTATCGGCACCGACGATGTGCGAATAACCACTCACTACTACGAAAACGATTTTGTTTCGTCCGTGTTTTCCGTCATTCACGAAACGGGACACGCCACCTACGAACGTCAGGTCGATCCCAAGCTCAACGGTACTCTTTGCGGAGGCGGCGCAAGCCTCGGTATGCACGAAAGTCAATCGCGTTTCTACGAAAATATTATCGGTCGTAGCGAGGCTTTCTGGCGCGTACATTATCCCAAATTGCAAAGCGTTTTCGCGCCCAAGCTGGACGGCGTGAGCGTTGAGGAATTTGTCGGGTACGTAAACAGAACGGAAGCGAGTTTCGTTCGCACCGAGGCGGACGAGTTGACCTACCCGCTCCACATAATGTTGCGTTACGAAATCGAGCAGAAACTCATTTCGGGCGAGTTGGAAACAGCCGATCTGCCCGAGTATTGGAACAAAAAGTTTACCGAGTACTTCGGCATAACCCCGCCCAACGATTCTCTCGGAGTGTTGCAGGACGTGCATTGGGCTTACGGCGATTTCGGCTATTTTCCCACCTACGCACTCGGCAGCGCGATAGCGGCGCAGTTGTATCACGCAATGAGCAAAGATTTCAACGTGGAGCAAAGCCTTGCAAGCGGCACAACGGCGCGCGTCAACGCTTGGCTCAAAGAGCGCGTCCACAAGTACGGCGCAAGCAAATATCCCGACGAAATTTTGCGTTTGGCAACGGGTGAAGATTTCAACCCCGACTACTACGTAAACTACTTGATTGCAAAGTACTCCCGCAATTAACGCCGCGTTTTCGTCAAAGGTCGCCGCAAAACGAGCAAACAAACGTTTGTTTTTCCTTAGGATAGGGTACAATATTCGTACAGAATATTCGGAGGCGACTATGAAAGCGTTTGTAAAAAAAGATGATTGTATCGGTTGCGGAATGTGCGCGGACGTTTGTCCCGAAGTGTTCGAGATAGGTTCCGACGGTTTTTCTTCCGTTGTGGGCAACCCCGAAAACTTCCCCGACAAAACCTACGAGGCGGCGGAAGTTTGCCCCGTCAACGCAATAGAAGTGGAGCAGTAGACCCGTTTTTCGCCCGAATACGTCAAGCGCGAAAAAATAATCTGCAACGTTCACAAAAATCGGTATTGACATTGGGCAAAAGCAATGCTATACTATGTAAGGTTAAGAATTTCTCGGGTAGCTTCAAAGCGTTTACCCCTTAGATATCAGTTTTTCTGACCGAACCCTCCTTCTTGAAGAGGCGACCAACGAAGTCGCCTCTTTTTTTGTTGCCGAAGCGCGCCGAGTATGTCTGAAATATGTTTATGATTGACATACTATATATTGTGGCAAAAGTGAAAAACTAACACAATATATTGTGTTTTAACCGTTGACAAAAAGTTATCGGTTGTACTACAATAAAGAGGCTCACCCCTTGCGCCGCCGAGAAGATTGCGGCGTGAAAAATCGGAGCAACAACGGAGGACAAAATGTATCAGGTAAGAAAGAGAAACGGTCAAATTATCGAATTCAGACTTTCAAAAATCAGCGACGCCATCAAAGCCGCTTTCGAGGGGTGCAAAAAGCCCTATTCGCAAGACATTATCGATATGCTCGCGCTCAAAGTTACCGCAGATTTCTTGGACAAGGTAACGGACGGCATTGTGTCGGTAGAGGACATTCAGGACAGCGTTGAAACGGTGTTGATCCAAACGGGTTACGCCGACATTGCCAAGGCATACATTTTGTACCGCAAAAACCACGAAAACGCGCGTAGGGCGGGCGAAACCATTCTCGACTACAAGTCGGTGGTGGACAACTATCTGAAAATCGCCGATTGGCGCGTCAAGGAGAACAGCACCGTTACCTATTCGGTGGGCGGTCTTATCCTCAGCAACAGCGGAGCCATAACCGCCAACTATTGGTTGAGCGAGGTGTACGACGAGGAAATCGCCGAGGCTCATCGTAGCGGCGCAATGCATCTGCACGATCTCGGTATGCTCAGCGGTTATTGCGCGGGTTGGAGTTTGAAACAGCTCATTCAAGAGGGCTTGGGCGGAGTTACAAGCAAAATCACTTCCGCTCCCGCCAAACACTTGGCTACGCTGTGCAACCAAATGGTAAACTTTATCGGTATTATGGCAAACGAATGGGCGGGCGCGCAGGCTTTCAGCTCTTTCGACACCTATCTGGCACCATTCGTAAAGGCGGACAACCTCACCTACGACGAAACGAAAAAATGTATCGAATCCTTTATCTACGGGGTGAACATTCCCAGCCGTTGGGGAACGCAGGCTCCTTTCTCCAACATAACGTTGGATTGGACCGTTCCCGACGACTTGGCGGAACTGCACTGCATTGTAGGCGGCAAGGAAATGCCTTTCCGCTACAAGGATTGCAAAAAGGAAATGGATATGGTAAACAAAGCGTTTATCGAAACTATGATAGAGGGCGACTACAACGGGCGCGGTTTTCAATATCCCATTCCCACTTATTCCATAACCAAGGACTTCGATTGGAGCGAAACGGAAAACAACAAGTTGTTGTTTGAAATGACCGCCAAGTACGGCACGCCCTATTTCAGCAACTATATCAACAGCGATATGAAGCCCAGCGACGTGCGCAGTATGTGTTGCCGTCTGCGTTTGGACTTGCGCGAACTGCGCAAAAAGAGCGGCGGCTTCTTCGGTAGCGGCGAATCCACTGGTTCCATCGGCGTAGTTACCATAAATATGCCGCGTATTGCCTATCTCAGCAAAAACGAAGAGGAATTTTTCTCCCGCTTGGACAAGATGATGGACATTGCCGCCCGTTCTCTCAAAATCAAGCGCACAACGGTAACCAAACTTATGGAGGCGGGGCTGTACCCCTACACCAAGCGTTATTTGGGATCCTTTGACAATCACTTTTCCACTATCGGATTGGTGGGTATGAACGAGGCTTGCCTCAATGCCGCTTGGCTGGCTTGCGATATGACGGACGTGCGCGCGCAAACCTTTACCAAAAAGGTACTCAACCATATGCGCGAACGTTTGAGCGACTATCAGGAAAAGTACGGCGATTTGTACAACCTCGAAGCCACTCCCGCCGAGTCTACCGCTTACCGCCTTGCCAAGCACGATCAAAAGTTGTACCCCGATATGATCTTCGCAAGCAAAAAGGGCGAAACCCCCTACTACACCAACAGTTCTCACCTGCCCGTAAGCTACACTTACGATATTTTCGACGCGTTGGACATTCAGGACGAATTGCAGACCCTGTACACGTCGGGTACGGTGTTCCACGGCTTCCTCGGCGAGCGTTTGCCCGATTGGCGTTCGGCAATGAAGTTGGTGCGTACAATTGCGGAAAACTATCGTCTGCCGTACTACACGCTTTCTCCCACGTATTCGGTATGTCCCGATCACGGTTACCTTGCGGGAGAAGTGTACGAGTGTCCGCATTGCCACAAAAAGACGGAAGTGTACAGCCGCATAACAGGTTACTATCGTCCCGTACAAAATTGGAACGACGGCAAACAGCAGGAGTGGAAAGAACGTAAAACCTACGAACCCGAGCGCAGTGTGCAAAAGAAATGCCTTGTCGCGCACGAGGAGGAGGAAACAAAGGCTCAAACGTGCATACTTAAACCCTTGCTCTTTGTTCAGGACAACTGCCCCAATTGCCGTATGGCGGAACTTATGTTGCAAAAGGCTCACCTTGACGTAGAAGAGATCAACGCTATGCAAAACGTCGAACTTACCAAAAAGTTTCAGGTAAAGTTGACTCCCACGTTGATCGTTGCGGACGGCGACAGCTACAAAATGTACGAAAACGCTTCCAATGTACGCAAGTACATCGAAAGCGCAAAGTAGGAGAAGTACTGTAATGTACGACATTGTTGTTATCGGCGGCGGACCTGCGGGTCTGACCGCCGCTCTGTATGCGGCGCGCGCAGGCAAAAAGGTTATGCTGTTGGAGGCGAACGCTTTCGGCGGACAAATAGCTACTTCTCCGCGCGTGGAAAACTTTCCCTCCGTGGCGGAAACAACGGGCGCGGCACTTGCCGACAAAATGTTTGAACAAACCACCTCTCACGGGGTGGAATTTGATATGGGGCGCGGAAAAGTCAGCCTTTCCGAAAACGGATTTGTCGTAACCACCGAGTACGCAACTTACTCTTGCAAGGCGGTGGTACTTGCCACGGGCGTTACTCACAAAACGCTCAACGTCAAGGGCGAAGAGCATTTGCGTGGCAAGGGCGTGTGTTATTGCGCCGTTTGCGACGCGGCTTTTTACAAGGACAAGCCCGTGTGCGTTGTTGGCGACGGCAACAGTGCTGTGCAGTACGCGTTGTACCTTTCGGAAATATGTTCCCAAGTGACGCTCGTAACTATATTCGACAAATTGTTTTGCGACAGAGAATTGGAACGGCGTCTTTGCCTCTGCGACAAGATCGATTGGGTGCGGAACGTGCGCGTCACGGAAATAACGGGTAGCGAATGCGTCGACGGTTTGATAGGTATCGACGACGGCGGCCGTGAACGGCGTATCGACTGCGCCGCCGTATTCGTGGCGATAGGGCAGGAGCCTCACAACGAAGATTTCGCCGAGTTGGTCAATTTGAACGAGCAGGGCTACGTCGTTGCCGGCGAGGACTGTCGCACAAGTTGCAAGGGCGTTTTTGCCGCGGGAGATTGCCGTACCAAATCGGTTAGGCAGTGCGCAACAGCGATAGGCGACGGCGCGATTGCGGGCTTGGCTGCGGCGGAGTTCGCGGAACTCGTAAAATAATTTTCCGAAAATCGTAAAAAAGTTGTAAAAAAACGGACGGCGTGTAATTCAAACGTCGTCCGTTTTGGTAAGTAGCGTTATCGCTCGCGCTATTTGCATAGCGGTGTCGCTTGCGATCATCGATATGGGGTTGAGGTTTTTTTGAGCAAGCTCTCCCGCAAAACCGTTGACGTACGCCGCCGTTGCCGTTGCCTGCAACGTTTTGTCGGGATTGTAACCGAGCAACGCCGTAACTATCCCCGACAACACGTCGCCGCTTCCCGCGGTTGCCATACCCGCGCAACCTCGTTTTACCGCGTACGTTTCTTTTCCGTCCGTAACAACGGTTACGGCTCCTTTCAGCAAAAGGGTCACTCCGTGCCGAGCCGCAAACTCTTTGGCGGCAGTTTGCGGGTCATCCGTTATCTCATTGACGGTTTTGCCCGTCAGCCGCGAAAATTCCTTTACGTGAGGCGTAAGCACAACGCGCGGTTTGCAACCGTCAAGCACTTGCGCACCCGTTTGAGCAATGCAATTCAGCCCGTCTGCGTCCACAACCAAGTTTCCGTCGAACTCCCGCAACAGAAAGCGCACCGTTTCTTTAACTCCGTTGCCCGTACCGCAACCCATACCTATGCCCACCGCGTTGACGTTGGCTGTCAACAGGGATATTTCCTTTTCGTCAAACAGAATTTCTCCGTCCTCGTCGGACAGCGGAAAAAGCGTGCTTTCGCACAGGTAAGGCGCAACGGCGTTTGCGATAGTCTTGGGTACGGCAAGTTTCACTACTCCCGCGCCGCTTCTCATTGCCGCCGCCGCGATGTTGGCAAGTTTTGCCGCTCCGCTGTATTTCAGACTTCCGCCCACCAACGCGATGTAGCCGAAATCCCCCTTGTTGCAATCTCCCTCGCGCCACGCGAGGCACTGCAAGCAGTCGCGTTTTGTCCATTCTTTTGCGTCGTATTTTGGCATACGCACCTCTTGCGTCTATTATACTCCGCACAAAGTCAAAAAACAAGACCGCAACGCAATTATTTTATATGTCCTTTTTCCTTTTCGATTTGCAGCCACCCGACGATACTGCTTATCAGTTCCGAATTGGACGGCGTGTACCCGAAAACGGAAACTCTGCCGTGAAGCAGTTCGTCCAACGCGTCCAAATTGCCGAAATTTTTGCAATCAACGATGGCGTTGCGTATTGCGCGCTCCACACAGCTGGCGGTGGAGTTCTGTTTTTCGGCTACGGCGGAATATACTTCGTTGGAGTAACTCACGTGAGCCTCGTCGGCTCTTTCGTAGCGGTAGAGTATCGCGTCGTGCAAAAATCGCGTGCCTATCAGTTTGTTTTTGAAACCGAGTCCCATCAACAGTTGTCCGACAAGCACGTTTACATCACAAATGTCGCTGCCTACAATACTGTCATACAATTCTTTGCCGTGCAAAAAGCGGTTGTTTTCGATGCTTGACATAGCCTTTTCTCCTGTTGCTGTTTGAAATAATAATAGCACAAATTTTTACACAATACAACACTTTTTTACAAAAATATCCAATTCTTTTAATGAAAAAATGCGCAATTTATTTCATTCATACCGACAATATACCGCATTATTCGTAAAAAAATGACAAATTTCGACATTTATTCAAAACAAACTCGAACAAAAATCGAAATAAAGACGGTTTTTTTGATATATGTCTTTTTCTTGACATTTCCTTTGCCTTGGACTACAATTTTGTTACAAATATCATCGAGGTTTTTATGGATAAAATAGCAGTAGAACGCAAGTGGAACGAACTTTGGCAAAAAAGTCAAGTCTACAAGTTTGACAAAAAGAACGTAGACAACAAGTACTATGTTTTGGAAATGTTCAGTTATCCCAGCGGAAGCAAGTTGCACGTCGGGCATTGGTACAACTACGGTCTGACGGACAGCTTTGCCCGTTATCAGATAATGAAAGGCAAAAACGTCTTTCAGCCGATGGGCTTTGACGCATTCGGTCTGCCCGCGGAGAACTACGCGATAAAAACGGGTGTTCACCCGCAGGACAGCACTTTGCACAATATCGAGGTAATGGAAACCCAGCTCAAAAACATCGGCGCGATGTTCGATTGGGATCACGAAATAAAAACCTGCTTGCCCGAGTACTACCGTTGGACTCAGTGGATATTCGCCGAGCTGTACAAACACGGGCTTGCCTATCGCAAAAAAGCTCCCGTCAATTGGTGTCCGAGTTGCAACACGGTGCTTGCAAACGAACAAGTGGTGGACGGACATTGCGAGCGGTGCGACAGTCAGGTCGTAAAAAAAGATTTGACGCAGTGGTTTTTCAAAATAACCGACTATGCCGAAGAGTTGTTGGACGGCTTGGACGGCTTGGATTGGCCCGAAAAGACAAAGGCAATGCAACGCAATTGGATAGGCAAATCGCAGGGCGGCGAAATAGTTTTCGATCTCGCCGACGGAAGCGGCAGTTTCAAAGTGTTTACCACCCGCGCCGATACGCTGTTCGGCTGTACCTACGTGGTGCTTGCTCCCGAACACGAACTCGTTGAAAAGATCACCCTACCCGAACACAGGGCGGAAGTAAACGCATATATTGAGGAAGTGGCAAAGACAAACGAAATCGAGCGTCTTTCCACCGCCAAGGAAAAAACAGGCGTGTTTACGGGAGCGTACGCCGTTAACCCGATAAACGGCGACAAAGTTCAGGTGTGGATAGGCGACTACGTGCTTAACAGTTACGGAACGGGTGCGGTTATGGGCGTACCGTCGCACGACGCGCGCGATTACCTGTTCGCAAAAAAACACGGTTTGACGATCAAGCGCGTCATAAAGGGCGCAACGGCGGACGTGGACGACAGTTTGCCTTTCTGCGACTACGGCGTTATGTGCAACAGCGGCGAATTTGACGGACTCATAAGCGAACAGGGCAAACTTGCCGTGGTGCAAAAACTTGCCGAAAAGGGCAAAGGCGAACTGAAAACAAACTACCGTCTGCGCGATTGGCTTGTTTCCCGTCAACGTTATTGGGGCGCGCCCATTCCGATAATATATTGTCCTCACTGCGGCGAGGTGTTGGACGAAAACCTGCCCGTCACGTTGCCCTACGACGTGGAGTTCCGCCCCGACGGCACAAGTCCTCTCGCCAAACACCGCAAATTCATTCACGATGTCGTATGTCCCAAATGCGGCGCGCCTGCCACGCGAGATCCCGACACGCTGGACACCTTTGTTTGCAGCAGTTGGTACTATCTGAGATACCCCGACGCCCACAATTCCGACAAGCCTTTCGACACCGAGTGGATAGACAAAATGCTCCCCGTAGACAAATACGTCGGCGGAGCGGAACACGCCTGTATGCACTTGCTGTACGCGCGTTTCATAACCAAGGCACTCAGGGATATGGGCTATCTGCACTTTGACGAACCGTTCAAGTCGTTGGTACACCAAGGCGTAATTTTAGGCCCCGACGGCAACCGAATGAGCAAAACTCACGGCAACGTGGTATCTCCCGACGATTACGTCAACGTCTACGGCGCGGACGTTTTCCGCTGTTATCTGGCGTTCGGTTTCCGCTACATAGAGGGCGGTCCTTGGTCGGACGACGGTATCAAGGCGATAAACAAATGGCTCGACCGCGTGGAAAGGTACGTAACCGCCGCCTATGGCGACTACGCCGTCACCGACAAAACGGGTCGCGACGAAAAGGAGCTTAACCGCGTACGCAACGCCACTATCAAGGCGGTAGACGCCGATTACCCCTCTTTCAGCTTTAACACGGCGGTGGCGCGTATGATGGAACTCGTCAACGCACTGTCCAAGTACGACGCTCTTCCCGTCAAAAACGCAAATCTCTATCGCGCAACGGCGGACGATTTGCTCAAATTGCTCTGCCCGTTGGCTCCGCATTTTTGCGAGGAACTTTGGCAACAGACGGGGCATAGCGGCAGTATCGTTGTAAGTGCTTTCCCCGTATGCGACGAACGCGCGCTTCAAGCGGAGGAAACGGAAATTCTCGTTCAGATCAATTCCCGCCCGAAAGTGCGCCTCACTGTGGACGCCACGCTTCCCAAACAAGAACTGCAAGAGTTTGTCCTTGCCGACGAAAGCGTAAAACAAGCTATCGGCGGCTCCCCCGTTAAGAACGTGATAGTTATTCCCGGTCGGTTGGTAAACATAATCGTGTAAATCGGCGCAAACAGACGGTCTCGTTCTGCGCGCGGTTAAATTGTTTCAAGGAGAAAAAGATATGGATTTCTACAAAAACGCCCGTCCGTTGGGTATCGGCAACACGCCGCTTGTCCCCTACGAAGAAGATTTTGACGCAGACATATACATAAAAAATGAAGCGATGAACGCAAGCGGCAGCGTAAAGGACAGAGCCGCTCTCGGAATGATCCTCGCGGCGGAGGACGACGGTCTTTTGCACAAAGGCGACACAATAGTGGAAGCCACAAGCGGCAATATGGGTATTTCTCTGGCGTACGTTGGGCTAAAACGCGGCTACAAAGTGTTGCTCACAATGCCCGACAGTATGACGGTGGAACGTCGCCAACTATTGCAGGGCTTGGGCGCGCAATTGGTGCTTACCGAGGGCAAGTTGGGTATGAAAGGCGCGATCGAAGCCGTCGAGCAGTACGCAAACCGTAGCGGACACGTGTGGCTAAAACAGTTTGAAAATTCCGCAAACGCGCTTGCTCACTATCTTTCGACAGGCGAAGAAATTGCCGAGCAGTTGGATAGGGTAGACGTATTTGTGGCGGGCGTAGGCACGGGCGGAACGCTTATCGGCACGGGCAGAAAACTGCGCGAACGCTTTCCCGACGTGGAAATCGTTGCCGTGGAGCCGTCGGGCAGTCCCGTCATTTCGCGCGGACAAAAGGGTTCGCATAAAATTCAAGGCATAGGCGCGGGTTTTGTAACCGCTATCTACGACAGACAGCTTGTAAACAGAGTGGAATTGGTAACGGACGACGAAGCGTTGGATATGTTCAGAACGTTGAACCTCAAACAGGGTTACAGTTGCGGAATAAGTTCCGCCGCCAACATAGCCGTTGCCATACGTATCGCGGAGGATCCCGCCTACAAGGGTAAAAATATCGTTACTCTTTTCCCCGACGGCGACGACAGGTATTTGTCCTTGCTTCATTCGGATAACCAATAGGGAGAAAACTGAAAAATACGCGTTTGTCGCAGTCCGCGCTTTCCGCTTTTGCTACGCAAAAAACGTCGATTTTATCTGCCGCGCGGGGCGTACTCACAAGTGAAAAAGAAAACCCGTTTTTCACTCTTAGCGTGATTGACAAAACCTGTAAAAGTGGTAGAATAAGATTGAAAAAACAGGAGGTATTTTTTATGAAAAAGATTATATCGATTACAGCGTTGGCTCTCGTTGCAATTATGAGCCTTGCAGTGTTTGCGGCATGCGGTCCCGCTGCCGACCCCGACAAAGCGGTGGAAGCGTTGGAAAAACACGAGTATACCGCGGTTAAAGACGGCACCGTTATCCCTAATGCTTTGAAAATTTTGGGCGTAAAAGGAATCGAGGCAGTCGTTAAAGGCTCCAAAACGGTTAAAGAGGACGACAAAAACAAGGTTGAAACTGTTACCATCGTTTACTTTGACAGTGCAGATTCCGCCAAGTCGGCTTTTGACAAGGTAAAGGACTACGCCGAAAATAATACAGAAGACGACACGGACGGCGATTGGACGGTAAAGCAATCGGGCAAGCTCATTTATTGGGGAACCAAAGCCGCGATCAACGCCGCAAGATAATCGGATTTTCGTTAAACGCTCAACTTCGGTTGAGCGTTTTTTTGTCGCCTTTTTGCGTGGTAGTTCTATGTCTTGCGGCAAAGCGAGCGGGTTTTGGTGTGCGTACGCGCTTTTGTTCGCCAAATTGCGCGACACGCGCGTAGCGCGTACTCTTGACAAACAAGCGTATCGGTGATATACTTGTTAAAAAATTATAATGGGCGACGAGGTGCAATTGTGGCAGAAGAAGTAAAAAAACGGGTTTTTTCGGGAGTTCAACCTACGGGAAAAGTCACTTTGGGCAACTATCTCGGCGCGATAAGGAATTGGACCCCGTTGCAGGAGCAGTACGAATGTCTGTTCTGCGTGGTGGACCTGCACTCTCTCACCGTTACGCAGGTTCCCGCCGAACTCCGCAAAAACACTCTCGACCTTGTTGCGCTATATATTGCTTGCGGCATAGACCCCGAAAAAAGCGCGTTGTTCATTCAGTCGCACGTTCACGAGCATTCCGAACTTTGTTGGATATTGGATACCGTAGCGTACGTGGGCGAACTTAACCGTATGACGCAGTTCAAGGACAAGTCCAAAAAACACGCCGACAACATAAATATGGGGTTGATGAATTACCCCGTTTTGATGGCAAGCGACATTTTGCTCTATCAAACGCAGTACGTCCCCGTAGGAAAGGACCAAATTCAGCACGTGGAACTCGCGCGCGATATTGCGCAACGGTTCAACGCCCGTTACAGCGACACATTTGTCGTTCCCGAGTGTTTGATTTCCAAAACAGGCAGCAGTATCAAGAGTTTGCAGGACCCATCTGCAAAGATGTCCAAGTCCGATCCCAACGACAACGCCATTATCACTCTTACCGACGACCCCGATTCCATACGCCGCAAATTGCGCCGCGCCGTTACAGACAGCGATACCGACGCGCACTGTGTGCGTTATTCGGCAGACAAACCGGGCGTAAGCAACTTGCTCAACATCTATTCGCTGTGTACGGGAACAAGCGTCGCCGAAGCCGAACGCCTTTTCGAGGGCAAAGGTTACGGTCAGTTCAAAGACGCGGTAGCCGACGCGGTTATATCCGTGTTGCAACCGATACAGTCCGAACAGAAACGTCTTGCCGCCGACAAGGCTTATCTGGAAAGCGTTTTGAAGCAGGGCGCGGAAAGAGCGGAGCATATAGCTTGTAAAACGCTTTCAAAGGTATATCGCAAAGTGGGGCTTGTCCCCAAAAGTCGCTGATGTTTGGATATTTGAACATAGAAAAGGCAAAGCTACAAGAGGACAAACAGGGCGTTTGGCAAACTTTTATGTGCGGAATGTGCTTTTCCACCAAAAAGCAATTCGGCAACATACCGCGTCTGTTTATCAGTAACGACGTAAACTTTTTCAACGTGCTGTTTCACGGCGTAACAAACGCGGACGTGCAGGTGGAACAGCGACGTTGTTTCAGTTCCCCTTTCAAAAAACGTTCCGTTTTGGAGCAAACGCCGTTAGTGGACAAAATGTCCGTTGCAAACGTACTGCTCACCTATTGGAACCTCTACGACGACGTTGTTGACGGCGGCGGAGTAAAAAAGAAAACGGCATATCGCGCGTTGCGCGGAGCATATGGCAAGGCGCGGCGGCTTTTGCCCGATTTGGACGATATGCTCTCTCGGCGTTACGAACAACTGCGGCAAATGGAAGAGCGTAATGTTGACAGCTTGGACGCAGTATCCCACAGTTTCGCGTTGTTGTCGCAGGAATTTGCATTTTACGTGTTGGGGCAGGAAACAAACGAACATCTTGACGCGTTGTGTTACAATCTCGGCAAGTGGATATACCTCATCGACGCGTTGGACGACGTTGAAAAGGATCTAAAACGCGGCAACTACAACCCCTTTATCAGCTGTTACAAAATCAAAAAAGCCAACGAGCTGTCCGCCAAGTACGACGAAGTGCAATTTTTGATGTTTGCGGTACTCAACCGAGTGGCAATGTCCTACAACGACCTCAATATCGGCAAGTACAATTGTATTTTGCAAAACGTACTTTACGACGCCATTCGCGACAAAACAAAAGAAATACTTTCCAAATACGCCCCCGAACAGGCGAATAAGTAACGATAACGACAGCAAAAGCCGTAGCCGCACGCAAGCGCGCCAAAACGGCAAAAAGAAAACATATCGGCAGTTTAACGGAGAAAAAATGGTCTACAACGCATACGAAATTTTAGGATTGACGGAATCCGCCACCCAAGAAGAGATAGACGCTCGTTACAACGAGTTGAAAACGCAGTATCAAAACGATCGGTTCAAGGTGGGCGAAGAGGGCGAAGAGGCTTCCGAAAAACTTCAACGTCTGGAAGTCGCCTATCGCGACATAATCAACGAACGCCGAGAACAGCAACAAGACAAGAGCGTCGGCGACGAATCCGACTACACGGAAATTCAGCAGTTGCTTACCGACGGCAAGTTGGACGAAGCGCAAGCCAAATTGGACGAGCGCGTATCTCGCGACGCCGAATGGCACTATATGCAGTCCGTTTTGTTCTACAAGCGCAATTGGTTTTTGGAAAGCAAACGTCAATTGGAGCTTGCCTGCGAAATGGAACCTGACAATCAACGCTACAAGCAAAGTTTGGAAAAATTGACAAAAATTTTGGCGTCCAACACAATCAGTCCCGATCAATTGCGGTCCACGTCCCGTCCCGTTGACGACGGTCCTCGCGTTGGTGCGGGCAACGGAACATGCACGGGCAGTACCTGTACGGACTGTCTGTTGTGCAATATGTGTTGCAATTGCTGTCAATGTATGGGCGGTGGCGGCTGTTGATGAAAGGTTCTGCCCGTAACATTGCTTTGAGCGGCGTGTGCGGCGCAATATCCTGCGTAGCTCTTTTGCTCACAAGCCTTGTGCCTTATGCCGCGTTGATATTCGGCGTTATGGCTTCCGTAGCCACGGTCGTGCCTCTGCTCGTAGACGGCAAAAACGTCGGTTATTCGCTGTTGACCTACTTTGCGACGCTTGCCGTTGCCTCCGTCAGCGGGATATTTATCGGAAACATTTTCGCCGTTGCGCCCGTAGCGTTGTTCTGCATACCTTTTGCGATAGTAAAAGTGTGCGGCGAGTCGGTTGCGGTAACGGCGCGAGTGGAACACACCGAAACGTTGGAAAGCCCTTTCGACGGGCAAGAAGCCGCCAAGGTCATTCGCGTTGAGTTAAAGGGCAAGCCGCGCTTCAACAAAGCGGTAAAGTGGTTGTTGTACTACGTTTTGTTGGAGGTGGGGTTGGTTCTCACTTTTGTCGTTACTTGGGCGGTAACTCCTGCGGTGTTCGAGCGTTTTTATTCGATGACGTGGGTGTTTTGGTTGACGGTAGTCGCGGCGCAGGTGGCAGTCCCTCTGTACGACTTGCTGTTGCGCGGATGTTTGATTGCCGCCGCCAAAACTGTGCGCAAGATAGTAAAATAATTTGTCTTTCTTTGCTCCGCGCGTTTGCGACGGGGCTTTTTTAACGGCAGTAGCGCGAAATTTAATGGAAAAATGCGGTCGTCAATTCGCCCGTGAGGTTTTTGCGCGGCGTTTGCGTAATTTGCCGCGTTGTGTTACAATAAAAATATGAAATTACTTGTTCCCACAGCCACGGGGATAGAAGCGGTGGTAAAACGTCAACTTGACTCGTTGGGCTATCACAACTCAAAGGCGATCAACGGCAGAGTTGCCGTGGACGACTGTTCTTGGCAAGACGTGGCTCGTCTTAATATATTTTTGCGTAGCGGCGAAAGGGTGTTGATTAAACTTGCGGAGTTCCCCGCAACAACTTTCGACGAGTTGTTCGACGGCGTAAGAAGCATATCTTGGCAGGACTTTGTGGACGAACACGGCAAAGTGACGGTGGTGACTAAGAGCGTCAACAGCAAGCTGTTTGCGCACCATTCCATTCAGTCCGTCGGCAAAAAGGCGATTGCGGACAAGTTGAACGCCAAGTACGGCGTGTTGGACGAAACGGGCGCGGACTATCGCGTGGAGTTGGACTTGACCGACGACGTTTGTTCCGTCAATCTGGATACGTCGGGCGACGGACTGCACAAACGCGGTTACCGCACGTTGCCCTACGACGCTCCTCTCAAAGAAACGACAGCCGCCGCGCTTGTGGACCTATCCGTTTGGAACCCCGACAAAACTTTTACGGACTTGTTTTGCGGAAGCGGCACCCTGCCGATAGAGGCGGCAATGAAAGCGTTGAACATCGCCTCGGGGCTAAACCGCGCGTTTGCCTTTCTCAAATGGGGTTGCGTCAATTCAAACGCCTATCGTTTGGCGGCGGAAGAGGCGCGGGACGCGCGCGTGGAACGGCAATTGAACATTATCGGCGGCGACGTGAGCGAACGCGCGGTGGAAATTGCCCGTTTTCATGCCAAACAAGCGGGTGTGGACAAGTACGTGAAATTCAACCTGCGCGACGCTCGTCAGTTTGTCAGCAGGGCAAGCTACGGGGTCAACATATCCAATCCGCCCTACGGCGAAAGGCTCGGCGACGTCGAAACGGCGCGATCGCTTGCGGCGGATATGGGCAAGCTGTATCGTACTTTGGACAAATGGAACTTCTATTTTTTGAGTCCGTTGCAAGATTTTGAAAAGCAATTCGGTCGCCGCGCGGACAAAAAGCGGTACATCTACAATGCGGGCATAAAATGCAGTTACTACACGTTCAACGGACCAAAACCTCCCGCAAAACAGGGCAAAACGCCCGAGTAACAAAATTCGGCAAAAAACGACAAGTAAAAAAGAGCAAGCGGTGCGCTTGCTCTTTTCGTCGGTTTCCGTTTGTTAGATTACGTTCCACTCTTTCAACAGAGAGTCAACGTCGGTAATCTTTGCGCCGTAGGTGGCAACAAAGTATTTTATGCCGTAGTCGTAGTCCTCTTGGGTGAAGCTGTCGGTAGCGTCCTTTGCAACCACAAGGTCGTAGCCCAATTGATATGCGTCCGCACCCGTGTGACGTACGCACATATGCGTGTGCAAGCCCGTCAGCACAACGGTGTCAACGCCGAGTTCTTTCAACAGCAGGTCAAGGTCGGTGTGGAAAAATCCGCTGTAACGGCGTTTGGGAACAACGTAATCTTTGTCGCACAGCCCGAGTTCGGGTATTACTTGCGCCCCCTCGGTACCCGCAATGGCGTGATCTCCCCACAGTTTGAGTTCGTGATCGACGCCTTTCAGATGCGCGTCGTTGCAAAAGATAACGGGAACGCCCGCCCTACGCGCGCCGTCCAGCAATTTAGCCGTTTTCGGGACGATAGCAAGCCCTCTGTCGCACTTCAACGCACCCGTAACAAAGTCATTTAGCATATCTACAACAAGTACTGCCTGTTTCATAGCGACACCTCATTTTTGTTTTTTTACAGTATACGCTCCTTGCCCGCCGTTGTCAACACAAAAATGCAACGGCAAAAAAGTTTCAAAATCGTTGCTGTCGCCGCGGCAATGTGATATAATCGAAAAAAACAAAGAGGTGAATTATGCGTAAAAATTTCGGAAAAAAGACTTGGCTGTTTCCTTGCCCCGTGCTTATCGTTGCAACGTACAACGAGGACGGTTCGCCAAACGCGATGAACGCCGCTTGGGGAGGCATTTACGACACAAATCAAGTTATGCTGTGCCTGAGCGACGACCACGCCACAACCAAAAACATCATTCGCAACGAGGCGTTTACGGTAAGTTTTGCCGACGCGGCGCACGTAACGGAAGCCGACTACGTGGGCATTGTTTCGGGCAACGACGTTCCCGACAAGATTTCGCGCGCGGGGCTGCACGTGTCCGAGGCGGAACACGTCTGCGCTCCCGTCGTCGAGGAGTTCCCCATTGCGTTGGAGTGTAAGCTCAACCATATCAACGAGGACGGCATTATCGTCGGCGACATAGTAAACGTAAGCGCGGACGAACGCGTCTTGGACGACAAAGGCAATCTCGACTTGGGCAAAGCGGGAGTGATAACCTACAATTCCGCCGCTCACGACTACCGCGTTATAGGCGAAAAAGTGGGCAACGCCTTTTCCGACGGAAAAAAGATAAAGTAATTTTACAAAAAAGCCTCTCTCCGAGCGTTCTCGGGGAGGGGTTTTGCTTGATTTGTCAATTTATTTTCACTATTTTTGATTTAAGCACCAATTCGTCCTCTTTGGTTTTAGCCAATTCGTCGTCCAACTTATCAAAAGGTACTTTTTTGCCGATGAGCGAATCCACGTTTACGGTGTCCGTCACAAGCAAGTTAATGGCGGAAGAGTAGCTTCCCGCGCCGTTGTACACGCCGAAGATATTCAGGTGTTTTTTGCAAATTTGCGCCACGGACAGTTTGCTTTCTTTGTTGGAGTAGCCCGCAAGGCAGATGTTTGCGTTCACCGCCGCCACGTTGTAGACGTTTTTCATATTGAAGTCGGAGTTGGAAAACAGCACCAATTCGTTGCACATTCTGCCGCCCGTAATGGCGAGAATTTCGCTTTCAACGTCGGTAGTGTCGGGGTTAAAGCTGTAAAATATGCCCAATTCGCGCGCGGTGTCCAACAGTTCTTCTCTGTTGCTGATAAACACGGGCACGGCTTGGTAGTACGCCACAAGTTGCGCAAGTATCAACCCCGTTTTGGTGGAAGAAAATATCGCGATATGCCGTCCCTTTTCCAAGTTCAATGCGTCAATCACGTTGAGGCAAAACGCCACATACGGCACAAACAGGGCTTTGTCGGTGGACAGTTTGTCGGGGAGGCGGTGCAACAGCGTGTAGGGCAGGTCCACAAAGTTTTGAAGCAGTCCGTTGCAATTGTAGCCCAGCTCCTGCATATTCGAGCATTTTTCGTACTCGTCGTTTTTACATTCGTCGCAAGCCTCGCAGGGAATGTACGGTTCTATTGCAACTCGATCCATTTTGTTGAAGAACGGGTTGTCCCCCGCCACTTTGGACACAACGCCCACGGCGTTTCTTCCCATAACAAAGGGATATTTGCGTTTGCTTGCTCCCGTGTACACTTCAAAGTCGGAGTTGCTTATCAACACCTCTTCGATTTTAACTTTTATTTGGTTTTCGGCTATTTCGGTGGGCGCAAACTCTTCAAGTTTGAGCTTTTGGGGAGATTCCAATATCCAAGCCTTCATATAACCTCCGAGATATGTCCGTCAACGCTAAACGCAGGAGAGGTTTTCAACCCCATTCCTCAACGGACAATACCATTATAGCAGATATGCGAAAAAAAATCTACAATTTTTGAAAATTGCTTTGTCGCAAGCCTGTTCTATGCGGTGAACCGCCGATACGTCGTTCGTTTTTCGCAAAAAATTTTTTTGCAAATTTGACAATCGCAACGTATTGTACTACAATTTAATCGAATTAAGCAACCGTAAGGGGGATAAAAATGAAACTGCAATATCTCGGACACTCCTGTTTCAGATTGATAAGCGAAATGGGTACAACGATAGTAACCGACCCGTTCGACGAAAAAGCGGTGGGTTTTGCGATGACTCCCGTCAGGTGCGACGCGGTAACGGTATCTCACCGACACTCCGACCACGACTGTTTGGATTCCATACTCGGCAACCCCGCCGTGTTGGACAGTGAGGGCTTTTGTACCGCCGACGACGTTTCGGTAGAAAGTTACGCCTCTTTCCACGACGACGTAAGGGGAGCCAAGCGCGGCGGCAACTTGGTTTTCCGCTTTGACGTGGACGGTATCAGCGTGGTGCATATGGGCGACATCGGTTGTTTCGACGAGGCACTCGCGCAAAAAATTCGTCAATGCGACGTGCTTCTTTTGCCCGTGGGCGGCACCTTTACCGTAGACGCGGCAGGCGCAAAGAGGTGGGTAGACGCGGTATGCCCCAAGATAGTTGTCCCAATGCACTACAAAACGGCGGAGCATAGCTTCAACATAGACGGAGTAGACAAGTTTTTGTCGCTGTTTCAAGACACCGCTGTAATCGAGGCGGACGCGCTTGTGTTGTCGGACGTTCCCGATTATCCTACTCGTATCGCGTTGTTGCAACGCTTTTGCGATTGATCTTTTCGGCAAGATACCGTTTTGCGATATAACGTCGTGGCGCGTAAGCAAAACGGAGTACAAAAGCCGACTTTTGCGTTAAATCGGTATTTTTCGCGCCTTTTTTTGGCGGTTTTGCGGCGTTTTGTCCTCAAAATAAATATTTCGCTTGTTTTTTTCGCATTTCGGGTCAAAAATGTTTGCATTTTTTGACAGTTTACTATATAATGTTTACAACGAATAGCCTTTAATGGAATAACAACGCCTTATCTTTGAGGCAAGTTGTATACAGTAACGGGCGTTTCGACGTCCTTTTTTTGTCGGTATAACAAGGCAAAAATTCTCTATTTGGGCGCAGACAGCCCCAAACGGTAGTCAAAAATACCTTGATAAGGTAAAATGTAAGAACAATGACAAACAAAACGAAACACATCTCAATAGCAATTCTCGTCCTGTTGACGCTTGCGGCAACGGTTTTGTTGGTTGCTTGCCAACCGCAGGAACCCGTCGATCCAAATTTGCCTGCCAAGCAGGTAACGGTCACTGTCGATTTCGGTATCGAGGGCGCGCAGTCCGCCACGTTCCAAGCGGAAGCGGGCAAGAGTTTCTATTTCGATTTGCAAGATATACCCAAGCCCATTTCCCCCTACACGTTTGTCGCGTACTATTTCGGCGGCGAACCCGTCACGGTGCAAACTCTTGCGCCGGATAGCGATTTCACGGTAACCGCGCATTGGTTGGCGGATTACGAAGTGGAAATTTGGTTGGAAAACGAACAGGGCGAATTTGTCAAAGACAACGCTCGCACGCGTATTCTTCAATCGGCGTTGGGTTCCGACGTGACCGTTCAACCCGAGCAAATAGAGGGCTACGTTTACGACGAAACGGCAAAAAACGTCACTTCCGCAACCGTCAACGGCACGGGCGTAACGCTCAAATTGTACTACAAACTTGCCGTTTGCACGGTGTCTTTCAGCAAGGGCGCGGCAACGGCGGCAACGGGCGAAATGCAATCTCTCAATTGCAAGTACGGTCAAAGCGTACTCTTGCCCGAATGCGGTTACGTTTCGCAGACGGCGGAGTTCGTGGGCTACAACGACGCTTTGAACAACAGCGGCACGTCCTACGCAGTGGGGCAGGAAATCACTCTCACGTCCGATGTCACTCTCTACGCCGTTTGGCGTGTTGGCGTAACTCAACGCACTTGGGTCGAAAGCGACTCTGCCGACGGTCAATACGTCGCGCACGAGGACGGTTCTTTCCCCGCAATCGTGGGCAGCACAGCCGAAAGCGTCAATCCCGATGACGGCAAGTACGTACTCGACTCGGCGCACGACGGCAGCGTAAACGCGGGCGTGGTGGCGGAAGACGGCTTGATCCTTAGCAGTTACTACGCATTGCGCACGTTTACCCTCACTTACAGCGAGGACGGCTTCACGCAACAAGCCAAGTGGGGTCAAAGCGTCGAGGTGCGCACTCCCCAAAACGACAACCCAACGGAAAAGATAATTTCCTACTGCACTTCGCAAACGGGCAACGGGCGCGATTGCGAGTTCGGTTCGTCGATAACGCTCAAATCGGACGTAACCCTTTACCCCGTCATTATGGACGTGTACCAAGACGCCGACGGTAGCGGCGACGTTATCAATCTCCGCCGTAACTTTACGGGCTTGGGCGCGGCAACTCTTGTCAAAAACGGCAAAGAATACGATGGTTTCCTCACGTTGTCCTATGTCGATAACTACCTTATCGGCGCGGATATGGATTTCAACGTGGACGGAACGGTCTACTACGCTCGTATCGACGCGGAAAGTATGGAAAAGAACCTCTTCCAATACCGCGACGAGGATCTTGTTGGCACTTACAAAGAGTACGAATATCTGTACGACGCGTTCGGAACGCGCATTTTGGCATTTGACGGCTACAAGACGGGTACTTTGTGCGAAGTGGACGCTTCCTCTCCCGACGGTCGCGTTGCGTACTACGTCATAACAAAATACGAACTTACCAAACTCGGCGATTACTACGTGTCCTATTTCCACCCCTCTCAACCCGACAAAGTGGTACGCACGTATTTCAAGGTTGTCAAGGAAACGTCCGCGGTCGATTCGGACGTGGACGGCTACTTTATGGAATTCGGCGTCGAGGGCAATGTGTATTGGCAACTTGTGCGTAACGGCGACTTCCAAGACGAAGCACTGTATCTTGACGGTTACGGCAACGGCATTTTGTACGAGATCGGTGCCGCCGATAGCGGCGAAAACGAGCTGATAGAGCTTGCTCGCGGAAACTACTTCCTCGACCCCGATTCGGGCTATCTCCAATACGAGTTCGTGGTAAACGACGAAGTTCAATTCTACTTCCTGTGGCGTACGGAGCCGCACGATGGTGAATCGTACTACATTTTCCTTAAACGCGGCGACGAAAACGGCGTGTATTTGCAAAGCGAACAAAGCGAGTATCCGCAAATAGTGCTTGACGGCTACGGTATGGCTCAGTATTTGACTGCCGAAGCGGACCAGGACGGCGAGTTGGGCAGTTACACTATCGAAGAGCATGGCGCAACGGCTGTTGTTGTCATCACGTTCTACAACGAGCAACTCGGCGAGTTGGCTATCGAAATCACCTACGCCGCCGACGAGGAGTACGGCAGTTACACCGTTTTTGAAGAAAATCTCGTCATTGTAGACCACGTTGTAACGCAATATCTCGGCAATTCGTCGGTGATAGTCATTCCCGAGGGCGTAACGGAAATAGCGGCAGACGTGTTCAAAGACAAATCACTCACGTCGGTAACGTTCCCCGCAAGCCTGATTCGCATAGGCGATCACGCCTTTGAAAACGGCACGGGTTCGGGCGGTGCTAACACGCTCAAAGCCGTTTACTTCCTCGGCGCAACTCCTCCCGAGTTGGGCGAGGACGTGTTCCGTTGGATCAAGGGTTCCAATTTCAAGATATTTGTCCCCGACGGCAGCGAACAGGCTTACCGCACAGCCCCCACTTGGGCGGCGGCAACGCCAAGTCAGCCTAACGGTTACGCGGCGTTTGTAACAAGCAATGCCGAACAGGCAAATAAACCTTTGTTTGAAGTGGTGGACGGCGTTCTTGTGTCCTACAACAACACCGACGAGAACCCCTCTTCCGTAACGGTAGATATTCCCGATGACGTCATCTCCATTGCCGACGGCGTGTTTGCCACCTTGGACTACATTGTCGCCGTCAACCTCAACAACGTTGTATCGGTGGGTGCGCGTGCGTTTTACGGTTGCGAAGCGTTGGCGCGCGTAACGGGAAACAATCTTGAAACTATCGGTGCAGAAGCGTTTTACCAATGCGTTTCTCTTACCGAACTCTCCTTTGACCGACTCACGTCTATCGGCGACAACGCGTTTATTCGTTGCTTCGGTCTGGTGAGTTTCACCGCGGGTGCAGATCTCGCCTTGGTGGGCGCAATGGCGTTTTCTCTGTGCGCTGTCACTCCCAACGCGGACGAAAGCTCTTTCGAGCAACATCAACTCATCATTGTTTTGCGCGGCTCAACCCCGCCCGAACTCGGTCAAACACCGTTTTACGGCTCCCAAGTACGCATTTACGTCAACAGTTACGAAGCGGGCGTCGGCTTTGCTCAAAACAGCACGTGGCAGCCCTATCTCAGATACCTGCGCGTAAGCACCAACGCCGAACAACAAACTTGGTACAGCGTTGAAAACTTTGCGATAACCCTTGTTCTCGGCGACAACGCCTCTTTCGGCGAGGGCGCGCTCGGCGGCTTGTACCGTTGGCAAAACGACAGCACTCTCCAAGTGTTCTGGTTCGAGTACAACAGCTACACGGGCAACTACTCCGATAGCAAGCAGACCCTCGTCGTCAACTCCAACGGTTGGCTCACGGGCTTGCAGTACGACGATTCGCCTTACTCATTTGTTAAGTACGGCACACAACTCACCTACTCCTATGTTTCGTCTGCAACGCAACGCCTCACCGTTACGGCAGGCACGCAAGAGGGCGAGTTCAACGGCAACGCCGTCGTCGTACAGATAGTCAACTACCGTATGCAGTTCACCTACGACGGCAACGTCTATCAATTGACGTTGTTCAACAACAACGGAAACCTCACCTTTAACTACACGGTCAGCAAAGTAGTTGAGGAACACACCTACACGGCGGCAGACGGTTCATCGCTTACCATTTATGAGGGCAATTATGTACACGCTGTCGGCAACCTGAAAAATGTAGACGGCATTGCGGGTCCGTACGGCAACGGTTTGCAAACAGTTGATTCTTATGGTTGGGCTCTCACAAAGATAGGCGAAAACACCTACACGTGGACAATCGATTGGACAATCAATTGGAAAGCTGTCAAGTATGAAATTATCATACACGTAGACGGCGACTCTTTCACTTACGAGTGGACGAAATTTGCTTCTTACTGTTATCTTCATTCGTCGGACGGCTTGCTCATAACGGCGTTGGTATCAACCGACGGCAAAGTGTTGAGATTGAGCATTTCTTTCCCGACGTCCAACGGCAGTTTGCAAATTGCCGCTCAAATAACCGAAACTCACGGCAACGTACTCACAGTAACTGTTCGCGCCCCAAGCGGCGAAACGAGCGATTTTGACGGAGTGTACGTTTTGACCCTGAATTTCGACAATAACACGTTTACCTACGAGCAGCTCTCCTGACGGGGGCTACTCGTTGAGTTAATAAAAAAACAAAAATCTATTTTGGAGGGAAAAATAATGACAAAAAGAACAACGCGATGGTTGCTTTGTCTGGTTCTTGTTGTTGCATTGGTAGCAAGTCTTTCGCTTGTTGCCTGCGACCAAGCCGCAACCGCAACCTTTGTGGGAGGCGATGGCGCAACGGGGAACGCCCCCGAGCCTATCACGGCAAACGTCGGTGAAAAAATACACCTCCCAAGTAACACGTTTACGTATGCAAACCACAACTTTGCAGGTTGGAGCGACGGCACAACCGTCTATCAAGCGGGTGCCGAGTACACGCTGGTTGCAGACGTAACTTTCACGGCGCAATGGACCGATGCGGGTTCCGACGTCACCAAGTACACGCTTAAATACGAACTCGGCGATCACGCGGCAGAGGGCGCAACCGTACCTGCAACTCAACAGTTGGCAGAGGGTGCAACCTACACGTTGCCCGCAGGACCCGATGCGGAAGATGGCTGGGAGTTTAACGGTTGGAGCGACGGCACAACCGTCTATCAAGCAGGCGCAACCTACACAATGCCCGCAAGCGAAAAAACTCTCACTGCACAGTGGAAACAAACAGGTTCCACCGTCACCGAGTACACGCTTAAATACGAACTCGGCGATCACGCGGCAGAGGGCGCAACCGTACCTGCAACTCAACAGTTGGCAAAGGGCGCAACCTACACGTTGCCCGACGGACCCGATGCGGAAGATGGCTGGATATTTGAAGTTTGGATAGACAACAATGGTGATTACGCTCCTGCCGGTTCTCAAAAGCAAATGCCCGCAGGCGACGTAACCTACACTGCGCAATACACCGAGGACGGCTCGGGAGAGGACGAACCTTTCACCACCGAACCTTTCGACGGCGCAATTGTCGATTTGGAACAAGGCTATGCTGTAATATTCACCACAGAATCAAGCGGCGACTATTTCACTTTGTTTATTTCCGAACTTGGCGACTCCGACTCTTTGGAATTGAAAGGCGAATATGCCTACTCAATTGAAGAGGGTGCAATCACTGTTTTCCAAAGTGACGAACCTGTCGGCTACGGCAGTATCGAGGGTACGCTTGTGTATATCGCTTTGGAAGTCGGCGACGACGCGGTTGAGATCACAGGTGAAATGGCAGAAATCATCATCGTTGGTGGCCCCGAAGAGGAAGAGTTGTTCTATCTCAACGTTGGTGCACCTATCTATTGGTTAGTGGCTGCTCGTTCAAGTAGCAACGAAGTGGAAAGCGCAACTTTCAATGACGAACCGCTTGATTTGACGGCAGAGGGAGCCGCGATAGCCGCAGGCGAGGGCTACACCGAAGTTACCGAAGAAGGCGGAATATTGGAGTTGACTTTTGCCGAAGAAGAGCAAGGTTTGGATCTCGCCGACTTTGAGGGCATTTGGTCTTGCGGCGAAACATTTGAGCTTCTTAGCACATACGACTTGCTCAAAGTAAGCGAAGACGGCACAATCTCTTTCCACGAGCTTAACTACGATTACAGCGGCGATCTTTCCCCCACAGGCACTTCTGTTGTGGACGGAAAAACGGTTGTTTCTTTCACGATAGGGGCTTATACAGTCACTCTTACGTTGAACTCTCTCGAAGAGTTTACAATGCATGCGGAAGCCACTTGGGATTATTCGTTTGATAAAACATTCCACAGGGCGGAACAAGTAACGGCAACGTTTGAACTTGGCGAATGTCCCGACGGCGTTGCTCCGAGTCCTCAACAAGTGTATCCCGGCAACAGCATATATGAACCCACCAAGCCCGAATGGGATAAACACGCGTTTACGGGTTGGTTTGTAGACAATCAAAAAGTCACGTTCCCCTACACTATCAAAGAAGATACAACATTTGTTGCTCATTGGGAAGAGCGTTCTACCGTAACGGTAACATTTGAGGCTAACGGCGATGGCGTAAGCAACTTGCCCGAACCGCAAACGTTCGACTACGGCGGACACGCCACTCGTCCCGCACAACAACCCACCCGCGACGGTTACGAATTCAAGGGTTGGGGAATAAGTAGTGATTCAACAACTTATTTCGATTTTGATGGTACCGAAGTTAAGGACAATCTCACGCTTTATGCAATTTGGGCAAAACGCGTAACCGTTACTTTCAGCGTTGACGGTCACACCGACAAAATTGACGCCAAACAAGGCGTTGCGGGAGAACCCATTGAATTGCCCGAATGTACCTACGAAAAAGACGGTTGGACTTTCCTCGGTTGGAAACGCGAGGACTATGAAGATTTGATCAGCGGAACAACGGTAACCGTACAAGGCGACGTTACAATTGTTGCCGTATTCCAACAGACTTTCCAAGTAGATGAGGGCGGCAGATACACAAAGGTAGTGGTGCGCGATGACGGCTATGTGGAAATTTTCTATTCCGAAAGCTATTCTTCGATATATCCCTACACCTACGATGGCGGCACGGGTTTGTACACCGTCACAACCTATTCCTCACAAATGATATTCAAAACCGAAAACGGCAAAGCCGTGTTCTCTGACGGTTACGAGGGAACTTATACCTCCAAGGACGAAAAGGCCACATTGACTTTGGACGGTTTCGGAAAGGCAACTTTCAAGGCGGCAAGTGACCCCGTACAAGGCACGTACACCGTCAAGAGTACGTCGGCAGAAGAAGAAACTGCTACTGTCGGCTTTACTTTCGGCAGCGACGTCTTTGAATTGACGGCAGTATCGCAATATGGATATTTTATAGGATTCAGCGGTCTTGCTACTGTCGGCGGCGAAAAATATATTTTCGGCGACTACGTGTACAACATCACTGTTACTCTTTCTATCAACGATCAAACCGAAACCGTTGAAGTAGAGTACGGTACGCTCTTCACTTACGACGGTATCGAATCCAAAGCCCCCCAAGGCAAGCTGTTCTACGCTTGGTTAAAGGACGGCGAGGTGTTTGATATTAGTAGCACACCCATAACCGAAGAAATCACGCTCACGGCAAAATTCCGTGTTGCCGCTACTTTCGACTATCTTGACGGCACCGACGCGACCGTTATTTGGGACGAAGACGACGACGGCTCTTTGGAAGTAACTTTCCCCGATGCGGACGATCACCCCTATGTCGGCGGCACTTTCGGCGGTTGGAACGACAAAGCCGACGAGGCGGAACCCAAAACGTTGCACGCTGTTGGTTCCACAGTCACTATCACCGCAACAACGCATTATGTTGCCGTATGGAACGAAAGCACAGAAGCTCCGTTCACGACAGAACTTATCGACGCCGCAATGGTGTTGAGCGACGGCGATGTTTCGGGTGCGGTAATGTTGTTCTCGGAAGAACAAGAGGGAATGTCCGGTATGGTTCAACTTGTCGGCGGTGTCGGCATGGGAGAATGGGGCATATCCGGCGGATTTACCTATTCGATTGCAACCGACGGCACAGTAACCGTTGCCGATTTTGATGGTTCGGTAGGCTTGGCATTTGTATCGGGTTCGTTGCACGGACGTACGTTGAAATTGGTATTCAGCTTTACCACGTCAGGAAACACAACTCAATACACGTTTGCGGGCAATTTGGTGCAAATCACTCTTAAAAACATCGATAACAAAGGCACGGACAAAAACGTGTATTATCCCGCAGGTACGGCTGTTGACATAACGCAATATACGTACGATGAACAAGACAATTGTCCCCCGTTCTACAAGGTAGGCGGCGTGCAATCTGACGCGGAAGACTTTGGAAGCTACATAGTACCCGCAGAAGATACCGAAATCGAATGTGTGTGGGAGGGTGAAGTCACCCCCCCCACGGGGAAACCGTTTACAACAGAACCGTTTAACGCGTTCGTTCTTCACACACAAGACGACGACACAATGTTGTTGTTGCAATTGTTTGAGGAAGACTATTCTTGTGCGCAATTTCAAGGTGATATGTTTGACGGCGGTTATACCGAATACTACTTTGAATATACCATTTCAGCCGACGGCAAAATTACGGTTGTTGGCTACGACGAAATGAACGATGGTTGCGGAATAACGTTTGTTTCGGGTACATTGCAAGGGCGCAAGCTCGTTCTTGTGTTCAACAATGAAAGCGACAGTCAAAATTATACCTTTGAGGTAGACCTTGTGGCGGTAACTTTCCAAAATTCCGACAAGGCAGGGAACGATTTCGTTATCTACTTAGAAGAGGGTAGTAACCTTAGTGCGGACTATATTGCTTATTGGTGTATGGATTCGGAGAGAAATAACCCCTTGTCCTACAATATTCTGGGACAATCCTACACGAGCGAAACTATCAACGATTATACTCTTAACAGTGACGTTACGGTAGTATGTGTTTGGACAGCACCGTCAACCAAACCCGCTGACGCTGACGGAAAGTACAGCAATCCGAGCGGAATGCCCGATTTGGTAGACTCTTACGGAGAAAGTTACAATTTCACAAGTGCCGAGCTTAACGGCGACACTCTCAAACTGATTAGTGCAGAGTGGCAAGATACTTACACGCTTACTTGGGACGGTAACGTAGGTACGGGAACATTTGAGGACGCTTACACGCTGACCGTTGTCGCGGAAGAGGGTCAATTGACTATTACCATTGACCTTTTGGGTAGCGAATGTTCTGCCGTTTTCACAAAAGATAGCGGAGAGGTTATCCCTCCCGCCACGGGTCACTCGGTAGAGTATTACAGAGGTGCTAATAGTGAGGCTGGCTTTTCGGGAAGCGAACCCGAGGGCGCAGGTAACTATGAGGCGGGTGCAACGATCACTCTTCCGCAATGTACTTGGAAACGCCAAGGTTACACTTTTGCAGGGTGGACAATTCAACACAACACAGACCAAGGTTGGAAGAAAATAGCAACGGACTTGCAACCCGACGCAACTTACCAAATGCCCGACGAAGACATTCGCATAATGGCTTCTTGGACAAAAGCAACAATAACGTTGGCATTGAACCCCGGCGAAGCCACAGGTGAAGTTCAAAAAGATATCACCTTTACAATGGAAGCCTCCATCGGCTCTCTGTTACCCGCGGTGTGTCCGTTTACCTATGCAGGTCACACTTTCAAGGGTTGGTCCTACGATGAGCAAGGTACTATCATTATCAATAATGGTTCTATCACGAACGTAAATTATGGTACCTATCAGCAATATCTTGTAGAAAGCGAGGGTGGCTTCACGTTGCCGTTGTATGCTATTTGGGAAGAGGGAGCATCTGTATCCCTTGCCGATATTTGCGGTGTTTGGAAGAGCGGCAACAAAGAAATCGTGATCTCCGAGGCGGGTGCAAGCGGCAGTGACGTTGTTGGCTCCGCTATTGAGGACGGAAAATATCTCCACCCGTTGACATTGGAAGCGGTAAACAAGTACCTCGACCCCGATAGCGTTGACACGTTTCGTATTGTTGTAACTTCTGCCGACAGTATTTCCATTGACGGCACGGTGTTCAGCAAGACTGCCGAACTCAAAGATGTTGCGGCAGAAGACCTTGTGGGCAAATGGAACGCCGATAGCGGTACGTCCTATTTTACCATTAGTGCGTTGGGCGTGGTTACCTACAATATCAACTCACAAAACAATCCTGCAACGCTGTATCGTATTGACAAGTATGCGGTAATAGTTTACAGTTTGTCGTCAGCAAAAACAACGTTTATTCTCACTCTCAATGAGGGCAAGGATCAACTTACGGGTTACTCCGCAACGGGCGACGACAACGCGGTTGCAAGAATTTTCCAAAAGGACGCTTCCGCGTCTGAGGATAGCAATCTGCTTAAATATGTCGGCGAAGTTTCGTACACGCCTACGTCTAATGAGTATACGATTGTTTTCAAGTCTGTAACTTTGATAGACGGTGATGATACGCAAGCGACAGTGACATTTATTCTTGGCGGACAAGAGTACACTGACACTTTCAGTAAAACAGACAATCGTAATAGTACGGGTACTTTTTTGACGCAAAATCTCAGCACTTGGAAAGGTTCAACAACCGTTGCGGTTTGGTGGAAATTGTATCCTTTTGTGAACAAGTCTGTCCAACCCTATAAGACAACCACAGCTTTTTCTGTTGGCAGAACAGCGGACAAGTCCAAGTTGAGCTTTGTGGTTAGTGGCGACACTATCGGCGAAATGACTCTTGAAAACCCCGAACTCGCACAGCCCGTTGATCCCGTTGAGGGAACAAAGTACGAGGGTAACGTTTCGTTTAAGGGTAGTGGATTTGTGAGTAGTACCTATGTATTTACGGAAATTGTTGTTGCAAACAAGGACGGCGCGGTAGAACTTACTCTCACCTACACCGTTGACGGCGGCGACAAAATTACCGAAACGGTTACAGCGACTACGGAAGATACTTATTATTACAGCGGTAGCGGAACTTGTGTAAACTTATATACGTTTAAGATAACAAAAACGGGCGGATTTTCTTTGGAGTTGTATTTGGCGGAGTTGGAGAGCGGCGCGCTGGAACTTTGCAACACATCTGGGGACCCCTATTCGGGACAATTTACGCGCGTTGACGCATAACTTGAACGATTTGTTTGCCGCATTTTGACTGAAAAAGCACAAAGATGTAAGTCGTAACCCAATGGCGGCAACTCAAAAATCTTTTGCCTTTTACAAAGGACTCGCTTTGGCGGGTCCTTTGTTTTGCACATATCTTGAACATATCCCGCTCCCTCAGACAGTAGCCCCGTTGTTGAAAATACCCTCCTCGTCGCAAGACGTGTTCACCAAACAGACCGTCCCCGTCGATAAGCAAAATGGGTCCCCGTGCAAGTACGCTAATACTTGTGTGGGAAGAGGAGCCGCCGACTGTTAGCGGTACCGAGCGCGTTTACGCGCTTGGTGCTAACCAAAGCCGTGCGGCGACGAGGGGGAGGGGGACCACGCAGTGGTGGAAGAGGAATCCCCGCAACCACCGCATTCAAATGCGTTTCGGTCGTCGAAAAGATATTTTTACTTCAATTCTATTGACTAAATGTCAATTTTTTGGTATTCTTATATGGCAACAAAAGTCGTATCGCCTTTATGGAGAGATGGTCGAGCGGTTTAAGGCACACGCTTGGAAAGCGTGCGAGGTTAACAGCCTCCGCAGGTTCAAATCCTGTTCTCTCCGCCAAAAAATGGGCAAAAACAGGCGAAAACAGCCCAAAATGAAAGGAAACACCTAAAAAGTGTTTCCCTTTATTTTTGCTCTGACACTAAATTTGACACTAATTTTTTTTTCGGAGTGAACACATCGGGATAGTTGTCCAAGTAACCGGCAATATCTACTTTCGAGCGGTAAACAGTAACGGTTTCACTACGCTTCACCTGTTCCAAATCAAAAGCGTCAACCATTTCTCGGATAACATTGGGACGCTCACCGTTGTTAAGTTCGTCCTTGACATTCAGAAGAAAACGAACAACCGGATCACTTCTATTTTGACTGTTGAACATATAACAGTCACGGTAGTCCAAGTTGAGAGTATGGAAAAACCGTTTACAACGATACGGAGCCGGGCATTTCTTGGTCAAGTACTTTCCCAAGTAATTAACAACTTGCTGCTTGGTAGATCCCGGAACAATACAGCACACCGTGCTGAAACCCGCCTGCCAGTCGATACAGTTAAATATTTGGTTACCAAACTCGGAATAAACAAACTCGCCGGTATGCGGGTTCAGTGCCGGTGTCAAACGCAGCAAACAATTGCCAAGCAATGCGTGCATATGGTAACCGCCCTTCTCAAACTCTTCGTACGTTGCAATCGCTTTTACGTCCGGGTTAGACTTGCGGATGACCGCCAAAAACTTGCTGTATGTAGCATACAGTAAATCTTTGTCGGAACGGCAGCGAGGATCGGCAAAAGTCCATGTACAAAAGTACTGCCAATTGTTTTCACCCAAAGCGTAGTTGTAGAATCGCCTTTTACTCTCCCTTGCTGCTTGTTGCCTCGAAGCCAACAAATCTGCCACTTTTACCATTGGATCTGTCGGAACCAATGTTCCGCCTACCGACTTCCACCGCTGGGTACTTACCGCCTCAGCAAACTCAAAATTTGTAAAGTAGTCTGAACACATTTCGGCGTCAAGTGCCACGTGGCGGGGAACTCGGAACGGCTTAGCAAACTTCAAAACTTCAACACCGGTGGACTCCGTTGTGCTAATCACACTGTCGAAATACTCATACTCAATCGTTACAATTTGCCCGTCCTTTTCATAAACGTTGGGGATCTTCTCGCCTGTGTCTTTGTCATACAGATAATTCATTTTTTCACCTCGAAATTTTTGTAAAAAATGCCATAGGCAACGGCAAAAATGCCCATTTGCCTGTATGTTGTGCCACCAGTATCAAGTAGGTGGCACACGGCCCGCTGCGCGGGCCAAAGGATCTCACCTCCACAGCCGCGCGCACGGCTGCGCTCGTTGCAGCGCTGCTGCTGCGGTGAAGTGTTTGTTTGGTGTGGCAGGTAGGGGCGGACGCACGCGTCCACCCGAGCGGAGAGCCTAACCTCTGACGGCTTTCTTGTCAAGGTCGCCGACGGATTTATCCCTCCCGCCTACGGCGTGAGCATAAAGCCCGCCGTCTCTCTTGACAATCGCCGCAGAAGCCTTACCTGCCTCTCTACGGTGTTGTAGGAGGCGGTGCAGGTGTTTGGTCGGTTGAGTCAGTAGTAGGCGCAGGCAACGTTGAGGGGCTTGAAATCGAACTCTGCGCGGGCAGGTCGTCCAAAATGTTCTTGTCTGCCTTGGTGTCGCGTGTTTCCTTGGAGATCTCCGAAAGATAAAGCTCTAATTCAGCGCGGTATTGTTTGAGTAAAGCCTTTGCTTTACGGTTCCACCAAAAGATTAAACGACGGCGCGGGGTGTAATTCGCGACATCGAATTTCAGCTTGAAGCGTTTCTCGGCAAATTGAAGCTCCTGCTCGTCAAGAAAAGTAGTTGTTGCTTGCTCAAATTGGCTAAGTAACAACTTGCGGCTTACCACATAGAACTCTTCGGGCAGTTGCGCCTTGTTGATCTCCAACTCAGAAAAGAGTTCGTAGTATTGAGTTAAAAAGTTATGTAGTTCCATAAACCGTCCTCAAAATGTATTCTTGCAACGTTTCGTCTTTGCCATTTTTGAGCCACTCTTTGCGGAGATCTTCCGCCTCGCCGGGATAAAATCCGCGTGGCGCACTTTGCCGATAGATCTGTTTTGAAAATTCTAACTGCAACGTGGCGTCATTCCGCAACGCTTCGGTGTGGGTACGCAGGGAAAAGTCCCTGCCGCAGCTTGGCAAAAAAGCGTCGAAATAACACGCCGAGGTGTACGCCTCGAACACGTTGCCCTCGAAGATATACTCCTCGTGCTCAAAGTTGGTCAAGCTATCGTTGTCCACGTAACGTTCGGCGGCGGCAAGAGTGTCCCAGCAACGGAGAGAAAACTTCGAGGCGAGAATGTTGCCGCGGCGATCAACCTCGTGTTGCAGGTCGTACACCTCAACAATGCGCCCTGCAAGTTCTCGGATATTCAAGTCGCACAGCCCAATGCGTTGTAGGTCCAAGTAGATCTGCAAGCCGTAGTGGCGGTGTTCCTCGTAAAACCTGCTGACCCAATCGGGCAAAGCCTTTTTGCTGTCCTTGGAGTTTCTACTATTGTAGTACCGTTGCACCTCGGTCAAGCCAATCACCGCGCCCGGCAATACATTGGTAATTGGTACGAAGTCGTTTTCCAAACCGAGGTGAAAGCCGTCTACATATAAGCTACTACGCCATTTGTTGTATCCAACGTGCGCCGACACGGGAAAATTGGTGTAGACGGGCGGAGTGGTGGGAACGGTGTACTGCAAGCCGCGCTGATCCAGAGCGATCACTCTGTCCCGACAATTCCAAAGTAGCTCGTAAGCCTCGCGGCTGTTGCCAAGAAACCGTAACATCTGACTGACTAAATACGCCGTCTTGCCCGCACCCGGTTTGCCGAAAATAATAGTGATCATCTTTTGCGCCCGTTAAGCATTTCGTCGTAAAGAGCCTTATCTACAAGGTAGCATTTGCTACGTTGGGCGTTTTGCTTATTGTCAAAGAAAGCCATTACCCGCTCCTTCGTGACGTTCGGCAGTTCCGTGACGTCATTTACAAATTTTCTGCGCCGCGTGCCGTCCTTGGACTGCACGGTAGTGGTAATAAATGGCAATTCTTTGTCCACGGCGCCATAAACTCCCTTACGCCAACGTTTGTGAAACTTATCCCACGCGACCTCAGACCCCACAACCATTAAGCCGGCGAGGTTTGCTTCGTTAGGTTTTCTTTTCCTGTTTACAATTTTAGCCATTGACAACATCTCCTTTTTATGTTAGAATTAAATCCTCTCGGTAGCCATACAACGGCTAAAGTCGGAAAGCAAGCTAAGACCGACCGAGCGGAGTAGCTTATGAGAGTGAAAGTACCTTCCCAAGAAGGCTGGCTGTGAGGCTCCGCAACACCTTGGACAAGTGTCCGGGGTGTTTTTTTATGTCTTTGTGCCGGATCTTCTCTCCGCTCGGTTCTTTATGCTGTTAGCAATCAGCACGATCAGACGCGCAGGGGCGGAAACTATCCACCACAAGATTTTCAGCAGCCATTTAAGCCCTATCCAAAGCCACTTGAAAACTACTCGCAGTACGGGGAAGAAATAACTGAGAACTCCGAACAGTATTAACACTCCGAGTATGACGAAAAGCCACCAATTTTCTGTGGCAAAGTTTCCGACACGGTTGAAAAAGTTCTCGACCCTGTTCCAAAAGTCCTCCAATTCGTCCAAAACCTTATCCCAACCCGTTACAGGGCTGCCCGACTCAATGGAAGAAACTATGTCAACGGGATTGCTTACAACCGGAATTATCTCAATATGTCCCATATCGTTTTCGTACCCCATAGAGATTATATCAAAATCAAGATAGGCAACCTCTTGGGCAACAAAACCGACATTGTTATTCTCATACACTGAAAATTTTGCATAAGCACGCACGTCATTGGAATAGTAGTCGCTCTGAGCAAAGTGGAACAAGTACACCGTCCTGTCCGAGTTACTCCACACGTAATTGTAAAAGTCCGTTGCGTCCTCTTTAGCTATGTAATACTTCTGAGCAAGCTCGTCGTCGGTCAACCCTTTCACATCGTTGTAGCTCACTTCCACTATGGGCGAAAAAGGTTTGCCGTCCACATGGTTTTGCCCGTTGAAAAACCTGTCCCAAGCAGATTGCGTACTATCGCTTTCTGTAAAGACAAAATCTTTATCCCCGGACACGTCCAAATCTATTGGGTAGTAACCGTTAGAGAACGAACTGTAATTCATTCCATAACTGTAATAATGATCGGCAAATAAATCCGAAGCATATTTGCCACGAATAGAATGATCATCAAATAAATCACTGTACTCAGACATATACCTCAACAGATCGGCAGACTCAACGCTCACCTCATCAGCGCGCTTATCTTGACGGAAAACCCAAGCGAGAGTGTGCAACGTGTCGCTGTACTCCCTGTCGAAGTAGTTATACGCAGTTCTGCCAACGTTAGAAGAATGAACCAAGCCAGAGCCGTAGTCCCAATACAAAGTTGCAGACATTGCATTATCCCGCTTAGACGGGTCATAAAGATTACGCTGAGAAAGCAACCGATTGTAGTAAGAGTCGGCTTGATTGCTTGTAATATATTTATCTGTAATGACTACAATCGGCGACGTCAAATAACGGTATGTTTCCGCTTGAATGCTGTACAAACGTTTATACTGCTCTACATAGTAGTTGGGAACACTGAAATACACCGAATTAAGTTGTTGCGCCTTTCTGCCGGCTATTATTCCGTCACTATTGAACCCGTTTTTGTACTCCTCTATCCAATTACGGTAATATGTATGGTGCAGATCGTCAAGCTGCAAAACCTGCGTGGTGCTTGCGTTGCACTGCAAAGTATTTTCCAAGACGTCATCGCCGCAGCCGCGGGCGTAGCCTGAATATTGCCACGTTCCGCCAACACCGTACTCTTTGGCATTGGTGCTACTGGGAGTTACAAGTTCCAAACCCGAAATATCATAACGACGTAGTTCAGGATGTTGAGATACTCGCTCGTAGATAGCGGCAACGTTGTCCACTCTGAACTTAACAAACAATCGCTCGGCGGATATGCTGCACAGTTTGAGGTTGAACTTTTCCCATTTGGTGGGTATCAGCTCATTCCCCTGCTGTTCGTATTCCGTGGCAATCTGTACCTTGTTGCGCTCGTCGTCGGTAAATTGAATTGCACGGGGATTGTACAGGTAGAAATACAACCCATAGTAATCTCGCAGATCCTCCTTTTCGCTGTAAGCATATTCCATAAAAGCAATCAACCGCAACTCGCCCTTGACGTCCTGCGGATAGTCTTGAACGTTGAAAACCTTGCCGTCTATATTAGCCCCGGCGAGATCATCCAACACATACGAGGTGGCAAAATTCTCGTTAATGTCATCAGCAAAGGCAGCGGAATATCCGCCGCCCAAAGCGACAACAAACAATACTGCCAATAAAACAATTGCTAACTTACGCATAACAGTCCTCCACTTGTAAATACGTGATCAGGATCTATCTCGATGTCAGTCACGGGCATTTTGCAGCAAAACGTCAGTTCAAAGCTATGTTTCGCCGCCTTGTCCGTGACTACAAGATGAAAGTGTATCGGCTGATCGAGATCGCTAATGAGCGCGACAACGCTATTCGGATAGATAGCTTGCAAAATGTCGAGTATATCGCTACGGGCATGCAATACAAAACTTCTTTTGCCCGAAACAACGCCGAAAGCCTCGGTTACGTCCTTGCATGCAAGCTCATCAACAAAGTTGTAGTACTTGCCGTCAACGGTGTAAGTGAAATCTTCTTCCGCAAGAGCCACTACACGAACGGAAAAACCGCTTTTGCCGCCGAATTGGTGAACGTCCAACTGCACATCGCCCAAGCGATAGGTTTCAAATTGTTGCAGACGTTCACCATTCGACGTAAGGTACAAGTACTCGAAATCGGTTTTGAACCAATTGCTGTACGCGCCCCACACAAGCACTACTATGACGGCAGCGAGGACAAGCAACGCAACCGTCACGATCGTAATTATTTTTTCTTGCTTGTCCATAATTGCCCCCCTATGCGAGAATGTGGTCTTGATCCAATGCCAACTCACTGACAGGCAAGAACAATGCGTCACCATCAAAAGTAACGTCGATACTTTTCGTACTTGACGTGTAAGTTTGACCCTCGTAAGTTGCAGTCATTTGCACAGTAAAAGAACCATGCACTTCGTACTCGCTTATGGCTTCACGAAAAGCCGAGTAAATTTGCAAGTCAGTAACGTTGGGTTTCGAAAGACCGCCAGAAGCGGACGAAACATAAACGAAAAGACCCGAAAAACCATAGCCTATGACAGTACCTTCAAGCATACTAGCAACATTTTTCACACGGCTTGTAAGTTTAAGTTGATTATTATCAATAGCAATTGTAGCATTATCAACAGTGACATTGACATCGCCAAGAGTACCTACTTTTTCTTTCACTTTGTTAACGAAACCAGTAGATAATTTGAATGTATTGTTACTCAATTTAAGTTCTTGAATTGACGCCACCGTGTAAGCCGACGTTTCAAATTCGTACGAAAAACTTGTTGTTTCGCTCGAAACTTGCGGCATATTGAATGTTATTCCGGTTATTTTTTGGACGTAATCGAACAAACATTCCGCACTTTTTGTGCCGAGCGTAGTGTCACGCGCGGTGCATACGACTTTAATTTGTTCGCCAAACGCTTGCAGTACTTTTGCCGTAGCAGACAACGCTCCGTCCGATTCGGGAGTAATTGTCAAGTAATCTGTAACAGTCTTTCCGTTTGCCCATTCCGAAGAGGGATTTACCCAAACAACGGTCCAATCGACGAGCTTGTTGTCCGCTTCCTCGTTGACGGTTGCAGTCAGAGTCCACGTGTTCTCTACGACGGACGTGGGAACGCCGTCAATCGGTGACATTTTGGCAGCCATCAGTCGAATACCGTTCCCGGGCAGAACGCTCGCCATACCTCCGCCGTTCACAGCAGCTTCTTTGCGATCATCGCCGCCCTCGTTGGTCTTGTCGTCGGACGGGGCTTTTTCCACCTCGTCCAACTTCTCTTTGCCGCAACGAGTGCAAATTCCGTCCTCGCCATAGTCGTGACCGAACAGGCAGTATTTGTTCCAATTAACAAACCAATCTGTCAAAACACCGGTGACGATCACCGCGATTATTAACAGTATGGATATAGTTACAACGACCCACTTGCGGCGGTCGCTTGCCGCGTGTGCGGCAAAATTATAGTTGCTCATAATTTACCTCCTTAATGTTTTGCTTTATACGCCTTTGTTTGGTCAATCACCGCACTGCGATAACCTGCACGATAAGCGCGCTGTTCCTTTGTCAGGGTGAGCGGTTCACCCTTTTTGTTCCGCTTAATCTCACCCTCGTTGGTCATACGCACACCCTGTTGTAACTCAACAGTTGCTTTGCCGTACTTGCCGTGCGGGTTAAGTGGCACGCGTTCCTTGTCGGTTGAATTATTGCGCAACCTTGTACCAATTTGTTTGCCGCCGCGACCCTTTACAGGGCCGACTTTACTCCATTTTTTTGCCATTGAGATATCACCTCCTGAGAAAATTTATTGCACCGCCCAATAGCACAGCGATGAATGGAAAGGGACTGTTCAGCACAATCCCTTAGAAGCTCCGCAGAAACCTATCGCCCCACGTCTGCGGTCGTGAAATTAAACTTTTACACTTTTAACAACTACCGAATCACCTACTATCTCGACTTCAAGCTGAACACTCTGCTCATAACCAATTGAGCGAATGTCCTCCGTCGTCCAGAAAGTGAGGATCTGCGGATCCAGATACATACCACGCTGCTTACCGGAAGTATCTGATACGAGTTTATCCCCCTGAACGAAC
This sequence comes from uncultured Clostridia bacterium, assembly GCA_947625115.1. Classification (GTDB taxonomy): domain Bacteria; phylum Bacillota; class Clostridia; order Christensenellales; family CAG-314; genus Fimimonas. Next base: position 297 of record CANQND010000005.1, on the reverse strand, counting down.
GTGTAGCAATACTTGCCTGTGTTTTTGGAGGCGGTTACCGTCCTACCAAGAAAGTTTGCACTTACCATTGCCTTGACTCCTGCCATAATTTTTTTCTCCTTTGCCGCCAACTTTTTCGGGCGGACTTAATATATATTCCGGGTTACGATCCCGGTGAACGCCTGAACGGGAACCCCCGATGGGACACTCATCGAGAGCAGATCTTCGAGGTATTTTGACTCAGTGCCGAGCCGAAATTGCAATTATGCAATTACTGCATACATTATATATGCAATATTTGAATATGTCAATACTTTT